>NZ_JBXAHO010000001.1:0-346534 GCF_058795195.1 Pseudomonas sp. GW823-FHT06B06 | reverse complement strand
TTGTCCGATTCGAGCTTGGCCAGCTCTTCGCCGTGGGCCTCGATGGCGTCGGCGAGTTTGAGCAGCAGCAGCGAACGCTCCTTGGGCGGAGTCTGCGACCAGCTGTCGAACGCGGCATCGGCGGCGCGCACGGCGGCATCGACCTGGGCTTCGCTGGCCTCGTTGATTTCCACCAGCACGCGCCCTAGCGCCGGGTTGAACACCGGTTGGGCGGGGCCTTCGCCGGTGAGCAGTTGGCCGTTGATCAAGAGTTGGGTTTGCATGACATCGTCCTCTTCAAAGCTAATTATTTTTATCTGCAGAAACCGGCCCCTGTAGGAGCTGCCGCAGGCTGCGATCCTTTGATCTTGATCTTCAAAAGCAAGATCAAAGGATCGCAGCCTGCGGCAGCTCCTACAGGTTTGTAATCAGTTACTTCCCGCCGCTACCGGCCACGCTCTCACCCCCCCGGGTCAGGTAATAGGCACCGAGGATCGGCAGCATCGTCACCATCATCACTAGCATCGCCACGACGTTGGTCACCGGCACGTCCCGTGGGCGGCTGAGCTGGTTGAGCAGCCATAGCGGCAGGGTGCGTTCATGGCCGGCGGTGAAGGTGGTGACGATGATCTCGTCGAACGACAGCGCGAACGCCAACATGCCGCCGGCCAGCAGCGCCGAGCCGAGGTTCGGCAGGATGATGTAGCGGAAGGTCTGCCAGCCATCGGCGCCGAGGTCCATCGAGGCTTCGATCAGGCTGTGGGAGGTACGGCGCAAGCGGGCGATGACGTTGTTGTAGACGATCACCACGCAGAAGGTCGCGTGGCCGACGATGATGGTGAACATCCCCGGCTCGATGCCCAGTGTCTTGAACGTCGCCAGCAATGCGATACCGGTGATGATCCCCGGCAGGGCAATCGGCAGGATCAGCATCAACGAGATACCTTGCTTGCCGAAAAAGTCCCGTCGGTACAGCGCCGCCGACGCCAGCGTGCCAAGCACCATGGCAATCAACGTGGCAATGGCCGCGATCTGCAGCGACAACTTGATCGCTTCCAGTACGTCGGGCCGTGAGAACGCCACGCCGATCCACTTCAGGGTGAAACCCTTGGGCGGGAAACTGAACGCCGCGTCTTCGGTGTTGAAGGCATACAGGAAGATGATCAGGATCGGGAAGTGCAGGAACACCAGCCCGCCCCAGGCGGCGATACGCAAGCCCAGGGATGCTTTGTCAGAGTGCATCGAAGGCCCCCAGTCGTTTGACGATGGACAGGTAGATGGCGATCAGCACGATCGGCACCAGGGTGAAGGCTGCAGCCATTGGCATGTTGCCGATCGCACCTTGTTGGGCATACACCATGCTGCCGACGAAGTAACCGGGCGGGCCGACCAGTTGTGGCACGATGAAATCGCCCAGGGTCAGGGAGAACGTGAAGATGGAGCCTGCCGCAATACCCGGCACCGACAGCGGCAGGATCACCTGCATGAAGGTCTGGCGCGGCTTGGCGCCGAGGTCGGCGGACGCTTGCAGCAGTGACGGTGGCAGGCGTTCCAGCGAGGCCTGGATCGGCAGGATCATGAAGGGCAGCCAGATGTAGACGAACACCATGAAGCGCCCCAGGTGCGAGGTCGACAAGGTACTGCCGCCGACCCCCGGGATGCCCAGCACAAACTGCAATAACGATTCAAGCCCCAGGTTCTGCACGAACCACTGTGCTACGCCGCCTTTGGCCAGCAGCAGCGTCCAGGCGTAGGCCTTGACGATGTAGCTGGCCCACATCGGCATCATTACGGCGATGTAGAAAAATGCCTTGGTTTTACCCGAGGTGTAGCGCGCCATGTAGTAGGCAATCGGGAAGGCGACGATGGCGCTGGCGATGGACACGACAATCGCCATGCTCAGGGTGCGCAGGATGATGTCGAAGTTCGATGGCTGGAACAGCGCGGCGAAGTTCGCCAGGGTCAGGTCAGGGGTGACCGCCATGGTGAAGTCGTCGAAGGTGTAGAAACCTTGCCACAGCAACGTCAGCAACGAACCCAGGTAAATGGCGCCGAACCACAGCAACGGCGGCACCAGCAGCATCGACAGGTACAGGTTCGGCCGGCGGTACAGCAGGTTGGAAAACCTGCGCAACGCCGAGCCGCCCGACGAGGAATGAGGAACAGCCAGGGTGCTCATGTCACACCCCGCCTGTCAGGGTGTCGTGCAGCGGGATCATCGCTTCACGGGCCCAGCGTGCGCTCAGGCGTTGCCCGGTCTGGTGCTGGGCGCTGGTGTCGAGCCATTGATTGTTGGCCTGGCTGATGTTCAAGGTCTGGCCGTTTTCCAGCTTCAATTCGTAGCGGGTGGCGCTGCCCTGGTATTGGATATCGTGCAGCAGGCCGCTGACTTCGATCTCATGGCTGGCCAACGGGCCTTCGGCGAAGCGCACGTGTTCCGGGCGAATCGAGAACGGCTGGGGATTGCCGCTCAACTGCTTCGCCAGGTCACCGCGAATCACGTTGGAAGTGCCGACGAATTCGGCGACGAAGGTGGTCGAAGGTTTCATGTACAGGTTGCGCGGCGAATCGACCTGTTCAATGCGACCCTTGTTGAACACGGCGACGCGGTCGGACATGGACAGCGCTTCGGTCTGGTCGTGGGTGACGAAAATGAAGGTGATGCCCAGCTGGCGTTGCAGCTTCTTCAATTCGCCTTGCATCTGCTCGCGCAACTTCAGGTCCAGCGCGCCGAGCGGTTCGTCGAGCAGCAACACCCGTGGGCGATTCACCAGGGCACGGGCCAGGGCCACACGCTGGCGCTGGCCACCGGAAAGTTGCACCGGCTTGCGCTCGCCGTAGCCGCCAAGGGCGACCATGTCGAGGGCTTCTTCGGCGCGCTTCAAGCGTTCGGCCTTGGCGACGCCTTTGACTTTCAAGCCGTAGGCGACGTTGTCGCGAACGTTCATGTGGGGGAACAGCGCGTAATCCTGGAACACGGTGTTCACATCACGCTGGTAAGGCGGAAGGCCGGCGGCTTCCTCGCCATGAATACGAATGGAACCCGCGCTCGGTTGTTCAAAACCGGCGATCAGGCGCAGGCAAGTGGTTTTGCCTGAGCCGGAAGGCCCCAGCATGGAGAAAAACTCGCCGTCCTGGATGTCGATGGAAACCCGGTCAACGGCTTTCACTTCGCCGAACTGACGGGAAACGTTGGTGAACTGGACTGCAAGCGTCATGGTGCGGTGCTCCAAAAAGGCGAAGGCCGTCGCAGCGGCCCTGCCTGGACTTCTGAAATCTTCATTGATGATCGTTCCCACGCTCCGCGTGGGAATGCAGCCCGTGACGCTCTGCGTCACCTCTGCGCGAATGGACGCGGAGCGTCCAGTGATGCATTCCCACGCAGAGCGTGGGAACGATCGGTGGATGTGTCAGCGACCGCCCATGATCGCGATGTAGTCCTGGGTCCAGCGGCTGTACGGCACGAATTTACCGCCCTCGGCCTGCGGGGTTTTCCAGAAGGCGATCTTGTCGAAGTTGTCGAAACCGTTGGTCTTGCAGCCTTCGGCGCCAAGCAGTTCGCTCTCTTTGCACGCCGCCGGTACCGCTGGCAACGAACCGAACCAAGCCGCCACGTCACCCTGGACTTTCGGTTGCAGCGACCAGTCCATCCACTTATAGGCACAGTTCGGGTGCTTGGCATCGGTGTGCATCATGGTGGTGTCGGCCCACCCGGTGGCGCCTTCTTTGGGGATGGTCGAGGCGATCGGCTGTTTCTCATTGATCAGGCCGTTGACCTGATACGGCCAGGCCCCGGACGCCACCACACCTTCATTCTTGAAGTCACTCATCTGTACGGTGGTGTCGTGCCAGTAGCGGTGGATCAACGGCTGCTGGGCGCGCAATAGATCGAGCACGGCCTTGTATTGCGCTTCGGTCAGTTCGTAGGGGTTCTGGATCCCCAGTTCCGGCTTGGCGGATTTCAGGTACAGCGCTGCGTCGGCGATGTAGATCGGACCGTCATAGGCCTGCACGCGGCCCTTGTTCGGCTTGCCGTCCGGCAGGTTCTGCGCGTTGAACAACACGCCCCAGCTGTCGGGCGCGGTCTTGAAGACGTTGGTGTTGTACATCAACACGTTCGGCCCCCACTGGTACGGGGTGCCGTAGGTCTGCTTGTTGACCACATACCACGGCGCATCCTTCAGGCGCGGATCGAGGTTCTTCCAGTTCGGGATCAACGCCGTGTTGATCGGCTGCACGCGCTTGCCGACGATCAGGCGCAGCGAGGCATCGCCCGACGCGGTCACCAGGTCATAACCACCCTTGGCCATCAGGCTGACCATCTCATCGGAGGTCGCAGCGGTTTTCACGTTGACCTTGCAGCCGGTTTCTTTCTCGAAACCGGTCACCCAGTCGTAGGCCTTGTCGCTTTCGCCACGTTCGATGTAGCCAGGCCACGCGACGATATCCAGCTGGCCTTCGCCGGCACCGACGGCCTTCAATGGCTCGGCGGCCTGGACAAACACGCTACTGGCCAGCAGTAAGGGGGTGATGGCACTGAGCAGTGCGGTCTTGTGCGCGAACATGGGGTTTCCCTCTTCTTCAAATTATGGTCGGGGCAGTGGTGAACGTGGTGAAGCATGCCGTTAACGGCTTGTTATTAGCGTAGTCAGAGATGCTGCCCGTGGCGTGCCATGATGTGCCGCACCACGCTGTAGTCCTGGAGTGAATCGCTGGACAGGTCCTTGCCATAACCCGAACGCTTGAGCCCGCCGTGGGGCATCTCGCTGACCAGCATGAAATGGCTGTTGATCCAGGTGCAGCCATACTGCAACCGCGCGGCAACCTGCATCGCCTTGTCCAGGTTCTGCGTCCAGACCGACGAGGCCAGGCCGTATTCCGAGTCGTTGGCCCAATCCACCGCCTGTTCCAGCTGATCGAATCGGGTCACGGTGACCACCGGCCCGAACACTTCGCGCTGGACGATTTCATCGCCTTGCTTGCAACCGGCGAGCAACGTCGGTTGGTAATAGAAGCCGGCACCGGAATGCACCGCCGCGCCGGTCACCCGTTCGATATGCGGCTGGCCGAGGGCGCGTTCGACGAAACTGGCCACGCGGTCGCGCTGGCGGGTGCTGATCAACGGGCCGATTTCGTTGTCGGCATCGCGTTTACCGGCGAAACGCAGGCTGCTGACCGCCGCGCCGAGTTCGGCCACCAGGCGATCGTGAATGCCGGCCTGGGCGTACACCCGGCAAGCGGCGGTGCAATCCTGCCCGGCGTTGTAGTAGCCGTAGGTGCGCACGCCTTCGACCACCGCCTGGATGTCGGCATCGTTGCAGACAATCACGGGGGCTTTGCCGCCCAGTTCGAGGTGCGTACGCTTGAGGGTCTTTGCCGCGGCCTGGAGGATTTTCTGCCCGGTGACGATATCGCCGGTCAGCGACACCATGCGCACCTTGGGGTGGCTGACCAGATGACTGCCGACGCCTTCGCCGCCACCGCAAACAATGTTGATCACGCCGGGCGGCAGGATCTCGGCCAGCGCCGGGGCCAACGCCAGGATCGACAGGGGCGTGTGCTCCGAGGGCTTGAACACCAAGGTATTGCCGGCGGCCAGGGCCGGGGCGATTTTCCACGCCGCCATCATGATCGGGTAATTCCACGGCGCAATCGATGCAACCACGCCAATCGGATCGCGCCGCACCATGCTGGTGTAGCCCGGCAGGTACTCGCCGCTGAGCTGGCCGGTCTGGCAGCGCACGGCGCCAGCGAAAAAACGGAACACATCGACCGTGGCGCTCAGGTCGTCCTGACGCGCCAGATGCAACGGCTTGCCACAATTGAGGGATTCGAGGCGGGCGAGCAGGTCGGCGTTTTTTTCGATGGCGTTGGCGATATCGAGCAACAGGTTCGAGCGTTGCTGCGGCGTGGTCCGCGACCAGCCGGCGAAGGCGCGGTGCGCGGCGAGAATAGCGGCTTCGACTTGTTCGGTGCTGGCTTCGGCGATGTGCGTCAACACTTCGCCGGTGGCCGGGTTGAGGATCGCCTCGACACGGCCTTGCCCTGCGACTAATTCACCTTCGATCAACAATGCGGTGAACAACGGGGTCTGTGCGCCAGCCATTCTTCGGGTTCTCTTTTCTTGTGTGGCCATGCTGCTCCCTGTGACTGGGGCTGGCCGTCTTATATACATATGACAAGACTAGTGCGCAGACCCGAGGTCGACAAATTCTAAATACTGAAGGTGGCGTTCGATTAAATAGATGGCTTGCGCCCGCCGTGGGGTTGCTCGCGAGCGACGGTCAGGAACGGGTCCACCAAGGCCGGGCGCGCAGTGCCGCGGCGCCAGGCCAGGCCGACATCGAGGGTCTGGCTCAGGTCGGCAATCGGCCGCGCTTCAATGATGTCGCCCTCCAGCGACCACGGGCGATAAGTCATGTCGGGCTGGATCGAAACACCCAGCCCGGCCGCCACCAGGCTACGCACCGCTTCGGTCGAGGCCGTGCGCAGGGTGATGCGTGGTTGCAGGGAAGCGGCTGTCCACATGCGCTGGGCGTTGCGATCCATTTCATCGACGTTCAATTGAATCAGCGGCTCGCGGGCCACGTCGGCGAGGTTGATGCTGTCGTGTTCCAGCAGCGGATGCTGGGCCGGCAACCACAGTCGATGGGGTGAATGGGTCAGCACTTCGGTCTGCAAGGCGTGACGGTCTTCAAGGTTGGAAAGGATCAGCACCCCTACATCGATCTCGCCGCTGACCAGCAAATGTTCGATGTAGGGGCGTTCGTCTTCCATCACGCGGATTTCGACGTTGGGGTAGGCGCGCTGGAAACGCGTGAGCAGGTCCGCCAGGTAGTAACCGGCGACCAGGCTGGTCACGCCGACGATCAATTGCCCGGCCACCTGGTCGGTGCTTTGTTGCAGGCTGCGCTTGGCATTGTCCACGGTGGCCAGGATCAAATGCGCCTGGCGCAGGAACTGATGCCCCTGATGGGTCAGGGTCATGCCCTTGGCGTGGCGATTGAACAGGCCAACGCCGATCTCCTGCTCGAGCTGCTGGATCGCCAGGGTCAGGGTGGATTGTGAAATGAACGCGGTTTGCGCGGCGGCAGAGATCGAACCGGTCTCGGCCACCGCAATGAAGTGCCGGATTTGACGCAGGGTCATCATGAGGCCGTACCAGGTAAGCGGTTTTTATAGATTTTATGCAGTGTATATCTTTTTTTTCGATGGGCTTCTGGGCAGTAATGGGACAAGCACTGGCAGGAGCTCTTTCCCAGCAACATCTGGAAGCAAACTCACCGGGGGCGCCGGGCACTTTCGATTTAGGCTGATGGCCTTAGTGTCCGGTTAAACCCTTTTGTGGAGGCGGAAAATGATCACCCGTGGATTGCTCGACCAACTGCTCAAGTCTGGCCAGGATCTGTTGCAAAAAAATACCGGTGCGGCGCAGAACAAGGGGGCGAGCAGTGGCATCGGCAGCTTGCTCTCCGGTGCGGGCGGCGGGGCCCTCGCCGCTGGGGCCATGGGCCTGCTGCTGGGTAACAAGAAGGCGCGCAAGGTCGGAGGCAAGGTCGCGGTTTATGGCGGCCTCGCCGCATTGGGCGTGCTGGCCTACAAAGCCTACGGCAACTGGCAAGCCCAGCAGGGCACGGCCCCGAAGACCGAACCGCAAACCCTGGATCGCCTGCCAATGGCGCAAGCCGAGCAGCACAGCCAGGCGATTCTCAAGGCCCTGGTGGCCGCGGCCAAGGCAGACGGTCATATTGACGCGCGCGAACGCGAGCTGATCGAAGGTGAGTTCAGCAAGCTCGACAACGATCAGGAGCTGCAACACTGGCTTCACGCGGAACTGAACAAGCCACTGGATCCGACCGATGTCGCCCGCGCCGCCAGCACCCCGGAAATGGCTGCCGAGATGTACATCGCCAGTGTGATGCTGGTGGATGAGGAGAGCTTCATGGAGAAGTCCTACCTCGATGAGCTGGCGCGGCAACTCAAGTTGGCGCCAGGGTTGAAGGTCGAACTGGAGAAGCAGGTGCGCCAGGCTTCGATGTAAGCCTTCAAAGATCGCAGCCTGCGGCAGCTCCTACAAGGGATCGGCGTGCACCTGTAGGAGCTGCCGCAGGCTGCGATCTTTTGACTATAAACCGACCACTTCGATTTTTTTTGCCAAGAGATGAGAAGTGGCGCAACCGTCTTATAAATGAAACAGCGCCCTCGGCTATACTCCCCGCATTTCAAAATGGCCCCGAGGATTGACTGTGAAGAACTGGACGTTGCGCCAACGCATTTTGGCGAGCTTTGCGGTAATTATCGCCATCATGTTGCTGATGGTGGTCGTCTCGTATTCGCGCTTGTTGAAGATCGAGACCAGCGAAGCCAGCGTTCGTGAGGATGCGCTGCCGGGCTTGTATTACAGCTCGATGGTCCGCGGCGCCTGGTCCGACAGTTACTTGCGGATGTTGGAGATGCTCGGGCTGGAGCAGGGACAGGGCTTCACCGCCAAGGATGCCTCGGATTTCAAGGATTTCTCCGCGCGCTTGCAAGAGCAGATGGAGCTTTATCGCGCCACGGTGACGACGGATGAAGACAAGGTCGAATATGCCGCGTTTGAAAAACTCCACGCGGACTACCACCGCATCCTGCTCGCCGTTACGGATTTGCATAAACGCAACCAGGACGCCGAAGCCATCAGGATGTTCAACGAAGAGCTGACCCCCGTCTGGACAGCGGGTCGAATGAAGCTCAGTGATATTCTGCGCCACAACAAAGCAGTGGCAGACCAGGCTGTGGCGGCCATCGACGATGCGGTACTCACCGCCAAGATCATCATGGGTATTTCCCTGGTGTTCGCGGTATTGGCCGCCGGCCTTTGCGGCCTGCTGCTGATGCGCGCCATCATGGCGCCGATGAATCGCATCGTGCAAATCCTCGAAATCATGCGCACGGGCGATCTGAGCTCGCGTCTCAATCTTGAGCGCAAGGACGAATTCGGTGCCGTGGAAACCGGCTTCAACGACATGATGACCGAGCTGACCGCCCTGGTGTCCCAGGCCCAGCGCTCGTCGGTGCAAGTGACCACATCGGTCACCGAGATCGCCGCGACGTCCAAGCAACAGCAGGCCACCGCCACCGAAACGGCCGCGACCACCACTGAAATCGGCGCGACTTCCCGGGAAATCGCCGCTACGTCTCGTGACCTGGTACGCACCATGACCGAAGTGTCCACCGCCGCCGACCAGGCTTCGGTGGCCGCCGGTTCCGGGCAACAGGGCCTGGCGCGCATGGAAGAGACCATGCATTCGGTGATGGGCGCGGCCGACCTGGTCAACGCCAAGCTGGCGATCCTCAACGAGAAGGCCGGCAACATTAACCAGGTGGTGGTCACCATCGTCAAGGTCGCCGATCAGACCAACCTGTTGTCGCTCAACGCGGCTATCGAAGCCGAGAAGGCCGGCGAATACGGTCGAGGTTTTGCCGTGGTTGCGACTGAAGTCCGGCGTCTGGCGGACCAGACCGCCGTCGCCACCTACGACATCGAGCAGATGGTGCGCGAAATTCAATCGGCGGTGTCGGCCGGTGTGATGGGCATGGACAAATTCTCCGAGGAAGTGCGCCGCGGCATGTTCGAGGTGCAGCAGGTGGGCGAGCAGTTGTCGCAGATCATCCATCAGGTCCAGGCGCTGGCGCCGCGGGTGTTGATGGTCAACGAAGGCATGCAGGCCCAGGCCACCGGCGCCGAGCAGATCAACCACGCGCTGGTGCAATTGGGTGATGCCAGCAGCCAGACCGTCGAATCCCTGCGCCAGGCCAGCTTCGCCATCGACGAGCTGAGCCAGGTGGCGGTAGGGCTGCGTAGCGGCGTCTCGCGATTCAAAGTCTGATGAGCGAACTCACGGCCAAGCGCTCTGCCGTGAAACAGGCGGCGCACGCGTTATTCCTGGTGTTTCGCATCGGTCACGAGCGGTATGCCTTGCAGGCGATCGAGGTGGCGGAAGTGCTGTCGCGCCTGCCATTGAAGCCGATTGCCCAGGCGCCGCATTGGGTCGCCGGGGTATTGGCCTATCGTGGCGCGGTGGTGCCGGTCATCGACCTCAGTGCATTGACCTTCGGCACGCCCGCGCAGGCGCGCACCAGCACGCGCCTGGTGCTGGTGCATTACCGGCCGGATGCAACCGCCCAGGCGCAATTACTCGGTCTGATTCTGGAACGGGCCACCGACACCGTGCGTTGCAATCCGGCGGAATTTCAGCCCTATGGCCTGGACAATCCACAGGCGCCGTACCTGGGGCCCGTACGTGAAGATGCCCAGGGTTTGTTGCAATGGGTGCGGGTGGCCGACCTGCTGGACGATCAGGTCCGTGCGCTGTTGTACCCGACGCCACCCCTTGACCCGGCATTGCTGGAGCAGTGGCAATGAGTAGCGACCAGCGGTTTTTCGATTTTCTCAAGGAGCGTATCGGCCTCGACGTGACGTCGGTCGGCCCGGCGATCATCGAGCGTGCGGTACGCCAACGCAGTGCCGCGTCCCAAGCGCAGACGGCCGACGAATATTGGTGCACCTTGCAGTGTTCAAGCGACGAGCAGCAGGCGTTGATCGAAGCGGTGATCGTCCCTGAAACCTGGTTTTTCCGTTACCCGGAATCTTTCACCACCCTGGCGAAACTGGCGAGCAGGCGCCTGGCCGAGCTCAACAACATGCGCGCCCTGCGGATTCTGAGCCTGCCGTGCTCCACCGGCGAAGAGCCTTATTCCATTGCCATGGCGCTGCTGGATGCCGGGTTCAAGCCGCACCAGTTCAAGGTCGATGGCATGGACGTCAGCCCTTTGTCGGTGGAAAAAGCCCGACGAGCGCTATACGGCAAGAATTCGTTTCGCGGTCAGGACATTGCGTTTCGTGACCGCCATTTCAGCGCCGAAAACGACGGCTATCGACTCAGCGCCCCGGTACTGGAGCAAGTGCGCCTGCAGGTCGGCAATCTGCTCGATCCGACCTTGCTCGCCAGCGAGCCACCCTTTGACTTCGTGTTCTGCCGCAATCTGCTGATCTACTTCGATCTGCCAACACAGAAACAGGTTTTCGAGGTACTCAAGCGCTTGACCCATGTTGATGGGGTACTGTTTATCGGCCCGGCGGAGGGCAGTCTGCTGGGGCGCCTGGGCATGCGTTCGATTGGCATCCCACAATCCTTTGCCTTCAGTCGCCATAGCGCTCCTGAGCCCGAGCCGCTGCCGGCATTCGTACCCACACCGTTGCCGGTGCCGCAACCCGTGCGCAGGGTCGCGCCGATGCCGACTCAACGGCGCCCGTTCGCCAGCGTCAATCAGGTATCGCACTCGGTCGCACCAAGCACATCCGACGCCGCCGCGCTGCTGGCGAACGTCGCCGCGCTGGCCAACGAAGGCAAAAGCGCCGAAGCCCGTGCCGCTTGTGATAACTATCTACGCCACCACGAACCGGTGGCCCAGGTGTTTTATTGGCTGGGGCTGCTCAGCGATGTCGCCGGTAGCGTCCTCGAGGCCCAGGGTTTTTATCGCAAGGCGTTGTACCTCGACCCGCAACATGCCGATGCGTTGATGCACTTGGCCGCCTTGCTGCAATCCCAGGGGGATACCGCGGGAGCCAGACGATTGCAGGATCGCGCCGCCCGCAGCGAGCGCGCCGCCGACAGTGAGCGTAAACGATGATCGCCTCCGACTCCTTGAACGTCACCCATGAAGATGCCCAGTCCATCGACGACTGCTGGAATCGCATTGGCATTCACGGCGACAAGTCCTGCCCGCTGCTGAGCGAACACATTCACTGCCGTAATTGCGCGGTGTATTCGGCGGCCGCCACGCGCCTGCTGGATCGCTACGCGTTGCAGCAGGAGGAACGCGCGTCAGCGTCCATTGCCGTCGAAAGCGAGGTGAAAACCCGTTCGCTGCTGATGTTCCGCCTCGGCGAAGAATGGCTGGCGCTGGCCACTCGCAGCCTGGTCGAAGTGGCGCCGTTGCAAACCATTCATTCATTGCCCCATCAACGCTCCCGGGCCTTGCTAGGGGTGGCGAATGTACGGGGTGCGTTGGTGGCGTGCCTCTCTCTGGTCGAGTTGCTGGGTCTCGATAGCACCAGCAGCGTTGCCAGCGGCGCGCGAGTCGTGCCGCGCATGCTGATCATCGCCGCCCACGGCGGTCCCGTGGTGGTGCCGGTAGACGAAGTGGACGGAATACATGCCATCGACGAACGCATCCTCGAAGCGGCGTCCCGCTCTGGCGCGCAGGCCAGTGCCAAGTACACCCGTGGCGTGATGCAATTCAAAGGTCGCAGCCTGCGCTGGCTGGATGAAGATCAGCTGATGTCCGCCGTGACCCGGAGCCTCACATGACCCCCGAGCAAATGCGCGACTCTTCGTTGCTGGAGCTGTTCAGCCTGGAAGCCGAGGCCCAGACCCAGGTGCTGAGCGCAGGTTTGTTGGCGCTGGAACGTGATCCGACCCAGGCTGATCATCTCGAATCGTGCATGCGTGCGGCACATTCGCTAAAAGGCGCGGCCCGGATCGTCGGCGTCGATGCTGGCGTCAGCGTTGCCCATGTCATGGAAGATTGCCTGGTCAGTGCCCAGGAAGGGCGCTTGTACCTGCGCCCGGAACACATTGATGCGTTGCTGCAAGGCACCGACCTGCTGATGCGCATCGCGACACCGAACAATGCGCCGGGCGCTGCGGACATCGAAGCGTATGTCGCATTGATGGGGCGCTTGCTCGATCCAATGGCTGCTGCGATACCGAGCATGACCCCCGCCGCGCTGGTGATGGCCGAGCTGCACGTTGAAGCGCCCGCACCCGCGATCGAAGAGCCGGCGGTGCCCGTCGAATCGCTGGCGGTATCGCCCAAGCTGGCCAGGCGTACCACCGAAAACGGCGAGCGCGTACTGCGCGTCACTGCCGAGCGCTTGAACAGTCTGCTCGATCTGTCGAGTAAATCCCTGGTGGAAACCCTGCGGCTCAAACCGCACCTGGCCACCATGCAGCGGCTCAAGCGCATGCAGAGCAACAGTCAGCGGGCGCTGGAAAACCTCAACGTCCATCTCAAGGAGCAAGTCCTGAGCCTCGAAGCCCGGGAAGCCCTCGACGATGCACGCCGGCTCCTGGCGGAGTCCCAGCAATTGCTGGTGGAAAAAAACGCCGAACTGGATGAGTTTGCCTGGCAGGCCAGCCAGCGCGCGCAGGTGTTGTACGACACCGCCCTGGCTTGTCGCATGCGGCCGTTCGCCGATGTCTTGACGGGGCAGGTGCGGATGGTCCGCGACCTCGGTCGTAGCCTCGGCAAGCAAGTGCGGCTGGAGATCGAGGGCGAAAAGACCCAGGTCGATCGCGACGTCCTGGAAAAACTCGAAGCACCACTGACTCACTTGCTGCGCAATGCCGTCGATCACGGTATCGAAAGCCCGGAACAAAGGCTGTTGGCGGGTAAGCCAGCAGAGGGCCTGATTCGTCTGCGCGCGTCCCATCAGGCCGGGTTGCTGGTGCTGCAACTGAGCGATGACGGTAACGGGGTCGATCTGGAAAAGGTCCGTCGCAGCATCGTCGAACGCCAGTTATCCCCGGCCGATACCGCCGCGCAATTGAGTGAAGAGGAACTGCTGACCTTCCTTTTCCTGCCCGGCTTCAGTCTGCGCGACACTGTCACCGAAGTCTCCGGGCGCGGCGTTGGCCTGGATGCGGTGCAGCACATGGTTCGCCAGTTGCGCGGTGCGGTGGTGCTGGAGCAGACGGCGGGCGAGGGCAGTCGTTTCCATCTCGAGGTGCCCCTGACCCTGTCCGTGGTGCGCAGCCTGGTGGTGGAAGTCGGTGAAGAGGCTTATGCCTTCCCGCTGGCCCACATTGAACGCATGTGTGATCTGGAGCCGGCGGATATCGTTCAGGTCGAGGGCCGCCAGCATTTTTGGCATGAAGGCCGGCATGTCGGGCTGGTCGCCGCCAGTCAACTGTTGCAGCGTCCGGCCAGTCAAGGCAGCCAGCAAACCCTGAAAGTCGTGGTGATCCGCGAGCGTGATGCGATATATGGCATTGCGGTAGAACGCTTTATCGGCGAGCGGACATTGGTTGTATTGCCCCTGGATGAGCGCCTCGGCAAGGTCCAGGATATCTCCGCCGGCGCTCTGCTCGACGACGGTTCGGTGGTGTTGATCGTCGACGTCGAAGACATGCTGCGTTCGGTGGATAAATTGCTCAACACCGGGCGCCTGGAGCGCATTGCGCGCCACAGCAACCAGGTCGTCGCAGCAGCCCGCAAGCGAGTCCTGGTCGTCGATGACTCCCTGACCGTGCGTGAGCTGCAGCGCAAACTGCTGCTCAATCGAGGTTATGACGTGGCCGTGGCGGTCGACGGCATGGATGGCTGGAATGCCTTGCGTTCTGAAGATTTCGACCTGCTGATCACCGACATCGACATGCCGCGCATGGACGGCATCGAGCTGGTGTCGTTGTTGCGCCGGGACAATCGTCTGCAATCGCTGCCGGTGATGGTGGTGTCCTACAAGGATCGTGAAGAAGACCGTCGTCGTGGACTGGACGCCGGGGCCGACTATTATCTAGCCAAAGCCAGTTTTCACGACGATGCCTTGCTCGATGCAGTGGTTGAGCTCATAGGAGGAGCACGGGCATGAAGATCGCAATCGTCAATGACATGCCAATGGCCGTGGAAGCCTTGCGCCGGGCATTGGCTTTCGAGCCGACCCACCAGGTGATCTGGGTGGCGGGCAACGGCCGCGAGGCGGTGCAAAAGTGTGCCGAACAGACGCCAGACCTGATCCTGATGGATTTGATCATGCCGGTGATGGACGGAGTGGAGGCCACCCGGCGCATCATGGCTGAAACGCCCTGCGCGATCGTCATCGTCACCGTCGATCGCCAGCAGAACGTGCATCGGGTGTTCGAGGCCATGGGCCATGGCGCCCTGGATGTGGTCGACACGCCGGCCCTCGGTGCGGGTAATGCCCAGGAAGCGGCGGCACCGCTGTTACGCAAGATCATGAATATCGGCTGGCTGATCGGCGACAAGGGCAATCGGGAACGATTGGCACCGGATCCGACGCGCAGTTCGGGCCCACGCCAGAGCCTGATCGCCATCGGTTCATCCGCTGGCGGGCCGGCGGCTTTGGAATGCCTGCTCAAGGGATTGCCGCGGGATTTTTCCCCGGCCATCGTCTTGGTCCAACACGTTGACCAGGTATTTGCCGCTGGCATGGCGGAATGGCTCGGCAGCGCCAGCGGCCTGAACGTGCGCCTGGCCCAGGAGGGCGAACCGCCGCAAAGCGGCACCGTGCTGCTGGCGGGCACCAACCACCATATTCGTTTGTTGAAAAACGGCAAGCTGGCCTACACGGCCGAACCGGTCAACGAGATCTACAGGCCCTCTATCGATGTGTTTTTCGAGAGTGTGGCCAGTTACTGGAATGGCGATGCGGTTGGCGTTTTGTTAACCGGCATGGGGCGTGATGGGGCGCAAGGGCTTAAACTCATGCGCCAGCATGGCTACCTGACCATCGCACAAGATCAACAAAGCAGTGCGGTGTACGGCATGCCGAAGGCGGCAGCCGCCATCGATGCCGCCGTGGAAATACGCCCGCTGGAAAAGATAGCGCCACGATTGCTGGAGATATTCCCCAAGTGACCCTTTCAACCGCATTCCTGGCCCAAGTAGTATTCAGGTGAACGCACATGAATGATTTACAGCTCGACGACTTCAAGACTGACGAAAATGCCGCCATGGTGCTGTTGGTGGACGATCAGGCGATGATCGGCGAGGCCGTACGACGCGGTTTGTCGAACGAAGAAAACATCGACTTCCACTTTTGCGCCGACCCGCACCAGGCCATCGCCCATGCCGTGCGCATCAAGCCGACGGTGATCCTGCAGGACCTGGTCATGCCCGGCCTCGATGGCCTGAGCCTGGTGCGCGAATACCGCAACCACCCGGCGACCAGGGACATTCCGATCATCGTCCTGTCGACCAAGGAAGACCCGCTGATCAAGAGCGCGGCGTTCGCGGCCGGGGCCAACGACTACCTGGTCAAGCTGCCGGACAACATCGAGCTGGTGGCGCGCATTCGCTATCACTCGCGCTCCTACATGACGCTGCTGCAGCGTGATGCGGCCTACCGCGCCTTGCGGGTCAGCCAGCAACAGTTGCTCGACACCAACCTGGTGTTGCAACGCCTGATGAACTCCGACGGCCTGACCGGGCTGTCGAACCGTCGGCATTTCGATGAATACCTGGAACTCGAATGGCGCCGCTCGCTGCGTGAGCAGACCCAATTGTCGTTGCTGATGATCGATGTGGACTACTTCAAGACCTACAACGACACCTTCGGCCATCTGGAAGGCGACGAAGCCCTGCGCCAGGTCGCCGCGGCGATCCGCGACGCCAGCTCCCGACCTTCCGACCTCCCGGCCCGCTACGGCGGCGAAGAATTCGCCCTGGTACTGCCCAACACCTCGCAGGGCGGCGCGCGGCTGGTGGCGGAAAAACTGCGCATGACCGTGGCCGCGCTGAAGATCCCGCATATAGCCCCGACCGAAGGATCGAGCCTGACCATCAGCATCGGCCTGTCTACCATCATCCCGACATCTGGCAGCAATTGTCGTGAATTGATCTCGGCGGCGGACAAGGGGTTGTACCAGGCGAAGAACAACGGGCGTAATCAGGTGGGCATAGGCTGACCGACACAAAACACCCTGTGGCGAGGGGATTTATCCCCGCTGGGCTGCGAAGGGGCCCCAACAACGGGACTGCTGCACAGTCCAACGGGGATAAATCCCCTCGCCACAGGTGATCTCCACAGTTGCAGAGGGCGTAGGTGAACCCCGCCTTTTCGGCCAAGCGGACTGCCGTTTCCGGCCGTTTACCGTTATACTCGCCGGCTTTCAAAAGTTCGCCAACGAGTGCTGCCCGCCATGGAAATCAACCCGATCCTTAACACCATCAAGGACCTGTCCGAGCGCTCCGAAACTATTCGGGGGTATCTTTGACTACGATCAAAAGCATGAGCGCCTGACCGAGGTCAATCGCGAGCTTGAAGATCCGAGTGTCTGGAACAAACCTGAATACGCCCAGGAACTGGGCCGCGAGCGCGCTGCGCTGGCGCAGATCGTCGATACCCTCGACGAACTGAACACGGGTCTGGCCGATTGCCGCGACCTGCTGGACATGGCTGTCGAAGAAAACGACGAAGGCGCAGTGGGCGATGTCGTCGCCGAGCTGGCCCGTCTTGAGGAAAACCTCGCCAAGCTTGAATTCCGCCGCATGTTCAGCCATGAAATGGACCCGAACAACGCCTACCTGGATATCCAGGCCGGCTCCGGTGGTACCGAGGCCCAGGACTGGGCCAACATCCTGCTGCGCATGTACCTGCGCTGGGCTGACAAACGCGGTTTCGACGCCACCATCATGGAACTGTCGGCCGGTGAAGTCGCTGGCATCAAGGGCGCGACCGTGCACATCAAGGGTGAATACGCCTTTGGCTGGCTGCGTACCGAGATCGGCGTACATCGCCTGGTTCGCAAGAGCCCGTTCGACTCTGGCAACCGTCGTCACACTTCGTTCTCGGCGGTTTTTGTCTCGCCAGAGATCGATGACAAGGTGGAAATCGAGATCAACCCGGCGGACTTGCGGATCGACACCTATCGTTCCTCCGGTGCCGGTGGTCAGCACGTAAACACCACCGACTCGGCCGTACGTATCACCCACGTACCGACCAATACCGTGGTCAGCTGCCAGAACGAACGTTCCCAGCATGCCAACAAGGACACCGCCATGAAAATGCTGCGGGCCAAGTTGTATGAGCAGGAAATGCAGAAACGCAACGCCGCGTCCCAGGCGCTGGAAGACACCAAGTCGGATATCGGCTGGGGTCACCAGATCCGTTCTTATGTGCTCGATGCGTCGCGGATCAAGGATCTACGTACCAACATCGAACGCAGCGACTGCGACAAGGTGCTCGACGGCGATATCGACGAATACCTGGAAGCCAGCCTGAAATCAGGGCTGTAAGACATGCAATACGGGATCGGTCCCGATCCCTGTAGGAGCCGGCTTGCTGGCGATCCCCGGGCCGCAGGCCCGGGGGCAACGAACCTGTGATGGAATATTTAAAGACATGAGCGACCTAGAACTCGACCCGCAAGCCCTGCAACAGGAAGAAAACTCCCTGATCGCCCTGCGCAAGGAAAAGCTTGCTGCCGAGCGCGCCAAGGGCAATGCCTTCCCCAACGACTTCCGCCGCGAAAACTACTGCAATGACTTGCAGAAACAGTACGCGGACAAGACCAAGGAAGAGCTGGCAGAGGCTGCAATCCCGGTCAAGGTTGCCGGTCGCATCATGCTCAACCGTGGCTCGTTCATGGTGATCCAGGACATGACCGGTCGCATCCAGGTCTACGTCAACCGCAAGACCCTGTCCGAAGACACCCTGGCCGCGGTGAAAACCTGGGACATGGGCGACATCATTGCTGCCGAGGGCACCCTGGCCCGTTCCGGCAAAGGTGACCTGTACGTTGAAATGACCAACGTGCGCCTGCTGACCAAGTCCCTGCGCCCGCTGCCGGACAAGCACCACGGCCTGACCGACACCGAACAGCGCTATCGCCAGCGTTACGTTGACCTGATCGTCAACGAAGACGTGCGCCAGACGTTCCGCGTACGTTCGCAAGTGATCGCGCACATTCGCAGCTTCCTGATGAAGCGCGACTTCCTCGAAGTCGAAACGCCGATGCTGCAGACCATTCCTGGCGGTGCCGCGGCCAAGCCGTTCGAAACCCACCACAACGCGCTGGACATGGAAATGTTCCTGCGTATCGCGCCAGAGCTGTACCTGAAGCGTCTGGTGGTTGGTGGCTTCGAAAAAGTGTTCGAGATCAACCGCAACTTCCGTAACGAAGGCGTTTCGACTCGTCACAACCCTGAATTCACCATGTTGGAGTTCTACCAGGCCTACGCCGACTACGAAGACAACATGGACCTGACCGAAGAACTGTTCCGCGAGCTGGCACAGCTGGTCCTGGGCAGCACCGACGTGCCGTACGGCGACAAGGTGTTCCACTTCGGCGAGCCGTTCGTGCGCCTGTCGGTGTTCGACTCGATCCTCAAGTACAACCCTGAGCTGACCGCCGATGACCTGAACGACATCGACAAGGCTCGCGCCATCGCCAAGAAGGCCGGCGCCAAGGTGCTGGGCTTCGAAGGCCTGGGCAAGCTGCAGGTGATGATTTTCGAAGAACTGGTCGAGCACAAGCTGGAGCAGCCGCACTTCATTACCCAGTACCCGTTCGAAGTATCGCCGTTGGCTCGCCGCAACGACGAGAACCCGAATGTCACCGACCGCTTCGAGCTGTTCATCGGTGGTCGTGAAATCGCCAACGCCTACTCCGAGTTGAACGACGCGGAAGACCAGGCCGAGCGTTTCATGGCCCAGGTGGCCGACAAGGACGCCGGCGACGACGAAGCCATGCACTACGACGCCGACTTCGTGCGCGCGCTGGAGTACGGCATGCCACCGACGGCCGGTGAAGGCATCGGCATCGACCGCCTGGTGATGTTGTTGACCAACTCCCCGTCGATCCGCGACGTGATCCTGTTCCCGCACATGCGGCCACAAGCGTAAGTGTTTCAATAAAAAGCCGCCTCTTCAGGCGGCTTTTTATTGCCTGTCTGGTACAAACGTATCAACTTGTTAGTTTCATCTGAGAGGAAAGACCTGTCGTGAATCGTGCAATGGCTCAAGAAGGTGCAGCGGGTATCGCCACTGCGGTTGCTGAAAGTGTTCAGTACCAGGGCCGCAAGGCCAGCCGGCAGGGCAGCGAGCAACGTCGACAGGACATTCTCGATGCCGCGATGCGCATTGTCGTGCGCGATGGCGTACGGGCCGTAAGGCATCGTGCGGTGGCTGCCGAGGCGCAAGTGCCCTTATCGGCGACCACTTACTACTTCAAGGATATCGATGACCTGCTCACCGATACCTTCGCCCAGTATGTGGAGCGCAGCGCGGCCTACATGGCCAAGCTGTGGGTGAATAACGAGGGCCTGCTGCGCGACATGATCGCCAGTGGCGACGGCAGTGCGCAGGCTCGTTCAAAACTGGCGGACGACATTGCGCGGTTGATGACCGACTATGTGCACCGGCAACTGATCACCCGTCGTGAGCACTTGATGGCCGAGCAGGCGTTCCGCCAGGAAGCGCTGCTGAACCCGCGCCTGGCCGAGTTGGTGCGCTCCCATCAGCAAATCCTGTTGCAGGGTTCCTGCCAGCTTTTCCAGGTGCTGGGTTCTCGCGAACCACAACAGGACGCCAAAGTGTTGACGGCGATAATCGGACGGATGGAATATCAGGGCCTGCTCAACGACGCCGAACCGGACGCCGAAGAGGAGATGCTGGGCATACTGACGCGTTATATGCATTTGGTGCTGGCTTCGGTATAACGCGCCCCCCGTACCGATCGTTCCCACGCTCCGCGTGGGAATGCCGCCCGGGACGCTCTGCGTCCCTTGCCGGTGTGACGCAGAGCGTCACTGGATGCATTCCCACGCGGAGCGTGGGAACGATCAGCGTGGACAAGTCATCGTGTGTCGATAGGGAGTGTTGAATGAAAGCTTGGTGCGCCGTAGTAATCGCCTTGTCGTTCCTGCTGCTCAGCGGCTGCCTGGTGACCTTCAAGGAGCCGCTGCCCACGAGCGAGCCCGCACCAAAAGGTTTATTGGGAAAATGGACCAGCACCAATGCCTGGGGTGAACCGCTGAATCTTGAGTTGACGCGCATCGGCGACAATCGCTATCAGGCAGTCAGCTATTTCAAGGCCAGGCCCAAGGAACGCGAGGCCTATCCATTTACCGTGTCTCACCACGGTAGCCGCTGGTATCTCTCTGCGAAAGCGCCGGCCCGGTTCGGCGGGCATTTCACGATTGCCGGCTTCGAACTCACCGACAAGCGCGAACTGGTGGTGTACAACCTCGACCTCGAGCAAATCAAGCAGGCGCTTGGGCAGAAAATTCTCAGTGGCGAAGTCTTCCAGACCGACGACGGCGAGGGCGTGTTGATCGACAGCAAGATGGACCAGGTATCGGCCTACCTCGACGATCCCGCCAACTCCGATGTATTCGTCGAAGCGGTCCGCTACCAGCGCCAGGCCAAGGCCCAATAACCAACAGTTTTCAACAGGAGTTCCGGGTGGACGATTACCAGCAGTCGATACGCATTTTGTCCGATCGCATTGTGCTGGCACAGACGCCGATTCGCGTCCTCGATGCGGTGAAATGGGACGACAACATCCGCAAGGGCTTCCTCAAGGCCAAGGGCAAGGAAATGCCCGCGGTGGACCGTGATTACTATCTCAACCGTCCGCTGGCCTTCGATTCCAGCAAGGTGAAGCTGGAATTCCAGAACATCGAGCGCGACATCACCCGTCAACTTGGCCAGTTCAACCCGGTCGGGCAAATCATGCGCCGCATGTGCAAGGAATACCGGATGGTGGTGCGCATGCTCGAAGCGCGTGGCACCGAGGATTTCGGCCTGATTTCCCAGGAGTTGTATGGCGCTGCCTCGGACGCCTTTCATGCTGGCGACCCGACCCTGTCCGACCTGGGCATGATGCTGTCCGAGTACCTGAACAACATCGACGGTCGTGGCGACCTCAAGGATGAACCGAAGACGCTGACGGCCAAGGAAGCGGTCGACCTGTTGCAACATCGCTTGAACAAAGTATTTGGCGAAGCCGAGGAAACCATCCGCGTGTTCGAGTCTGACGGCATCGTCGCCGATGCGGCTGCCGGCGCTGACTACATCAAGATCCGCTCCGATGCGATGTTCAATCAGCGCGATGTGCGCGCCCTGGAGGTCCACGAAGGGCTGGTGCATGTCGGTACCACCCTCAACGGTTTGAACCAGCCGATCTGCACCTTCCTGTCCAAGGGGCCGCCCTCGTCGACGGTGACCCAGGAAGGCCTGGCGATCCTGATGGAAATCATCACCTTTGCCTCCTACCCGAGCCGCCTGCGCAAGCTGACCAACCGCACGCGGGCCATTCACATGGTTGAGGAGGGCGCGGATTTCCTGCAGGTGTTCGAGTTCTTCCGCGAACAAGGCTTCGAGATGCCCGAGAGCTACAGCAACGCCAGTCGCGTTTTCCGCGGCTCGGTGCCGACAGGTCTGCCATTCACCAAAGACTTGTCCTACCTCAAGGGCTTCATCATGATTTACAACTACATTCAACTGGCCGTGCGTAAAGGCAAGCTGGAGCAGATACCGCTGTTGTTCTGCGGCAAGACTACCCTGGAAGACATGCGCACCTTGCGCCTGCTGGTGGATGAAGGCCTGGTGGTGCCGCCCAAGTACCTGCCTGAACAGTTTCGCGACATGAACGCGTTGTCGGCGTGGATGTGTTTCTCCAACTTCCTCAATCACCTGAGCCTGGACCGGATCGAGGCGGATTACTCCAATATCCTTTGATCAGATCGTTCCCACGCTCTGCGTGGGAATGCCGCCATGGACGCTCCGCGTCCACTGTGACGCGGAGCGTCACGTTATGCATTCCCACGCGGAGCATGGGAACGATCACCCACATTGAGGTTTCACCGGATGAGAATCCTCGGCATCTTCTGCCTTCTCCTGGCCCTGAGCGGTTGCAGCTCACTGCTGTTCTACCCCGAACCCGGCCAGTTATTCACCCCGGAAAAAGCCAAGCTCGAATACCGCGATGTCACCCTGACCACCGCCGACGGCCTCAAGCTGCACGGCTGGTGGCTGCCGGCAAAAAAAGGTGTCGAGGTCAAAGGCACCGTTTTGCACCTGCACGGCAACGGTGGCAACCTGCCCATGCACCTGGGCGGGAGTTGGTGGCTGCCTAAAGAGGGTTACCAGGTGTTGCTGGTGGACTATCGCGGCTACGGCTTGTCCGAGGGCGAACCGAGCTTGCCGGCGATCTATCAGGACATCGACGCCGCGTTCCAATGGCTCGACCAGGCCCCGGAGGTCAAGGGCAAGCCGCTGATCTTGCTGGGACAGAGCCTTGGCGGTTCGATGGCGGTTCACTACCTCGTGCAACACCCCGAGCGGCAAAAACAACTGAAGGCGGTTGTGCTCGATGGTGTGCCTGCCAGTTACCGCAGTGTCGGTCGTTATGCGCTGAGCAATTCATGGGTGTTCTGGGCGTTCCAGGTGCCGCTGTCCTGGCTGGTGCCTGATGGCGACAGTGCGATCAATTCCATGGCTCAGCTCAATGGCGTGCCGAAACTGATCTACCACAGCATCGACGATCCGCTCGTGCCTCTTTCCAACGGCATCCGTCTGTATCAAGCTGCGCCGCCGCCCAGGGTGCTGCAACTGACCCGTGGCGGTCACGTGCAGACATTCGCCGACCCGGTCTGGCGCAAAGTCATGTTGCGTTATCTCGATGACCCGCAGCATTTCAACGGCCTGCGCCGCTTGGGCGAAATCCCCAATTACCCGGCACCCGAACATTCTGAAAATGAACCACCAGAGAGCCCGCAATGAGTGAAGAACGTAACGCCATCCCGCTGATCATCACCGGTATCTGCAGCATCCTCGGCACCGTCGCGGCCTTGTGGTGGTACGGCTACCTGCACTTCGCCAAGCCAGAGGATGCGTTGCTGCTCAACGAATTCACCATGCTCAAGACCGTGCCGGGCGAAGACTACAAGGTCTCCCTGGAACCGGCGGCGCAAGTGGCGCAGTGCATTGATGGCGTGTTGGTGCTGTTCGACACCGAACAGAAAGGCCTGACCGGCGTGCTGGTCAACAACAAGAAGAAAGCGGTGCGTTGCATGGGGCAGGAAACCCCGCAGAAGCTGGAACAGTAGGAGCTGCCGAAGGCTGCGATCTTTTGATCTTGAAAACTAAAAGCCCCGCCTGATCAGATCAGGTGGGGCTTTTGGATTATTGCGTGATGCTTAATTCGAGCTCACCGCCGAACGCGGAATCACCGGCTGGTTGTCATTGGAAATCGTCACTTCCACCCGACGATTCTGTGCCCGGCCCGAGACACTGGTATTTTCCGCCACGGGATATTCCTTGCCATAACCCTGGGCGACGATGCGGGTTGGATCAACACCCATCTTCACCAGCGCCATGCGCACGGAGCTGGCGCGGCGTTCCGACAGTGACTGGTTGTGCGAGGCGGTACCGGTGCTGTCGGTGTAACCCTCGACAATCACCTTGCGGTCCGGATTCTCCTGAAGGTACTGGGCCAGTTTGTTGATGTTCATCATGCCGTTGGATTTCAGCTCGGCCTTGTCGGTGGCGAACAGCACATCACCGAAGGTCACCAACGTGCCGCGATCGGTCTGTTTGGCATTGAGGCTGTCCTGCAGCTGCTTGATCTGCTGGTCGCGGGCGTCAAGACGCGCCTGGGCCCGTTGTGCAGAAGCGTTTTTCAGATTGGCTTCGGCGGTGCGCAGGGCGATGGTCTGTTTCGCCACTTCGACACGCTGGTTGGTCAGGTAGGCCAACTGGTCAACCTTGGCCGGGTCTTCCTTATCCAGGTAGGCCTTGTCGGCCTTGTCCAGGTAATCGCTGGCGTCCTTGGTTTCCAGCGCCGCGACTTTGCTCGCCTGCGGGTTGGCTTGCAGGCCGGAATAATTGGTGCGGGCCTGTTCCAGATTGGCGTTGGGAGGCGTTGAGCATGCGGCCAAAGTAACGCTGGCGGCCAGCAGGGCAGGGATCATCAAATTTTTTGAATTCATGGTTTTAGTCCTTTTCAATCGAGTAAGAAATACGTCGTGCAGCGCTGTTACTGAACGGTGCGCTGGCTTTCCTGACGCAGTTCCTGAACCCCTTTCTGAGAGTCCTTCACAGATTGTTCGGCTTTCATCGCCTGGGCTTTGCGCTCGGCTACACGAGCGTCCCACTCAGCCTGTTCGGCCAAGGTCTTGGCTTGATCGAACTTCTTGTCGTGCATGGCAATTTCGGCTTGCTTGAGTTTGTCTTGTGCAGCCTTCATTTCCACTGCAGCGAATTCGGTACCACCGGCACTGACGGCGCTATTGACCGCTGACTCGGTGACGGCAAATTGCTCGGTGGGTGGGTTACCCGCGCAACCGGCCAGCACGAGGCCTGTGCCGATGGCCAGTGCCGCCATTTTCAGTCCGTGCAGGGAAGAGGATTTGCCAGTTCGGGTTTTCATCGTTTTCAACTCCATTGGGCTAACTCCTGAGCAACGTGAATATCCATCCTGGGCAAAGAGCCGAAACCGTATTTCACAAGGCTTTTTGAAACGGCCGTCCCAGGCGTGGTTACTGGGTTGACCCGAGGCGTTTTTTGAAAGTTCAGAAATTTAGCTGGCTATCGAAAAAATTTCGACGCAGCGCGAAGGGCTCTATATCGAGGAATGTGGCGATGAACACAGCTGATCACACCCCTCGAAGGGGGTGCGAACAGTGATTTTCAGGAGGGACAAATACAAAAAAAATCAGTGCTTTTGCTTGTCGCCAGCGGCCGACAGGTCATGCAAATGACGACGGGACAAAGCGAGGAAACGTGGGGTCGGGCCGATGTCTTCGTACAACGGATCGCCCTCTTCATCAGTGGCGACTACGGTGGAACCTTTCACATACGGAAAACTTTTTTCCAGTTCTTCCAGGGCGGCCCCGATCAATTCGCCCAGCAGTTCTTCAGGATGCCGCTTGGGGTACATCTCGATAATCGCCGCAAGCCGTGCGGCAGCCTCCACGTCCAGATGAATCGAATAGCCTGTGTCGGTCAGGCGACCCTTGGCGTTTTCTTCCCAGTGGTTGGCAAGCTCGCGGATTTTCATAATGACCTCATTGCACTCCTGCTCCCGGCAGGCGGGGAATGTCCGGCAGATGCCGGCGACAGCCGTTGTACGGCTTACTCTTGAGACTAGCTTTTACGCCAAAGGTTTAAAGGCCCTTCGTCGTCTTGCTTGTAAGAACCGGTCTGGAGCGGCACTCTTAAGGTTCCTGGTCGACCGGATTTTTCGCTGGAGAACTGTTGATGACCGATATTGATGCACGCTTGCGCGAAGACGTTCACCTGCTCGGTGAGTTGTTGGGCAACACCATTCGGGAACAGTATGGGGACGGCTTTCTCGACAAGATCGAGCAGATCCGCAAGGGGGCGAAGGCTGACCGTCGCGGTTCCATGGATGCCGAGCTCAGCGCCAGCCTCAACCAGTTGACGGAGGACGAACTGCTGCCGGTGGCGCGGGCGTTCAACCAGTTTCTCAACCTGGCCAACATCGCCGAGCAGTACCAACTGATTCATCGTCGCGAAGAATCCCAGCCCGCGCCATTCGAGGCGCGGGTACTGCCGGAGCTGCTCGCCCGCCTGCGCGCCGAAGGTCATGGCGCCGAGTCCCTGGCCCGTCAGTTGGGACGGCTGGAAATCGAGCTGGTGCTGACGGCGCACCCGACCGAAGTCGCGCGCCGCACGCTGATCCAGAAATACGACGCCATCGCTGCGCAACTGGCGGCGCAGGACCATCGCGACCTGACCAGCGCCGAGCGCGAGCAGATCAAGTCGACATTGCAGCGCCTGATCGCCGAAGCCTGGCACACCGAAGAAATCCGCCGCACGCGCCCGACGCCGGTCGACGAAGCCAAATGGGGCTTCGCGGTGATCGAGCATTCACTGTGGCAAGCGATCCCCAACTACTTGCGCAAGGCCGACCAAGCCCTGCATGCCGCCACGGGACTGCATTTGCCATTGGAAGCGGCGCCGATTCGCTTCGCCTCGTGGATGGGCGGCGACCGCGACGGCAACCCCAACGTGACGGCGGCCGTGACCCGTGAAGTGCTGCTGCTGGCGCGCTGGATGGCGGCCGATTTGTACCTGCGCGATGTCGATCATCTGGCTGCCGAGTTGTCGATGCAGCAGGCCAGTGAAGAATTGAAGGCCAAGGCTGGCGACAGCGCCGAACCTTACCGCGCTGTGCTCAAGCAGCTACGCGAACGCCTGCGCGCCACGCGAAGCTGGGCGCACACCGCGTTGTCGACGCCGACGCCTGCACCGGCCGATGTACTGCAAGACAATCGCGACCTGCTCGACCCACTGGAGCTGTGCTACCACTCGCTGCATGAGTGCGGCATGGGCGTCATCGCCGACGGTCCCTTGCTCGATTGCCTGCGCCGGGCCGTGACGTTCGGCCTGTTCCTGGTGCGCCTCGATGTACGCCAGGACTCGTCGCGCCATACCGCGGCCATGACCGAAATCACCGACTACCTTGGCCTGGGTCGCTATGAAGACTGGAGCGAAGAAGAGCGCATCGCCTTCCTGACGCGCGAACTGAATAACCGTCGACCCTTGTTGCCGGCCTACTACAAGCCTTCGGCCGATACCGCCGAAGTGCTGGCGACTTGCCGGGAAATCGCTGCGGCGCCAGGAGCGTCGCTGGGCTCCTACGTGATTTCCATGGCCGGTGCCGCTTCCGATGTGCTGGCCGTGCAGCTGCTGCTCAAGGAGTCCGGGGTATTGCGGCCGATGCGCGTGGTGCCGCTGTTCGAAACCCTTGCCGACCTCGATAACGCAGGTCCGGTGATCGAGAAGCTCTTGTTGCTGCCGGGCTATCGCTCGCGCCTGCAAGGCCCGCAGGAAGTGATGATCGGTTATTCCGACTCGGCCAAGGACGCAGGGACCACGGCAGCCGCCTGGGCCCAGTACCGGGCGCAGGAACAACTGGTGGATATCTGCCGCTCGCACGACGTGGAACTGCTGTTGTTCCATGGTCGCGGCGGCACCGTGGGGCGGGGTGGCGGCCCGGCGCACGCGGCGATTCTGTCGCAGCCGCCGGGTTCGGTCGCCGGACGTTTCCGCACCACCGAGCAGGGAGAAATGATTCGATTCAAGTTCGGCCTGCCGGACATCGCCGAGCAAAACCTCAATCTGTATCTGGCCGCGGTGCTCGAAGCGACCTTGCTGCCACCGCCGCCGCCGACACCTGAGTGGCGCCATCTGATGGACGAACTGGCCGCCGATGGGGTCAGCGCCTACCGTGCGGTGGTGCGGGAAAATCCGCAGTTCGTGGAATATTTCCGCCAGTCCACCCCGGAACAGGAGCTTGGGCGCCTGCCGCTGGGCAGTCGCCCGGCCAAGCGCCGTGCTGGCGGGATCGAAAGCCTGCGGGCCATCCCGTGGATCTTCGGCTGGACCCAGACCCGGTTGATGCTGCCCGCCTGGTTGGGCTGGGAAGCGGCCCTGAGCAAAGCGCTGGAGCGCGGTGAGGGCGAACTGCTGCAGCAGATGCGCGAGCAGTGGCCGTTTTTCCGCACGCGCATCGACATGCTGGAAATGGTCCTGGCCAAGGCCGACGCGGATATCGCCCGCTCCTACGACGAGCGTCTGGTCGAGCCGGACTTGCTACCTTTGGGCGCGCATTTACGCGACCTATTGTCGCAGGCATGCGCCATCGTTCTCGGCTTGACCGGTCAGTCGCAGCTGCTGGCACATAGCCCAGCCACCCTGGAATTCATCCGCTTGCGCAACACTTACCTCGACCCGCTTCATCTATTGCAGGCAGAGTTGCTGGCACGATCGCGGCAACCGGATGTGGCCCAGGACAGCCCGGTAGAACAGGCGTTGCTGGTGTCTGTAGCAGGGATTGCCGCCGGTTTGCGCAACACCGGCTGAGGATTTTTGCCATGCTTTTGGGCATCCGGCGGGGGCGCCGGATGCGGTTCCAAGGCGGGTTAAAAAGTGCTGCCAGGCGACAGTTAATGATGGGGTTGCGACTTGGGGAACCCGGTTGCGCGGTCACGACAGGCAGTGGTTTCTCCGACTTTTGGCGGCTTGTGTGGGCGAAGCCTGCTGTGTATCTTGATCAGCCTTTGGCCGTTTGGGCGGTCACGACCCTATTTTTGAGATTGGCCCCACGAGGCGAATCTGACGTTATCCATATAAAAAATTGAGGAGCACATCGATGCGCGTCATTCTGCTGGGAGCTCCCGGGGCCGGTAAAGGTACTCAGGCTAAGTTCATCACCGAAAAATTCGGTATTCCGCAAATCTCCACCGGCGACATGCTGCGTGCCGCGGTCAAGGCTGGCACCGAGCTGGGCATCAAGGCCAAGAGCATCATGGATGCCGGTGGCCTGGTGTCCGATGACTTGATCATCGCCCTGGTCAAGGACCGTATCGCCCAGTCCGACTGCGCCAACGGTTTCCTGTTCGACGGTTTCCCGCGCACCATTCCACAGGCTGAAGCCCTGGTGACTGCCGGTGTCGAGCTCGACGCGGTGGTTGAAATCGCCGTTGAAGACGAAGAGATCGTGCAGCGTATCGCCGGTCGCCGTGTTCACGAGGCCAGCGGTCGTGTCTACCACATCGTCTACAACCCGCCGAAAATTGCTGGCAAGGACGACATCACCGGCGAAGAGCTGGTACAGCGCAAGGACGACACTGAAGAAACCGTGCGTCATCGCCTGTCCGTCTACCATTCGCAGACCAAACCGCTGGTGGACTTCTACCAGAAGCTGTCTGCTGCCAACGGCAAGCCGAAGTACAGCCATATCGAAGGCGTCGGCTCGGTTGAAGCGATCACCGACAAGGTGCTGGCTGCCCTGAGCTGAAAATAGCTTGATCTTCTACGGCCCGCTTGCGGGCCGTAGTTGTTTATACTGACGGACTTTTTTCTGACCTCTCTTGTGGAAACATCGATGAGCACCTTGCTGGCCCTGGACACCGCGACTGAAGCTTGCTCCGTTGCCTTGCTGCATGACGGCAAAGTGACGAGCCATTACGAGGTGATTCCGCGCCTGCATGCACAGAAGCTGCTGCCGATGATCCAGCAGTTGCTTGCCGATGCCGGTACCACCCTGCAAGCGGTCGATGCCATCGCCTTCGGTCGCGGGCCGGGTGCATTCACCGGCGTGCGGATTGCCATCGGTGTGGTGCAAGGCCTGGCCTTTGCACTCGATCGCCCAGTCTTGCCGGTGTCGAACCTGGCGGTGCTGGCCCAACGCGCCTATCGCGAACACGGTGCCAGCCAGGTCGCGGCGGCCATCGATGCGCGGATGGACGAGGTGTATTGGGGCTGCTACCGAGAAACCGCAGGGGAGATGCGCCTGGTCGGCTCCGAAGCGGTATTGCCACCGGAAGTCGCTGCATTGCCGGCCGATGCCAGCGGTGAGTGGTTCGGCGCGGGCACCGGTTGGGGCTATGCCGAACGCATTGGCGTCAGCCTGAGCGGGCAGGATGCGGGCATGTTGCCCCATGCTGAAGATTTGCTGACCCTGGCGCGTTTCGCTTGGGAACGTGGCGAGGCGATCGTGGCGGATGAGGCGCAGCCGGTTTATCTGCGCGATAAAGTGGCGACGCCGAAAGCGCGTTAATCCCTTGGTCCCAGGTGTCCGCTTCGCGAGCAGGCTCGCTCCCACAGGAGTTATGCCAATCCCTGTGGGAGCGAGCCTGCTCGCGAAGACGATCATGCCTGGCGAAGCCAATCGTCGTTTTCTAACCCCGGGTTTTAAACCTTTTGCCTTTTATGTGTTCTAGTTATCACTAGGCAGTTTGCGATGTGGGTTATGTGCCACTAGACTGCCATTACTGATACCGAGCATGCACCTATGCGTATAGACGGCGTTTCCTCTCAGTCCTACCCCATCAAGCGCAAGCCTCGCAAAGACCCGCGAGTGGAAGACGAGTCCGTCGATATCGAAGGCGAACTTGCATTTGCGACTGAAGAACAGCTGGCTGCCCGTGCTGCCAAAGCCGCTGCGCAGAAGCTGAGCAATCTTCCCGCCCGCCAGCAGGACATGCTTTATCACCGCGCGATGAACAAAAGCGTGGCAATGGCGCTGGCCAGTTACCTGAGCACCGCCAGTTTCGTCGAATGGGATGCACAAGTGCTGGGCCTCGACCTGTACATCTGATGTTGCCTTACTACCTTGGTTGCCCGTCCTGGAGCGAAAACGCCTGGCGTGATTACCTCTACCCGGCAGCGGCCAGGCCCGCCGATTTTCTGGGTCTCTATTCCCAAGTGTTCAACGCCGTGGAAGGCAATACGACCTTCTACGCGAGTCCCTCTGCCAGTACCGTGCAGCGATGGGCCGAGGTCATGCCCGCACACTTTCGCTTCACCGCGAAGTTTCCCCGCGAGATCAGTCACGGCGGGGACCTGCGAGAACAACTGACTGCCGCCGAAACCTTCACCCGATTGCTCAGCCCGCTGGGCGAGCGGATAGCGCCGTTGTGGCTGCAATTATCCAAGGGCTTTACGCCGCAACGCTTGCCCGAGCTGGCCGGATTCATCGACGCGCTGCAGCGCCCGCTGGCCGTTGAAGTGCGGCATGACGAGTTCTTTGCCAAGGGCGAGAACGAGCGGATGCTCAATCGCCTGTTGCTCGATCGTGGGGTCGAGCGCATTTGCCTTGATCCCCGTGCTTTGTTCAGCTGTACCTCCACCGACCCTTCGGTGCTGCACGCCCAATCGAAGAAACCCCGTGTGCCGCCGCGCCCTGCAGCGTTCACGCAGTTCCCGCAGGTGCGTTTCATCGGTCATCCGCAGCTTGAGGCCAATGAACCGTTCCTGTTGCCGTGGGTGGAGAAAATCGCCCTGTGGATCGAAGAAGGTCGTACGCCCTACATCTTCCTGCACACCGCCGACAATGTGCTCGCGGCCAAACTGGCACAACGTTTCCACGCGCGCCTGATGCTGCGTCTGCCTGGCTTGCCGGCGCTGCCTGAGCTATACAGAGAGCCCGCGGCGGAGCAACTTGGCTTGCTCTGAAGCGGACTCGTTTCCCTTCAGAGGAGCCTGCCAATGGATGCGCAAACCCTTCGAGCCCAAGCGTTCAGAGCCTTGCACGAACGCGACGGGGTTTTTGTGATTCCCAACCCGTGGGATGCTGGTTCGGCCAAGATGCTCGCCAGCCTGGGTTTCGAGGCGCTGGCGACCACCAGCGCCGGTTACGCTTTTTCCCAGGGTCGCCCTGATGGCGGCCTGACGCTTGACGACACCCTGGCCAACGTCCGGGCGATTGTCGCCGCCACCGACCTGCCGGTCGCGGTCGATCTGGAAAACGGATTCGCCGATGATCCCGCCGAATGCGCGCAAAGCATTCTGGCGGCGGCGGCCGCGGGTGCCGTCGGCGGTTCGATCGAGGACTTCACGGGCCGACCGGACGCTCCGATTTATTGCTTCGAACATGCCGTGGCGCGCATCGAGGCCGCCGTCGCTGCCGCTCGCAGCTTGCCTTTCGCGTTCACGCTGACAGCCCGTGCCGAGAACTATCTGCATGGCAATCCGGATCTGGCCGACACGATCCGCCGCTTGCAGGCGTTCGCCGAAGCGGGTGCCGACGTGTTGTATGCGCCAGGGTTGCGCAGCGCTGAAGAGGTATTGGCGGTGGTTCGCGCCGTGGCGCCGAAACCGGTCAACGTGTTGATGTCCGGCGGCTTGAAGCTGACGGTCGAGCAGTTGGGCGAAATGGGCGTCAAGCGCATCAGTGTCGGCTCGGCGCTGGCCCTGGCGGCGCTGGGTGAGTTCTACCGCGCCGCCGAAGAGATCAAGACGGCGGGCACGTTCGGCTTCACGTCGCGCTCCATGCCCTACGCCCAGGCCAATCAGTTTTTCAAAGGCTGACGGTGCGGTTTCGCGGGTGGCTGCTGCTGATCCTGTTGATCATCGCAGCTGCGGGAGTGGGCGTCTGGCGCGATTGGATCTCCCTGCCGCCGCAGTGGAATCCCTGGGCGCCGCTGGACGTCAAGGCGGAGCCCAACCTGCTGACCCGCTACAAACTGATGCGTCTGCGCGCTGATTCGCAGCTGTGCGATCAGGCGTTGAGCAGCTCCGGATTGCGCGTGACCCGTCAGGCCGACAGCCCGGACGCCAAATGTCCGCTGACCAATGCCCTGCGTGTGCAGGGCGGGGACGTGGCCCTGAGCAGCAGTTTCCTTGCCAGCTGCCGACTCGCCGTGTCGTTTGCCCTGTTCGAGCATCACGCGCTGCAACCTGCGGCGCAGGCGATCTACGGGCAAGCGGTCACGCGGGTCGATCACCTTGGCAGCTTTGCCTGCCGCAATGTCTACAGTCGCGAGAATGGCAGGCTCAGCCAGCACGCGTCGGCCAATGCACTGGATATCGCCGGTTTTCGACTGGCGGATGGCCGGACCGTCAATGTGCTCAAGGATTGGTCGAAGGATAATCAGGATGGAAGATTTTTAAGGCAGGTGCGCGATGGCGCCTGTGGCCTGTTCAGCGTGGTGCTGAGCCCGGATTACAACGCGGCCCATCGCAATCACTTTCATCTGGATGTCGGGCCTTGGTGGGTCTGTCGGTGATGCTTAGGCGGCGAGGCGCAGGTTCTGCAGGATGATCGGGCGTGCCCAGCCGTTGTCGAAATCGAGTTGTTTCTGTTGCTCCAGCAGTTCTTCCGGCGAGAACGGCGGGAACGGCTTGTCCAGCAGATCGAGCTCGAACTCGGCGATCGGCAAATGCAGTGGACGCGGTTGCGGTGCGGGACCGGCTTGCGGCAACGGCTGACCGGCGGTGAGCACGATCGGGCGTACCCAGCCGCTCTCGAAGTTTTGCTGTTGCTGCTGGGCAACGATTTCTTCGGCGGGGAACGGTGGGAATGGTTTGTCGGCCAGTTCCATTTCGAACTCGGCAATTGGCAGGAACAGCGGTTCGGGCGGGCGAACTTCGTTGTCTTTCACGTCGCATTCGCGCTGGGAAACGATGTGCGCCAGCAGGTCACTGCCCACGGTAGGTTCAACCGGGCTTTGCAAATCGACCGGTGGAAAATTCAGCGATTGCGGAAGCACTTCACCCGACTGTTCGGCCAGTGCACGGGCAAAGAAATCCTGCCATATGTGACTGACGCCGCCCAGTACCTGGGTATTTCGCAGGTTGTAATCGCCGTAGGGCGAGATAAAGCCTGTGATTGTGGGTTGAATGTCTGACATTTCTCTCGGTCGACGCTCAGCTCTGGCAAAATGCTCGATAGTTTTGTTATCGGCCGTTTTTGCCGATCATTAATTTTTTGAGCGTGTTTTCCCATGATTGATCAACCTGCGGCCTGCCGCATCCATGTCGAGGCGCTGAGCGCGGCCTTCGAGCCCCAGGCCGAGCAATGGGCCGAGCGTCTGGGCCTGCCGCTGCAAGTGACTGATGGCGAGTTCGCGTTGCAGGTGGGTGACCAGGGTCTGCAGCTGCAACAGCTGGGGCCGGACGCGCCCGGACCAGTGCGGGTGGATTTCGTCGAGGGTGGCGCGGCGCATCGCCGGTTGTACGGTGGCGGCAGTGGGCAGATGATCGCCAAGGCCGTCGGCGTCGCCCAAGGCGTGCGTCCGCGTGTGCTGGATGCCACCGCGGGGCTGGGCAAGGATGCGTTCGTGCTGGCTAGCCTGGGTTGCGAGATGAGCCTGATCGAGCGTCAGCCGTTGATTGGTGCCTTGCTTGAAGATGGCCTGGCCCGTGGCGCGGAAGATTTTGACGTAGCACCCATCGTGGCGCGCATGCGCTTGCTCAAGGGCAACTCGATCGAGGTGATGCGCAATTGGCAGGGCGAACCGCCGCAGGTGATCTACCTCGACCCGATGTTCCCCCATCGTGAGAAAACCGCGCTGGTGAAAAAGGAAATGCGCCTGTTCCGGCCACTGGTTGGGGATGATCCGGATGCGCCGGCTTTGCTTGAAGCCGCCCTGGCCCTGGCCAGCCACCGGGTGGTGGTCAAGCGTCCGCGCAAGGCGCCGTGCATTGAGGGGCCCAAGCCGAGCCATGCACTGGATGGCAAGTCCAGCCGGTATGACATCTACCCGAAGAAAGCGCTCAAGCCCTAAGACCGAGTCGCCTTCATCGCGGGCAAGCCACGCTCCCACAGGATTTGTGTTGAACACAATTTCTATGAATACCTCGAACCCTGTGGGAGCGGGCTTGCCCGCGATGGCGTCAGATCAGCCAACCAATATCTGTCAGGCCTACTCCGGCCGATAAGCCCGCATAAACAACCCCACAACCTCCCGCACATGGCTCTCCGCCGCGTCCCCGGTCAGCGGCTCGCCACAGCCATACAACAACCGAAAATTCCCCGCGCCCTTGAGCAGGCAGAAGAAGTGCTCAGCCGCATTGTGCGGTTTGTCGATACTCAACGCGCCACTTTCGTCGATCCGGGTCAGCAAACGCTCCATGCCATGCAGCATGCGTTGCGGGCCCGCCTCAAAGAAGATTTGCGAGAGTTTCGGGTCCTGGCTGCCCAGGGTCATCATCAACCGGTGCAGGTTCACCGACTCGTCGCTGTTGATCAACTGGTGAAAGCCGCGGGCGATGTTCAGCAGTACGGTTTCCACTGCCACGCCTTCGGGCAATTCAAAGAACAGTGACGGCAACTGTTCCTCGCACTTGGCCACCACGGCAGCGGAGAACAGCGTCTCCTTGTCGTTGAAGTGGCTGTAGACCGTGAGCTTCGACACACCGGCCTGCGTAGCGACAGCATCCATGCTGGTGTTGGCATATCCCTTGGTCAGAAACAGCGTTTTCGCTGCATCGAGGATCGCCTGGCGCTTGGCCAGATCCTTGGGGCGGCCCGGGCCATTGGGTGCTGAAAGATTGTTCGGCATATTCGCTTTTATTACTGGACTGGTGAGTTTGCTATTAATAACATACTCGTCAGTATAATTATTCCAAGCACCATTGGCGAAAGGTCCTTCACCATGTTCCGCTATGCCTTGCCCCTCGCGTTGCCAGTCACCCTGGCGTTTTTATTGACCGCGTGCGGTCACGAAGAGGCGCCTCAAGTCAGCGTTCGACCGGCCATGGTGGTCCAGCCAGAGCCTTCAACCCAGGCGATGGAAAGTTATCCCGGTGAAGTCCGTGCCCGCTTTGAACCGGAGCTGGCGTTCCGCATTGGCGGAAAAGTCAGCCGACGACTGGTCGACGAAGGGCAGCGGGTCAAGGCCGACCAGCCACTGGCGGAACTCGATCCTCAGGACGTGCGCCTGCAACTGGAGGCCACCCGTGCCCAGGTCGCGGCCGCCGAGGCCAACCTGAACATGGTGCGTGCCGAGCGTGATCGCTATAAAACGCTGATGGAGCGCCAACTGGTCAGTCGCTCGCAGTATGACAATCACGAAAACCTGTACCGGTCCGGTGAAGCGCGTCTTAAACAGATCAAGGCCGAGTTCAACGTCTCCACCAATCAGGCCAGTTACGCGGTGCTGCGGGCGCCGCAAGATGGCGTTGTGGCCAAGCGAGCCGTGGAAGTCGGGCAAGTGGTCGCGGCGGGGCAAACGGTGTTTACCCTGGCCACCGATGGTGAGCGTGAAGTGTTGATCAGCTTGCCGGAAGCAAGCTTCGGCCGCTTCAAGGTGGGTCAACCGGTTTCGGTAGAACTGTGGACGCAACCGGATCAGCGCTTCGCCGGACACATCCGCGAACTGTCGCCGGCCGCCGATCCAAAGTCGCGCACCTTCGCCGCGCGTATCGCCTTCAATGCGGGCACGGTACCGGCCGAACTCGGCCAGAGCGCCCGTGTCTTCGTTCAGAGCGCCCAATCCGTGCCGTTGTCAGTGCCACTGTCGGCGCTGACCGCGGAGAACGGCGTGACCTACGTCTGGGTCGTCAGCGCCAACAACACCTTGAAGAAGACCCCGGTTCGGGTCGGTGCCTTCGGTGAGAAAACCGTCCCGGTACTCGAAGGCCTCAATGCCAGCGACTGGGTGGTGGCCGCCGGCGTCCATGTGCTTCTCGACGGGCAGTCCGTGCGCCCGGTGGATCGCTCCAACCGCGTGGTCAATCTGGCTGGCAAGGAGTAGTCCCCGATGGGTTTCAATCTTTCTGCATGGGCGCTGCGCAATCGCCAGATCGTCCTGTTCCTGATGCTCTTGCTGGCGATTGTCGGCGCACTGTCCTACACCAAGCTGGGTCAAAGCGAAGACCCGCCGTTCACCTTCAAGGCCATGGTGATCCGTACCAACTGGCCGGGGGCGACCGCACAGGAAGTCTCGCGCCAGGTCACCGAACGCATTGAAAAGAAGCTGATGGAAACCGGCGAGTACGAGCGCATCGTGTCGTTCTCGCGCCCGGGTGAATCACAGGTGACCTTCATCGCCAGAGACTCCATGCACTCGGTGGAGATACCGGACCTCTGGTATCAGGTGCGCAAGAAGGTCAGCGACATTCGCCATACCCTGCCGCCGGGTATCCAGGGGCCGTTCTTCAACGATGAATTCGGCACCACCTTCGGCAATATCTACGCCCTGACAGGCGAAGGTTTCGATTACGCCGTGCTCAAGGACTACGCCGACCGCATCCAGATCCAGCTGCAGCGGGTCAAGGATGTGGGCAAGGTCGACCTGCTCGGTTTGCAGGACGAAAAGATCTGGATCGAGCTGTCCAACGTCAAGCTCGCCACCCTCGGATTGCCGCTGGCGTCGGTGCAGCAAGCCCTTGAAGAACAGAATGCGGTGTCCACCGCCGGCTTCTTCGAAACCACCAGCGAACGATTGCAGCTACGGGTCTCGGGGAATTTCCAGACGGTCGAAGAGATCAAGAACTTCCCGATTCGTGTCGGCGATCGTACGTTCCGCATCGCCGATGTCGCCAACGTGCGCCGCGGTTTCAACGATCCACCGGCGCCGCGCATGCGCTTCATGGGTGAAGACGCCATTGGCCTGGCCGTGGCCATGAAGGACGGCGGCGACATTCTGGTGCTGGGCAAGGCCCTGGAAATCGAGTTTGCCCGTATCCAGAAGAACCTCCCGGCCGGCATGCAGTTGCGCAAGGTCTCGGACCAACCGGCCGCCGTGAAAACCGGCGTCGGCGAATTCGTCCAGGTGCTGGTCGAAGCGCTGGCCATCGTCTTGCTGGTGAGCTTCTTCTCCCTCGGGGTGCGCACCGGCATGGTGGTGGCCCTGGCCATCCCGCTGGTATTGGCGATGACGTTCGCCTGCATGTATTACCTCGGGATAGGCCTGCACAAGATCTCCCTCGGCGCCCTGGTGCTGGCGCTGGGCTTGCTGGTGGACGACGCCATCATCGCCGTGGAAATGATGGCGATCAAAATGGAGCAGGGCTTCGACCGGATCAAGGCGGCGAGTTATGCCTGGACCAGCACCGCGTTCCCGATGCTCACCGGTACGCTGATCACCGCCGCCGGTTTCCTGCCCATCGCTACCGCGCAATCGGGCACCGGCGAATACACCCGTTCGATCTTTGAAGTGGTGACCATTGCACTGGTGGCGTCCTGGGTGGCGGCGGTGCTCTTCGTGCCTTATCTGGGGGAAAAGCTCCTGCCGGACCTGGCGAAAATTCACGCGGCCAAACATGGCACTGATCAACCCGATCCCTATGGCACGCCGTTTTATCAACGCGTACGGCGTCTGGTGGAGTGGTGCGTGCGCTGGCGCAAGACCGTGATCACGGCGACTGTGGTGCTGTTCATTGCCTCCATCGTGCTGTTTCGATTTGTGCCTCAACAGTTCTTCCCGGCCTCGGGCCGACTGGAGTTGATGGTCGACCTGAAGCTGGCCGAAGGCGCGTCCCTGAGCAATACGGCCGAGGAGGTCAAGCGCCTCGAAGCGTTGCTTAAGGACAAAGCCGGCATCGACAACTACGTGGCCTACGTCGGGACCGGCTCACCGCGTTTTTACCTGCCGCTTGATCAGCAATTGCCAGCAGCGAGCTTCGCCCAGTTCGTCGTCCTGGCAAAAACCATCGAAGATCGCGAACCCTTGCGCACCTGGCTGATCACGACCCTCAACGAACAATTTCCGGCCTTGCGCTCGCGGGTCACGCGCCTGGAGAACGGTCCGCCGGTTGGCTATCCGGTGCAATTCCGGGTGACCGGTGAGCACATCGAGGAAGTCCGCGCACTGGCCCGAAAGGTCGCGGCCAAGGTTCGCGAAAACCCGCATGTGGTCAACGTCCATCTGGACTGGGAAGAGCCCAGCAAGGTCGTCTATCTGAATATCGATCAGGACCGTGCACGGGCATTGGGCGTGAGCACGGCAAACCTGTCGAAGTTCCTGCAGAGCTCGCTGACCGGTTCCAGCGTCAGCCAGTACCGCGAAGACAACGAGTTGATCGAGATCCTGTTGCGCGGCACCGTGCATGAGCGCACCGAACTGTCGCTGCTGCCAAGCCTGGCGGTGCCGACCGACAATGGTCGCAGCGTTGCGCTGTCGCAGATCGCGACCCTGGAATACGGCTTTGAAGAAGGCGTGATCTGGCACCGTAATCGCCTGCCCAACGTGACGGTTCGCGCCGACATCTATGGCAAGGAACAACCGGCGACCCTGGTGCAGCAGATCATGCCGACCCTCGATCCGATCCGCGCCGAATTGCCGGATGGCTATCTACTGGATGTCGGCGGTACGGTCGAGGATTCCGCTCGCGGGCAGAACTCGGTGAAGGCTGGCGTGCCGTTGTTCATCGTGGTGGTGTTGACGTTGCTGATGCTGCAGTTGCGCAGCTTCTCCCGCACGGCGATGGTGTTCCTGACGGCGCCCCTGGGGTTGATCGGGGTGACGCTGTTCCTGATGGTGTTCCGCCAGCCGTTCGGGTTTGTGGCCATGCTCGGGACCATCGCGTTGTCGGGGATGATCATGCGCAACTCGGTGATCCTGGTGGATCAGATCGAGCAGGATATCGCGGCCGGGTTGAAGCCGTGGCAGGCGATTATTGAGGCGACCGTGCGGCGGTTCAGGCCGATTGTGCTGACGGCGCTGGCTGCTGTTCTGGCGATGATTCCATTGTCGCGCAGTGTGTTTTTCGGGCCGATGGCGGTGGCGATCATGGGCGGTTTGATCGTGGCGACGGCGTTGACGTTGTTATTTTTGCCTGCGTTGTATGCGGCTTGGTTTCGGGTCAAGAAAGAATCGGCCTGAGTTCGTTGGACTTGGCGGCCTTTGGGCCGACCAAGCTCTGGTTTTTCGAGTACATATCCGTTTCTGCGGTAAGGGCGGCTGACGGTTTCGCCCTTACGGCGACTCACTTTTTTTCAAACCCCTCCGGTTGGCTTCGCTGGCACCTACATGCAGCGTGTTCGACTGCGTCGAACGGCGCTGCGCGCCACTCCCCGGATGAACACCTCCGCTCAGCCTCCCGAAGGGACGGGTGGATCAAGATCAACAGCTGGAGCTAACGCTCGGCCTGATGAGTGGTGAAGAGCGGAGGGTGTATACCCTGTGGGAGCGGGCTTGCTCGCGAAGGCGGCCTGCTGGCCGACCTGCATCTGGCGGATGTACCTGATCCCCTGTGGGAGCGGGCTTGCCCGCGAAGGCGGCCTGCCAGCCGACCTGCATCTTGATCGTTCCCACGCTCTGCGTGGGAATGCCGCCGGGGACGCTCCGCGTTCCGCTGTCGACGCAAGGCTTGAGTCCTGCGCTGTGACGCGGAGCGTCACGGGATGCATTCCCACGCGGGCGTGGGAACGATCAGGGTGGTGGCTTAGAGCGTACCAAACACCTTCTTCGCCAAACTGGTCGCCGCCGCCGTCGGGTTCTGGCGGATGGTTTCTTCCTGTTTGCCGATCATTTCGAACAAACCGTTCAACGCCTGCTCGGTCACGTAGTTTTCGACGTTGGCACTCTTCGCGTCGATCACGCCCATGGTCGCGGCCTGCCCGGCGAATGAGTTGTACTGCTGGGCCAGGCCAACCTGGTCGGTGGCTTGCTTGACGATGGGCAGGAATTTGGCGCGGATTTGTTCGCGGCTGGTCTTGTTCAGGTACTGGGTGGCCGAGTCATTGCCGCCGCTGAGAATGCCCTTGGCATCGTCGACCGTCATCTTCTTCACGGCGTCGACGAGGATCGGTTGGGCCTGGACCACGGCGGTTTCCGCCGCTTTGTTCATGCTGGCTTCCAGTTGATCGACCTGATCGCCCATGCCGAACTGTTTCATTTTGCTGGCAACTTTGCCCAGTTTGCCCGGCAGTTCGATCTTCACGTCCGGGTTGTTGCTGAAGCCGCCCGGGGTGCCGAGTTGTTTCACCGCCAGTTGCGCGCCTTGGGTCAGGGCGTCCTTGAGACCGCCGGTGGCGTCTTTTTGCGACAGGTCGCTCAGAGACAGTGCCAGGGCGCTGGCAGAGATCATCAAGCCTGCGCACAGGCCGGCAAAACGGAGGGTAGGGCGGAGCATGGCAACTTCCTTTTTCAAAGACACTTATTTGAATAAGCTCTAGCGGGCCGCGTCAACGCGGACCTTCACGGGCTGCGGATCGGAGCCGTCCAGGCGCACGGCGTGATTTTCGGTGGTGATAAACAGCAGTTTGCCATCGACTTCGATGCGTGCGTTGATCGAGTAACGGTGATTGGGTTCGATCTTCAGCGGGTCGTAGCTCAGGTGGAACGGTAGCGGCACCTGGCCTTTGACCGGGCCACGTTGTTCGTCGATGACCTTGGCCGGGGCGTCGGCGAGTGAGATGTCTTGCAGGCTGACACTCAGGATTGCCGTCGGTGGCAGTGCAATGCGTTGCAGGTAGAAGACTTCGCCATCAAGGGATGCCTTGGGCGCGGGAGTCGGGTGCTGGCAGGCTGTCAGCAGCACTGCGGCTGCTATCAGAGAAAGCTTTTTCATTGGCAGATCTCCGTATCGACGGCACCAGAACCGACTGGCGCCTTGATCAATCTAGACGGTTTGTTCGGGCGTAGCGGGTTGGTCGGCGGCATCTTCACTGCGATGCAGCGCCACCTGACGGATCGACAAGCGAATCTCCGCCGGCAGCACCCGCTTCGCCGCACCTTCGGCCAACTCACCAAGCAACTCGTGATAGCTCAGCTTGCCGGCTTCATCGCGCTTGAGCACGTCCAGGTCCAGCAAAGTCTGGATGAAATGGCGGAACAGGCTCTTGTCGAAGAACTCCGGGGCGTTCAGGCCATGCAGGATCGACAGGCGCTGGGCCATGACCGTGCACAGGTCTTCCAGTTCTTCGGCGCTGATGCTGTTCTGGCCGCTGTTGAGCAGCAGGGACACCGTCATGTAGAAGCGCTGCAAGGTCTGGGCAATGCTTTTCGATAGCAGCGTCAACAGCACGAAATGCCGCGAGCTCGGGGCCGGACGCAGGTAGACGTCATTCTCGAAACGCAGCAGGCCTTGTTCGACGAACGCTTGCAGCCATTGGTCGATCACCCCGTCCAACTCGTCCAGCGGCCAGCGAATGAACAGTTCCGCTTGCAGGTAGGGGTACAGCGCACGGGTGTAGCGCAGGATCTGTTCGCGGCTCATGCGCGAGGCGCTCTGGAAGAAGCTCGCCAGCAGCGCCGGCAGCGCGAAGATGTGCAGTACGTTGTTGCGGTAGTAGGTCATCAGGACGGCGTTTTGCTCGTCCAGATAGAGAATCTTGCCCAACGCATCGCTTTGTTCCGAGAGCAGGTCCATGTCCTTTACATGCTCGATCAACGCTCGGCCATCACCTTCGGGCAGGGTGGTGTGCGGCGAGTACGGGACTTTGCGCAACAGCGCCAGGTACAGGTCGAGAACCCGCGCCATGGCGCGATCATCCAGGGCCAGGCGGCTTGTGGACAGCAGCGCCAGCGCGACCAGGTTGACCGGATTGATCGCCGCCGCTTCGTTCAGGTGCTGCGCGACTTTTTGACCAAGGCGGTTGGTGGTTTCGTTGAGCCAGGCGGGTTTGAACTGGGGACCCAGTTCCTGCTCGCGCCAGTCCGGCTGCTCGCTGTCGAGAAATTGCGCCAGTTTGATCGGCTCACCAAAGTTCACCGCGACTTGACCGAAGCGCTGCTTGAGCGCGCCGATGACCTTGAAGATGTCGAAGATCGATTCTTTCTTCTTGCTCGCGCCACGCAACTCGCCCAGGTAGGTCCGGCCTTCCAGCACGCGCTCGTAGCCGATGTAAACCGGCACGAAGACAATGGGCATGCGTGACGAACGCAGGAAGCTGCGCAGGGTGATTGCCAGCATCCCGGTTTTCGGTTGCAGCATGCGCCCGGTGCGCGAACGGCCGCCCTCGACGAAGTACTCCACCGGGAAGCCCTTGGTGAACAGGGTGTGCAGGTATTCGTTGAACACCGAGGTGTACAGCGGATTGCCCTTGAAGGTGCGGCGCATGAAGAAGGCGCCGCCACGGCGCAGCAGGCCGCCAATCCCGGGCATGTTGAGGTTGATCCCGGCGGCGATGTGCGGCGGGGTCAGGCCATTGCGAAACAGCAGGTAGGACAGCAGCAGGTAGTCGATGTGGCTGCGATGGCAGGGTACATAGATCACTTCGTAACCCGGGGCAACCTTTTGTACGCCTTCGATGTTGTTGACCTTGATGCCATCGTAGATTTTGTTCCAGAACCAGCTCAGCACCACTTCCATGAAGCGGATGGCGGTGTAGGTGTAGTCCGAGGCGATCTCGTTGCCGTACCGCAGGGCCTGGGCCTTGGCTTTCTCCGGCGAGATGTTCTCGCGCTCGGCTTCGTCGAGGATCGCCTGCTTTACCAGCGGCTGGTTGACCAGACCCTTGACCAGGTTGCGACGGTGGGAAATATCCGGACCGATGACCGCGGCTTTCAGGTTGCGAAAGTGCACCCGCAGAATTCGTTGGGCCATGCGCACGGTGCGCTCGTGACCTTTGTCGTGCTCGATCAGTTCACGCAGGTGGATCGGCGCGGAGAACTGCACGCGGGTCTTGCGCCCCAGCACGATGATGCTCAGCAGGCGGCGCAAGCGCCCGGTGACCGCCCAACTGTCGGCGAACAACAGTTTCCACGGGCTGTTTTCGCTGTCCGGCGACTGCCCCCAGAACACGCTGACCGGAATGATCTGCGCATCTTCGGCGGCGTTCTGGCTCAAGGCACTGACCAGGCGGGTCAAGGTGGGCGGTGCGCCGCGCTTGTCCTGGCGCCCGAGCCAGTCCGGGTCCGGTGTCAGGTAGAAGAACGCGGCCGGTTCCAGCAGGTTGCCCACCGATACCGGCAGCACCGGACGCGGCAGGCCGGCCTTGGTGCATTCGGTGTCGACCACGGCCAGGTCGGTCAACGAAGGATTTTGCAGGACGTAGAACACCGGGCGACTGCGGTCGAGGTTGAGGGTGAACGACGACTGGTTGATCGTCTCCGAGCGAACCCAGAGGTACAACAGTCGGCGCAGGGTGCCAAACACAAGACGGCGGAACGGGGAGCGGGTCATACGGCTTCTGCGTGAGTGAATAAAACCGAGCGTTTGCTCGGGCGGGAGACAGTGTGCCGGATTCGTCGAAAATCGGCAAAAAAGCACTCAACCAATCTGTAGTTGAGAGTTTCTGCGCCTGTCATATACTCGGGCGCTCAAAATAAAAACAAGGGGGTACTGAGATGGCAACGCGCGAAACCGGCAATGTGAAGTGGTTCAACGACGCCAAGGGCTACGGTTTTATTCAACGCGAGGACGGGGTGGACGTGTTCGTGCATTACCGCGCGATTCGCGGCGAGGGACACCGTTCGCTGACTGAAGGCCAGCAGGTCGAGTACGGGGTGGTGACCGGCGAGAAGGGTTTGCAGGCTGCGATCTTTGGCGGTTAAGCAGTTTTCCAGGTGATCTCTTCTTCACCATCGGCGCTGATGCGAATCCAGCGATCCGCCGTCTCTTCACCTTCTTCCTCGACCCAGCTACCCGGTGCGCAGCGCACTTCGACGTTCAACGCTGCAAAGGCGGCGCGGGCGCAGGCGATGTCGTCTTCCCACGGCGTCTGATCGCTTTCCAGGTACAGGCTGTTCCACTTTCCTACGGCCTTGGGCAACCAGGTCACCGGCACGTTGCCGGCCTTGCACTTGTAGGTCTGGCCTTTCTGGACCCAGTCGGTGCACGGGCCCAATGCCGCGCCGAGCCAGGCCGAGATGGCCTTGTGGTCGACGTCGGCGTCTTTCAGGTAAATCTCGATATCGGGTTGGCGCATGGATGTCCTCACTGCGTGTCTGAAAAATCCATTCGCGGATTTAGCCGGTCTTGAGCCGTTGCCCAAGACCAAAAATGGTTGAAGTTATTGAAGTACGAAGTAATCGTAGCGCATCGATACGGTGACTTCGAAAGGCTCGACCTGCTCAATGACTGCTGCCCGGCGCTCGGCACTGGCGCGCCAGCCGTGGGGGGTCATGGCCAACAGGTTCGCCCGGTCCTGACCACTGGCAAGCGTCAGTTTGAACGTCAGGGTCTCGCTGTGAGCCAGCGCCATGCCTTCAGGCACCAGGTCCAGGTGCTTGTCGTCGATGTACTCGCGGACTTCGTCGTACAGCCGCTCACGCAGCTCCATCAGGTGGCCGCTGGTCGGACCGACTTTCATCAGGCCGCCGCCGGGGCTGAGCAGGCGCTTGGCTTCGTCCCAATCCAGCGGGCTGAAGACGCTGGCCAGGAACTGACAGCTGCCCGATGCCAGCGGCACGCGGGCCATGCTGGCGATCAACCAGGTGAGCTTGGGGTTGCGTTTACAGGCGCGCTTGACCGCTTCCCGGGAAATGTCCAGGGCGTAGCCGTCGGCGTCCGGCAAGGCGTCGGCGATTTGCGCGGTGTAATAGCCCTCGCCACAACCGATATCGATCCAGCGCTGTGGCGCGTAACTTGCCGCCAGTTCCGCCAGGCGCTTGGCCACCGGCGCGTAATGGCCGGCGTTGAGGAAGTCGCGGCGGGCTTCGACCATCGCCTGGTTATCCCCAGGATCGCGGCTGTTCTTGTGCTGCACCGGCAACAGGTTCAGGTAACCCTGGCGCGCACGGTCGAAACGATGCCCGGCGGGGCAGGCCACGCCGTTGTCCACCGCGCTCAGCGGTTCACTGCAGATCGGGCAAGCGAGCATCAGGCGAGCAACTTGATCAGGGTCTGGTAGTAGATTTCGGTCAACACATCGAGGTCGGCCGCCAGCACGCGCTCGTTGACCTGGTGGATGGTCGCGTTGACCGGCCCCAACTCGACCACTTGCGTGCCCATGGTCGCAATGAAACGGCCGTCGGAAGTGCCACCGCTGGTGGAAGCCTGGGTTTCACGACCGGTGATGTCCTTGATGCTCGAGGACACGGCGTCGAGCAGCGCGCCCGGTTCGGTGAGGAACGGCAGGCCGGACAGTGCCCAGTCGATGTGCCAGTCCAGGGCATGCTTGTCGAGAATGTCGGCGACACGCTTTTGCAGGCCTTCGACGGTCGACTCGGTGGAGAAGCGGAAGTTGAATACGGCGACCAGGTCACCCGGGATGACGTTGGTCGCGCCGGTGCCGGAGTTGACGTTGGAAATCTGGAAACTGGTCGGCGGGAAGAAATCGTTGCCGTGGTCCCAATGCTCGGCGGCAAGTTCCGCCAGCGCTGGAGCGGCCAAGTGGATCGGGTTCTTGGCCAGGTGCGGGTAGGCCACGTGGCCCTGTACACCACGCACGGTCAGCTTGGCGCCGAGGGAACCGCGACGGCCGTTCTTGACCACGTCACCGACCAGGGTGGTGCTCGACGGTTCGCCGACGATGCACCAGTCCAGGCGCTCCTTGCGTGCGACCAGGCGTTCAATCACGGCCTTGGTGCCATGGTGCGCCGGGCCTTCTTCGTCGCTGGTGATCAGGAAGGCGACCTTGCCCTTGTGATCCGGGTAATCGGCGACGAAACGCTCGGCGGCCACGGTCATGGAGGCCAGGCTGCCTTTCATGTCTGCCGCGCCACGGCCGCAGAGCATGCCGTGTTCGTCGATGACTGCGTTGAACGGATCGATCTGCCAGGCGGTCACGGGACCTGTCGGCACCACGTCGGTGTGACCGGCGAAGCAGAGTACCGGGCCGTCGTGTTTGCCGTGGGTGGCCCAGAAGTTATCCACATCTTCGATGCGCATCGGTTCCAGCATGAAACCGGCATCGCCCAGGCGCTGCATCATCTGCTTCTGGCAATCGGCGTCGACCGGCGTCACGGACGGACGGCGGATCAGGTCGATGGCGAGTTGAAGGGTCGGCGAAAGGTCGGCGTGGGCCGTCATGGGAAACTCCGGAAATCATGAATGTGGGCGCGGACCCACTGTGGGAGCGAGCCTGCTCGCGAAGGCGGCGTGTCAGTCAACATAAACGTTGATTGTTACAACGCCTTCGCGAGCAGGCTCGCTCCCACAGGGATCAGGTCCGGCCATTGGGCCGTAGCCCCTGCAAAATGGCGGTTATCTTAAAGCAAAACGGCGACCATTGGCCGCCGTTTAGTGCATCGGTGAAGATTTAGACCGCTGGCGCCGTTTCGGTTTCGGCGGTCGGCTTCGGCAGGGAGGAGAGGAACGCCATGATCAGCGCCGCCAGGTACGGCAGCGACTGTACCAGCAGCATGGTTACCCAGAAACGCATGTCGTTGCTCGGCATGCCGTTCACCAGGTAGATCCCCAGGGCCGCGCCCCACAACAGCAGCATGATGAACACCTCTTCGCGGGCCTCGGAAATCGCCACCCAGAAGCCGTGGTTATCGGCATTCTTAGGCGTGCGGAAGAACGGAATGCTGCTGGTGAAGAAACCGTACAACACCGCCTTGGCGATGGTGTGCGACAACGCAAGTCCCGCCAGTGCCGCGCAGAACGCATCCTTGAGGTTCACGCCCACCGCCCGTCGGTAGAGGAAGATGATCTTGCCGACCTTGAACACGAACAGCGCCAGGGGCGGGATCGCGAAAATCAGCAACGGCGGATCGACCCGCTGCGGCACGATGATCATCGCCGCCGACCACAACAGCGCGCCGACAGTGAAGAAGATGTTCATGCCATCGGCGACCCACGGCAACCAGCCCGCAAGGAAGTGGTAGCGCTGGCCGCGGGTCAGCTCGGTGTCCTTGCCGCGCAGCAGGCTGCGGGTGTGACGCTTGATGATCTGGATCGCGCCATAGGCCCAGCGGAATCGCTGTTTCTTGAAGTCGATGAAGGTGTCGGGCATCAGGCCCTTGCCGTAGCTGTCGTGGTAATACGCCGCCGACAGGCCTTTTTCAAACACTCGCAGGCCAAGCTCGGCGTCTTCGCAGATGCACCAGTCGGCCCAGCCCAGTTCCTCGAGCACCGAGCGCCGGGTCATGGTCATGGTCCCGTGCTGGATGATCGCGTCACGGTCGTTACGGGTAACCATGCCGATGTGGAAGAAGCCTTTGTATTCCGCGTAGCAGAGCTTCTTGAAGGTGCTTTCGTTCTGGTCGCGGTAATCCTGCGGCGACTGCACCACGGCGATTTTCGGGTCGGCGAAGTGCGGCACCATGTGCTTGAGCCAGTTGGGGTGCACGCAGTAATCGGAGTCGATCACCGCGATCACTTCGGCATCCTTGGCGGTGTGGGGGATCAGGTAGTTCAGCGCACCGCCCTTGAAACCGGCCAAGGGTGCGACGTGGAAGAACTTGAAGCGTGGGCCGAGGGTTTCGCAGTAGTCGCGCACCGGTTCCCAGACCGCCGGGTCCTTGGTGTTGTTGTCGATGATCAGGACTTCGAAGTCCGGATAGTCGAGATTGGCCAGGGCGTTGAGGGTCTCCTTGACCATCTCCGGAGGCTCGTTGTAGCACGGCACATGGATCGAGACTTTCGGTCGATAGTTCGAATCACCGACCACCGGCAGGAATTCCCGGCGCCGTTTGTGGATCCACACGGCTTCGGCCAGTTCGTGGGCCTCGGTCAGCAACACGATGAACACCCCGAGGGCACCAAGGGCGAGCAGGAAGCCCACCGTCAGGCTGAACCAGGTGCTGTATTGCTGGCTGTAGTCATAACCGATCCAAACCAGCACCGAACCGCAAAGGAACGCGATAAAAGTCAGGAAGGTGCGACCACGCTGGCGCAGGGCCGAGCCGTCGATCATCAGCAGGGTCAGCGACAGCAGCGCCAATACCACCGAGCCAACGGCCAGCACGCGCCATTGCGGGATCGCGACCACCGGGCCTTCGAAGTTGAATTTCTGTTGGCGTGCGGCGTTGAACACACCCCAGTAGGCGCCTACCGAACCTTCGTCACTGGCCTTCCACGGCTGGTCGAACGCTTCGATCACGAAGTAGTTGAAGCCCTGGCGGTTGAGCTTGTTGACCAGGGTTCGCAGATAGATCGCCTGGTCTGCCGGCGACGCATCGGCGCCGCCGCGCATGCGGCCGTTGCTCGGCCAGCCCACTTCGGAGAGCAGTAGCGGTTTTTTCGGGAACATCTTTTTCAGGTCGCGGGCCCGGTCGAGGACGAACTGTCCCGCCTTGTCCATCGGGATGAACTCCCAGTAAGGCAGCACGTGCGCGGCAATCAGGTCGACGTGCTTGGCCAGTTCCGGGTGTTCTTCCCAGACGTGCCACTGTTCGGACGTAGTCACCGGCACCTTCACAGCGGCGCGAACGCGATCAAGGATCACACTCAGTTCGGCAGCGGTGATTTCCTTGCGGAAAATGGCTTCGTTACCTACAACGACGCGCACGACGCTGCGCGAAGAATTGGCGATTTCGATGGCACGGGTGATTTCCCGCTCGTTGCGTTCCTGGTCCGGGCTGATCCAGATCCCCAGTGTCACCCGCAGGCCAAACTCTTCCGCCAGCTTGGGAATGTTTTCCAGCGTACCGTCGACCGAGTAAGTACGGATGTTGTCCGTCAGCTTGCTCATTATCTCCAGGTCACGACGCATTTGATCGTCGGTTGGGTACTGCTCCTTCTGTGGGAATTGACCCTGCTGGAAAGGTGAGTACGAGAAGCCGGAGATCTGTTCGGGCCAGTTGGGAGCGGTCACCGGGCGATTGATCAGCGCCCAGAAACCGGTAAACAAGGCAGCGATGGCGAGCACCACCACCAGGTTGAGTCCAAATTTACGCGATGACATAGTTATTTCGGGTTCCAAAGACTGTGGAACGAAGGAACGGTCGGACCGCCAAGGGGGGCGAATCCTACACTAGGCATTCTCTGAACCTATAGCGGACAGGGAATTACCCGACATTGGGCAATTCACTTTCACATTAGTTCTTACACTTACCGCTCGAACCCTAAAATTTCGTGCGACGAAGCCCTATACTGCGCGCCGGTTTTTGAGGTGATGGTCATGAGTACAGAAGATCCGCGGTTTGCAGGCATCGCCCGTTTGTATGGCATCGAGGGCCTTGAGCGCCTGCGCGCGGCGCATGTGGCGATTGTTGGCGTCGGTGGCGTCGGCTCCTGGGCGGCGGAAGCCATGGCCCGTTGCGGTGTCGGCGAGATCTCGTTGTTCGACTTGGACGATGTCTGTGTCAGCAACGCCAACCGCCAGTTACACGCATTGGACAGCACCGTCGGCAAACCCAAGGTCGAAGTGATGGCCGAGCGCTTGCGCGGGATCAACCCGGATTGCACGGTGCACGCGGTGCCGGATTTCGTCACCCGCGAGACCATGGCCGAGTACATCACGCCGAACATCGACTGCGTGATCGACTGCATCGACAGCGTCAACGCCAAGGCGGCGCTGATTGCCTGGTGCAAGCGGCGCAAGATCCAGATCATCACCACCGGCGGCGCGGGCGGGCAGATCGATCCGACGCTGATTCAGGTCTGCGACCTAAACCGTACGTTCAATGATCCGCTGGCGTCGAAAGTGCGCTCCACCTTGCGCCGCGACTATGGCTTTTCGCGCACCGTGACCCGTCATTACAGCGTGCCGTGTGTGTTCTCCACCGAGCAACTTCGCTACCCGAAACCCGATGGCAGCATTTGCCTGCAGAAGAGTTTCGTCGGTGATGGTGTGAAGCTTGACTGCGCCGGTGGTTTTGGCGCGGTGATGATGGTGACGGCGACCTTCGGCATGGTCGCGGCGACCAAGGCGGTGGACAAGATCGTGGCGGGTGTGCGACGGCCGGCGGAGCGCGTCAAACCTTCCTGACGCCGATCATTCCACGCAGAGCGTGGGAACGATCAGTCAGGCGGCGAGTTCACGCATCCGTTGTAAAACCGCATTCAAGCCATTGCTGCGCGACTGGGACAGCTGGCGACCCAACCCCAGCTGATTGAACCAGTCCGCCAAGTCCACCTGCTGAAGCTCATTCGCCGACAACCCGTTGACCCGCGCCAGCAGCAACGCCACCAATCCGCGAATCAACCGTGCATCACTGTTGGCCCTGAACTGCCAGTGGCCATCCTTCAGTTCGCCCACCAGCCACACCTGGCTTTCGCAGCCGTGCACCCGGTTGGTGTCACACATTTCTACTTCGTTCAGTACGGGCAGGCGCTCGCCCCACTGCATCAGCAGGCGCGCCCGTTGTTCCCAGCCCGGCAGATCTTGAAAGGCTTGCAGCGCGTCCACGGCTTCAGCGGGAAGGCTCATCGCAATAACTCCAGTGCTTGATCCAGCGCTTCAAAGAACCGTTCCAGGTCTTCGGAGTCATTGTACAGCGCCAACGACACCCGAATCGCTCCGGCCAGGTGCAGGCTTTTTAGCAGCGGCATGGCGCAGTGATGACCGGCGCGGACCGCAATGCCCTGTTCAGTCAGAAGGTGCGCCAGATCCGAGTTATGTACGCCTTCGATGGTGAAGCTCGCCAGTGCCACTTGCGGCTTGCCCAACAGGCGGATGCCGTTACGCGCAGCGAGTCCCTTGAGCAGATAGTCATGCAGGGCCGATTCATGGGCGCAAGTGGCGTGCTGATCGAGCCCGGCAAGGTAATCCAGGCTTGCCCCCAGTCCAATGACGCTGGAAATCGGCGGCGTGCCGGCTTCGAATCCCAGCGGAGCAGGGCGGAAGCGGGCGTCATGATAGTTGGCATCCAGCACCATTTCGCCGCCGAACTGCCAGGGGCGTAGCTGTTGCAGCGCTTCATGGCGCCCAAACAACACGCCCAGGCCATCAGGGCCATAGAGCTTGTGGCTGGAAAATACATAGAAGTCGCACCCTAGCGCTTGCACGTCATGCCGACCATGGACCACGCCCTGGGCGCCGTCGATCACGGTCAAGGCGTTTTGCGCCTTGGCCAGCGCCAGCAGCGGGGGCAGGGGTTGCCAGGCGCCGATGACGTTGGACAGCTGGCTGACCGCTAGCAGCCGCGTGCGTGAGCCGATCAACCGTCCGGCAGCGTCAAGGTCGATCACACCGTCGGCATCCAGTGGCAGGATCACCAGTTTCAGCTCGCGGCGCTGCGCCAGTTGCTGCCACGGCAGCAGGTTGGCGTGATGTTCCAGGGCGCTGATGACAATCTCATCGCCTGGATTGAAAAGATGCTCCAAGCCATAGGCCAGGAGGTTCAGCGCGGACGTCGCACCGTGCGTGAAGATGATTTGCCCGCGGTCGCCGGCATTGAGCCATTGCGCGGCTTTGCGCCGACTGTCCTCGAATGCTTGGGTCGCATGGGCGCCGGGCAGGTGTTGTGCCCGATGCACGTTGGCCGCGCCGTTGGCGTAGTAATGCGCCAGGGCATCGAGCAGGGCTTGCGGTTTTTGCGTGGTGGCGGCGTTGTCCAGATAGGTCTGGCCTTGCCGTTGCAGGGCGGCGATGGCCGGAAAGTCGGCGCGCCAGGGGGAGAGAATCGTCATGTTGTTCGGCCTTTACGCCTGACCCCTTGTAGGAGCGAGCATGCTCGCGATGGACGCCTGGACGACACGGGGTGTCTGGTGCCCCGCGTTATCGTTGACGTTCATCGCGAGCATGCTCGCTCCTACAGGAATCGACTGACGCTTAGTTGTGAGCGTGCAGCGCTTCGTTCAATTCGATCGCCGATTTGTGGGTCTTGCACTCCACGGCACCGGTTTGCGAATTGCGACGGAACAGCAGGTCGGCCTGGCCGGCCAGCTCACGGGCCTTCACAACTTTCACCAGCTCGTTGTTCTCGTCCAGCAGCGCCACCTTGGTACCGGCAGTCACATACAGGCCCGACTCAACGGTGTTGCGGTCGCCCAACGGGATACCGATACCGGCGTTGGCGCCGATCAGGCAGCCTTCGCCAACCTTGATCACGATGTTGCCGCCACCCGAGAGAGTGCCCATGGTCGAACAGCCGCCGCCCAGGTCCGAACCCTTGCCGACGAATACGCCAGCGGAGACGCGGCCTTCGATCATGCCCGGGCCTTCGGTGCCGGCGTTGAAGTTGATGAAGCCTTCGTGCATTACGGTGGTGCCTTCGCCCACGTAGGCGCCCAGGCGCAGGCGCGCGGCGTCAGCGATACGGACGCCGGCCGGTACGACGTAGTCGGTCATTTTCGGGAACTTGTCCACCGAGAACACTTCCAGCAGCTCGCCGCGCAGGCGGGCTTCGAGTTGATGCTCGGCCAGTTCGGACAGGTCGATGGCGCCCTGGCTGGTCCAGGCTACGTTTGGCAGCAGCGGGAACACGCCAGCCAGGTTCAGGCCGTGTGGCTTGACCAGGCGATGGGACAGCAGGTGCAGCTTGAGGTAGGCCTCAGGCGTGGAGGTCAGTTGTGCGTCTTCGGCCAGGACAGTGGCGACCAGCGGCTTGTGGCTCTCGGCCAGGCGGGTCAGCAGGGCGGCCTGGGCAGCGTCGACACCTTTCACGGCTTCAGCCAGTTGCGAAGCTTGCGCGGTGGTGAAGGTGATGGCCTGGTTGCCTTCGGTGTAGCCCAGGATCGGCGCAATGGCAGCGACCAGTTCGGCAGACGGGTTGAGCAATGGCTGTGCGTAGAACACTTCCAGCCAGGCGCCTTGACGGTTTTGGGTGCCGACACCAAAGGCCAGGCTGAACAGGGTAGTGGACATGTTGATACCTCTAGCAAATTGAAACGGGCTGCTTATTTGAGCGCGGCCGCGTAGATATCTGGCTTGAAGCCAATCAGGGTTCGGTCACCGAGATCGAGCACCGGGCGCTTGATCATCGAAGGTTGTGCGAGCATCAGTTCGATGGCTTTCGACTGGTCGAGATCGGCTTTGCGTTCGTCGTCGAGCTTGCGAAAGGTCGTGCCTGCACGGTTTAACACCACTTCCCAGCCGTGCTCGTTGCACCATTGGGTCAGGTGTTCACGATCGATACCGACCGCTTTGTAATCATGGAAGTCATAGCTGACAGCGTGTTCATCAAGCCAGGTGCGCGCCTTTTTCATGGTGTCACACGCCTTGATGCCGAAAAGGTGCAACGTTTTACTTGAAACGGTCAAGGAATCGCCCCCTTTACAGGTGTTGGAAATAAAAGGTGCCGGATTATGCCATGGCCGGATGGTTTCGCGGCGGCTGTAGGACAAAACCCCTGGGAATACAGTTGTGACAGGGTGCGACATAGGTGTAAGGGCAAGCGCACAGTCTAAGCGGCTAATATGGCACTTCAATGCTGTCGATTGTCCGGGAACCACGCTTTATGCAAACCGCCTACACCGTTCTGATTCTGTTGATGCTGGTAGGTGTTTCGCGCCTGCTCGGACGGGTGATCCCACTGCCGTTGCCGTTGGTGCAAATTGCCGCGGGTGCCTTGCTTGCCTGGCCGACCCTCGGCCTGCATGTGGCGCTGGATCCTGAATTGTTTCTGTTTCTGTTCCTGCCACCGTTGTTGTTTTCCGATGGCTGGCGCATGCCCAAACGTGAATTCTGGCGTTTGCGTGGACCGATCCTCACCCTGGCCGTGGGGTTGGTGCTGTTTACCGTGGTCGGTGCCGGGTATTTTATTCACTGGTTGCTGCCGACTATCCCGTTGCCGGTGGCGTTTGCATTGGCGGCGGTGCTGTCGCCCACGGACGCCGTGGCGGTGTCGGCGATCTCTCAGAATCGCTTGCCGACGCCCTTGATGCACATGCTGCAGGGCGAGGCGTTGATGAACGATGCCTCGGGTCTGGTGACGTTCAAGTTCGCCCTGGTGGCGGCAGTGACCGGGGCATTTTCGCTGGCCAACGCCAGTGTCACCTTTGTATTGGTGGCGGTCGGCGGCCTGGCCATTGGCGTGGCCTTGAGCTGGCTGGTAGGGCGCCTGCGCTCGTGGATGATCGCCCGTGGCTGGGATGACCCGGCCACCCACGTCGTCTTCATGTTGTTGCTGCCATTTGCCGCCTACGTGCTCGCCGAACGCGTGGGAGCGTCGGGCATTCTGTCGGCGGTAGCGGCGGGGATGATGCAAAGCTGGCTCGATCTGCTGCCGCGCCAGACCAACACGCGGTTGCTTAATCGCAGCGTCTGGTCACTGCTGGAGTTCGCCTTCAATGGCTTGATTTTCCTGCTGCTGGGCTTGCAGTTGCCGGACATCATCAAAGCCGTGGCCAGCCATGAAACTTCGCTGTGGCCGACGCTGTTTTATCGCTGTGTCGATGTGCTGGCGATTTTCCTGGTGCTGCTGGTGTTGCGGTTCGTCTGGGTGCAGAGCATCTGGCGCCTGTCCATTGTGCTGCGGCGCTGGCGCGGCAAGGATGAGATCACCCGGGTGCCGAGCGCGCGCTCCTGCTGGTTACTGACCGTTGGTGGCGTGCGCGGGGCGGTAACATTGGCGGGTGTGATGTCGGTGCCAATGTTCATGGGGGCAGAGGCATTTCCCGAGCGTGACCTGCTGATCTTCATCGCTGCCGGGGTGATTTTGCTGTCGTTGATCGCCGCGTGCGTGGCGTTGCCGTTGCTGCTGCGAGGCATCGAAAAAAGCCCGGACGACAAGCGCCGCAATGAAGTGCGCGACGCCTGGCGCAAAACCGCCGAAGCGGCCATTCATGCCCTCGAAACCGAAGAGGTCAACCCACAGGACGCCGCTCAAGCGGCGCTGGCGGTAGAACTCAAGGCGCGGATCATGTCCGAGTATCGGCATCAGCTTGAAGTATTCAATGACTCGGCCGAAGCCCAGGCACTGGCCTTTCAAATGGACTTGCTGGAACGGCGCCTGCGTTTGAAGGCCCTGCGAGCGCAGCGCCTGGAGTTGTATAGCCTTAGTCGTCATCACCAGATTGGGGATGACGTGTTGCGCGAGGTATTGGGTGAGCTGGACTTGAGTGAGGCTAAACTGGGGGCGGTAAAGTAAGCGGATTGTCGAGCTGGCGCGGTTATGGGTAAATCATGCGCACGGCCGCAATGTCGCCTTGGCTGATATGCAAGTTTAGAGGTTGATGCCAGTCACCCACGGTAAGTTCGTTGAGGACTTCATAGTGCATTACGGAATGCCGGTCATAGGGGGTGAAAGCCTGAAAGGCACTGCGCTCCAAGGGAAAGACATTGGCATCAACTTCAGCTCTGGTAAACGTACTGCTGATCATGTGGGCGTATGTTTTTTCTCGGTCCCAAGGTATCCCTGCATCTGGATGTTGATGCTCATGACCCAATCCGAGTGCATGCCCAAATTCATGAATAACCGTATATTCGAAATAGGGAGAGGAAAATTTGGTTCCCAGGGTCATGGACGGCGCTTGGGGGTCGCCGGTAATCGCGTCGGTACCGATTCTTGAACCGCCGCTATTATCGAACGAGGGTTGAAAGTCGATGCGAATGTCACCCAGGAATTCTTCCGAAGAAAAAATGTCTTGTTCATCCATTTCAATGAATTCGAAATTGAGATTGATGTACGGCAGCCATTTGCTTGCAGCGTTTTTTACCGCGGCAAAAGAGAGTTCATTGTATTCGAAGATCAGGATTCTCAGGGTTTTCCCTGGCTTCCAATATTTGGTGTGGTCGCTGATACTGCGCTTTTTACGATTGCCGTGAGTGACTCCGTTAGAGGGGTGCTCATTGATGGCGGCTTGATAAGAGGCAGCAGGGTCGGAAGTTGCAATGGTTTTGCAGCATTTAAGTTGATTCATTTGGTTGTGCTTAGTGGTCTGTGAGTGAGGCCTCAAATTAAAGGGTGGGTAGGGGGTTGTCTAGATTGTTAATTGTTCAGTTTGTTGCGCGTATAAGTTTAGTTTGTTGGGTGTGAAGTTGTTTAAGTTGGCCTGCACCGCGTTGCACGGTGCAGGGGAACTCATTGTTATTTACTGCGTGCATCAATGAAGTTGCGAATTCGCTCTGCGGCCTCTACACACTCCGCCAGCGGCGCAACCAATGCCATGCGCACGCGCCCGGCACCCGGATTGACGCCATCAACATCCCGCGACAGGTAGGAACCCGGCACGACGGTCACATGCTCCTGCTCGAACAGGTCGCGGCAGAAGGCTGCGTCGTCACCGGCCACATTCGGCCACAGGTAAAAACCGCCGTCCGGGCGTTGCACGTCCATCACCGGGCTGAGGATTTTCAGCACCGCGTCGTACTTCTCGCGATACAGCGCACGGTTGGCGCGCACATGCACTTCGTCGTTCCACGCGGCAACGCTGGCCAGTTGGGTTTGAACCGGCATCGCGCAGCCGTGATAAGTGCGGTAGAGCAGGAAGCCCTTGAGGACGTCAGCGTCACCGGCCACGAAGCCCGAACGCAGGCCTGGCAGGTTGGAGCGCTTGGACAGGCTGTGGAATACCACGCAGCGCTTGAAATCCTTGCGGCCCAGTTCCACGCAAGCGCTGAGTAGGCCTGGTGGCGGCGTCTGTTCGTCGAAATACAGCTCGCTGTAGCACTCGTCCGCGGCGATCACGAAGTCGTATTCGTCAGCCAGGGCGATCAGCTTTTTCAAGGTCTCGACCGGGATCAGCGCGCCGGTTGGGTTGCCCGGCGAGCACAGGAACAGGATCTGGCAGCGTTGCCAGATGTCCGGCGAAACGGCATCGAAATCCGGATTGAAGCCATTTTCGTCCAGGCACGGCAGGTAGTGCGGCTTGGCCCCGGCGAGGAACGCGGCGCCTTCATAGATCTGATAAAAGGGGTTCGGACTGACCACCAGCGCGTCGTCACTACGGTTGACCACGGTCTGGGTGAACGCGAACAGCGCTTCACGGGTGCCGTTGACTGGCAGCACGTTGCGCGCCGGGTCGATCCAGCCGCTCGGAACGCCGAAGCGGCGCTCGCACCAGGCGGCGATGGCTTCACGCAGGGCCGGGATGCCGAGGGTGGTCGGGTACACGGCCATCTGATCCAGGTTGCTGGCCAGGGCTTCGGCGACGAAGCTTGGCGAGCGGTGTTTCGGTTCGCCGATCGACAACGCGATAGGGCGTTTGTCCGGGTTTGGCGTGACGCTGCCGAGCAGGGCGCGGAGCTTCTCGAACGGGTAGGGCTGGAGCTGGGTCAGAGCGTTGTTCATCGATGGATCTCGTTCAATGTGAAGACCTGCACTCTGTAGGAGCCAGCAAGCCGGCTCCTACAGAGGGGAGATACTTAATTCAAATGCTGATGCGCGACAGTTTGATATCGGGTTCCTGGTTGACGCTCAACTGTTCGACGATTGCATCCTGCAAGCGACTGCACAACAACGGGTCGGACAACGGTTGGTTGTTCGCGTCGGTGATGAAGAACACGTCTTCCACGCGCTCCCCGAGGGTGGCGATCTTGGCGTTCTGCAGCGACAGGTCGAACTCCAGGAAGATCGTGCCGACCCGTGCCAGCAGGCCAGGGCGATCAGGGGCAGTCAGTTCCAGTACGGTCACCGGGCGCTGGGCGTCGTTGTGGATCGTCACCTGTGGTGCGAAGGCGAAATGCTTGAGCTGGCGCGGCACTCGGCGCTGGATGATGGTCGGGTAATTGTCCGGATTGCGCAGGGCTTCGGTCAGGCCGTCACGGATCTGCTTGACCCGTGCCGGATTATCACCGATCGAGTCGCCATCGGTATCGAGCACAATATAGGTGTCGAGGGTGAACTGGCTGCTGGAGGTGATGACCCGGGCGTCATGGATGTTCAGGTTGAGCTGGTCCATCGCGGCCACGGTCACGGCGAAGAAATCGTGCTGGTCCGGTGCATAGATGAAGATTTGCGTGCCACCCTCGAACTCGCGTTGAGTGGTTTCCTTGATCAGTACCAGCGGCCCGCCGTCGGCCGGCTGCTGGAGGATCGCATCGCTGTGCCAGGCGACGTCGCCGGCGGTGTGGCGCAGGAAATAGTCGTCCCCCAGTTGCGCCCACAACTGCTCGACGTCGTCCGGGTCGGTGCCGCCGCGCACCAGGATGTCCAGGGCGGCGCTCTGGGTCTGGCGGATCTGTTCTTCGCGGTCCACCGGGTTTTCCAGGCCGCGACGCAGGGCGCGCTTGGTTTCGGTGTAGAGCTGGCGCAGCAGGCTGGCCCGCCAGGAGTTCCACAGGGTCGGGTTGGTGGCGTTGATGTCGGCGACCGTCAGCACATACAGGTAATCGAGGCGTGTTTCATCGCCCACTGTCTGGGCGAAATCATGGATCACCTGGGGGTCGGACAAATCCTTGCGCTGGGCCGTGGTCGACATCATCAGATGGTTTTGCACCAGCCAGACGATCAGGCGGCTGTCCCATACCGGCAGCTGATGGCGCTGGCAGAAGGCCTCGGCGTCCACCGCGCCGATGTCCGAGTGATCGCCATGCCGGCCCTTGCCGATGTCGTGGTACAGGCCGGCGAGGTAGATCAGTTCAGGCTTGGGCAGCTTGGCCATGAGCTTGCTGGCCAACGGGAATTTTTCCGAAACCTGGGTGTACTGCAACTTACGCAGGTGCTTGATCAGGTTCAGGGTGTGGGCGTCAACCGTATAGATGTGGAACAGGTCGTGCTGCATCTGGCCGACGATGAAACCGAATTCCGGCAGATAACGCCCGAGAATGCCGTAGCGATTCATCCGGCGCAGGTTGCGGTGGATGCCGATCTTGCATTTGAACAGCTCGATGAACAGGCTGGTGTTGCGTATGTCGTTGCGGAAATCGTCGTTGATCAGGTGCCGGTTTTCGCGCAGCAGGCGAATGGTGTCGGCACGCACACCCTTGATTTCCGGTTGCTGGGCCATCAGCACGAAGATTTCGAGCATGGCGAACGGCGTGCGGCGGAACACATTGTCGTTACGCGCCTCGATGTAGCCGTCGTGCAACTGGAATCGTGAGTTGACCGGTTGTGGCGGTGTCGCATCCTCAGGCGCGAGGATGACTTCCTCGAAGTGCTGGATGATCAGGTCGCTGAGCTGGGCAATGCTCATGACCACGCGGAAATACTGTTGCATGAAGTTCTCGACGGCCTGCTTGGCGTCGTCCCCTTCAAATCCCAGCAGCCCGGCAATGGTGCGTTGGTGATCGAACAGCAGGCGGTCTTCGGAGCGTCCGGCGAGCATGTGCAGCGCATAACGCACCTTCCACAGGAACTCCTGGGAGGAGGCCAGCAAGGCGTTTTCGCTTTCGACCAGGAAACCTTCGCCGGCCAGTGCCCGCAGGTTCAGGGTGCCGTACTCGCGACGGGCCACCCAGAGAATCGTCTGGATATCCCGCAGGCCGCCGGGCGAGCCCTTGACGTTGGGTTCCAGGTTGTACTCGGTGTCGTTGTACTTGTGGTGACGGGCTTTCTGCTCGGCGCGCTTGGCCAGGAAGAACTCCTTGCTCGGCCACATGTGTGCGGTGCTGGTGACGTCCAGCATGCGCTGGCGCAGGTGTTCGGGACCGCAGATGGTGCGGCTTTCCATCAGGTTGGTGACAACCGTGAGGTCAGCGCGGGCCTCGACGGCGCACTCGTCAACCGAGCGAACGCTCTGGCCGACTTCCAGGCCAATGTCCCACAGCAGGGTCAGGAAGCGCTCGATGGGCTCGCGGAAAACTTCGTGGTCCGCACTGTCCAGCAGGATCAGCAGGTCGATATCGGAATAAGGATGCAATTCGCCACGACCGTAGCCGCCGACCGCGACCAGCGCGATGTCGGCGTCTTCGCTCCAGCTGAATTGCTCCCAGGCCTTTTGCAGGATGTTATCGACGAACCAGGCACGGTCCTCGATCAAGCGGCGAATCTCCCGGCCACTGCGAAAGCGCCCGTCGAGCACTTCGCGAGCCTGGCGGATCGCCTTCTTGAAGGCCGGGATCGGGCTGGCCTTCAGGGCCAGTTCAGCCTGGAACTGGCCGCGATCGAAGAGTTCTGGATCCACCTGCGGCATCGATTGCTTTCCTTTCTATAGGCTGGATACGGTGACGGGATCAGGCCGAAACGCGAGGGATGGTGTCATCGCTGCGCAGGGTGAAGATCTCGTAGCCGGTTTCGGTTACCAGCAAGGTGTGTTCCCACTGTGCCGACAGCTTGCGGTCCTTGGTGATCGCGGTCCAGCCATCGCCCAGTACCTTGGTGTCGGCGCGGCCCTGGTTGATCATTGGCTCGATGGTGAAGGTCATGCCAGCCTTCAGTTCCATGCCGGTACCGGCACGGCCGTAGTGCAGGATCTGCGGCTCTTCATGGAACACCTTGCCGATGCCGTGGCCGCAGAACTCGCGAACCACCGAAAAGCCGTTCTTCTCGGCGTGCTTCTGGATGATTTCACCGATGTCGCCCAGGCGGCACCCCGGCTTGACGATTTCAATCGCCTTGTACATGCATTCCTGGGTCACTTGCGACAGGCGCTCAGCCCAGACCGGCACGTTGCCGACGTGGAACATGCGGCTGGTGTCGCCGTGGTAGCCGTCCTTGATGACCGTGACGTCGATGTTCAGGGTGTCGCCATCCTTGAGCGGCTTGTCGTTCGGGATGCCGTGGCAGACCACATGGTTGATCGAGGTGCAGATCGACTTCGGGTAGCCCTTGTAGTTCAGCGGGGCAGGGATGGCCTTCTGCTCGTTGACGATATAGTCGTGACAGATCTGGTTCAGTTGATCGGTGGTGACGCCCGGTTTGACATATTCGGCAATCATTTCCAGCACGTCGGCGGCCAGTTTGCCGGCGACACGCATGCCAGCGATGTCCTCTGGGGTTTTGAGGGTGACGGTCATACAGGCTCTCTCTACGCTCGATGGCGCTTTCCAGACGAAAAGGGCATTGCGCGATCGATCTTCGCAGCCCTGAAAAACGCGATTCTAACAGACGATCAACGCAAATCCGCGGCTCTGTAGATCGCTTCTCTCTATAGAATGGTGCATTCTGGGCCGATTCCAAGGGATGGTGTTGTGCATTCGCCTCGATTTCAGAATCCGGGTTCCGTTTTTTCCTGCCTTGTGATATAAAATGCGCCGCTTTCCGGGGATGCCCCGAAAAGCCTAAATCCACACACGTGTCGACACGATGACCTGGGTGCCGCAAGCGAAATGCTGGTGGTTGGTCATTGGGATACGTGGAGGCCAAACCCGACTTATTAAGGAACTATCATGTCCCAAGTCAACATGCGCGATATGCTGAAGGCCGGTGTGCACTTCGGTCACCAGACCCGTTACTGGAACCCGAAAATGGGTAAATACATTTTCGGCGCGCGTAACAAGATTCACATTATCAACCTTGAAAAAACCCTGCCAATGTTCAACGAAGCTCTGACTTTCGTAGAGCGCCTGGCCCAGGGCAAAAACAAGATTCTGTTCGTCGGCACCAAGCGTTCCGCTGGCAAGATCGTTGCTGAAGAAGCAGCACGTTGCGGTTCGCCGTACGTCGATCACCGCTGGTTGGGCGGCATGCTGACCAACTTCAAGACCATCCGTGCTTCCATCAAGCGTCTGCGTGACCTTGAAGTACAAGCCGAAGACGGTACTTTCGCCAAGCTGACCAAGAAAGAAGCGCTGATGCGCTCCCGTGACCTGGAAAAGCTGGATCGTTCCCTGGGTGGTATCAAGGACATGGGCGGTCTGCCAGACGCTCTGTTCGTTATCGACGTTGATCACGAGCGCATCGCGATCACCGAAGCCAACAAGCTGGGCATCCCGGTTATCGGCGTAGTCGATACCAACAGCAGCCCGGAAGGCGTTGACTACATCATCCCAGGCAACGATGACGCAATCCGCGCTATCCAGCTGTACATGGGTTCGATGGCTGACGCTGTTATCCGTGGTCGCAACAACGTTGCTGGCGGCACCGAAGTTTTCGTTGAAGAAGCTCCGGCAGCTGCAGCTGAGTAATTGACGCCCTGGCGTTGACTCAGTAAGCAAAAAGGGGGCTTGGCCCCCTTTTTGCCACCTCGAAAACCGTTTGTCGGCGCCCACTGCTCTATCTGTAACGTGCGGCAGCTAACAAGGGTGGTTCGGGAAGAATTGAACGCCCGTTCGATCGGGTGGAATGGTTGATAACCTATCCAAGAGGAATTTTGAAATGGCAGAGATTACTGCAGCGTTGGTCAAAGAACTGCGCGAGCGTACCGGCGAAGGCATGATGGATTGCAAAAAGGCCTTGACCAAGGCCGGCGGCGACATCGAGAAAGCCATTGATGACATGCGTGCTTCGGGCGCCATCAAGGCTGCCAAGAAAGCGGGCAACGTTGCCGCTGAAGGCGCAATCGCCATCAAGGCCGACGACAAGTCCGCCGTACTGCTGGAAGTGAACTCGCAGACCGACTTCCTGGCCCTGCAAGACGACTTCAAGAACTTCGTAGCTGCCAGCGTAGAAAAAGCCTTCGCTGAAAAACTGACCGACGCAGCTCCGCTGATCGCCGCTCAGGAATCGGCTCGTGAAGCCCTGGTGGCGAAAGTTGGCGAAAACGTCAACATCCGTCGCCTGGTTCGCGTTGAAGGTGACGTGGTGGGTACTTACCTGCACGGTAACAAGATCGGTGTTGCTGTTGTTCTCAAGGGCGGCGATGTTCAGCTGGCCAAAGAGATCGCCATGCACGTGGCGGCAAGCAACCCTGAATTCCTGCTGCCATCGCAGGTTTCTGCCGAAGCCATCGAGCGCGAGAAAGCTGTATTCCTGCAGCTGAACGAAGACAAGATGAAAGGCAAGCCTGCTGAAATCGTCGAGAAGATGATTGCTGGCCGTATCACCAAGTTCCTGGCTGAAGCCAGCCTGGTTGAGCAAGCTTTCGTAATGAACCCAGAGCTCACCGTGGGTGCCCTGGCCAAGAAAGCTGGCGCTGAAATCGTTTCCTTCACCTACTTCAAAGTCGGCGAAGGCATCGAGAAGCCAGTGGACAACTTCGCTGAAGAAGTTGCCGCACAGCTGGCTGCCGCCAAGCAATAAGACAGTTTTTTTAACTGTCGCCCTGAAGAGGCTGCCCGCTCACGCGCGCAGCCTCTTTTCAGATGGGTAACCAATTTTTATTGGTTTCCGTTTGGAACTGGCTTACAAAGCCATGTTCCGATGGCGCTGAAGCAGCGCCACGCTAGAGTGAACGCCAGCTGAAAACAGCTCGCAAAGAATTTTTTAAAATACGCCGCAGGAGAGATTCGCAATGGCTCAGCAGGGCAGTGGTTATCAGGCTCGCTATAAACGCATTCTACTCAAGCTTAGCGGCGAGGCCCTGATGGGCTCGGAAGAGTTCGGGATCGATCCGAAAGTTCTGGATCGCATGGCGCTGGAAGTCGGCCAGTTGGTTGGCATCGGTGTCCAGGTCGGCCTGGTGATCGGCGGCGGTAACCTGTTCCGCGGCGAAGCGTTGAGCAAGGCGGGCATGGACCGGGTCACGGGCGACCACATGGGCATGCTGGCCACTGTGATGAACGCCTTGGCCATGCGCGATGCGCTGGAACGTGCCAATATCTCGGCCATCGTGATGTCGGCCATCTCCATGGTTGGCGTGACCGATCACTACGATCGCCGCAAGGCCATGCGCCACTTGAATTCCAAGGATGTGGTGATTTTCGCGGCCGGCACCGGCAACCCGTTCTTCACCACGGATTCGGCTGCCTGCCTGCGTGCAATTGAAATCGACGCCGATGTCGTGCTCAAGGCAACCAAGGTCGATGGCGTCTACACCGCTGACCCATTCAAAGACCCGCATGCCGAGAAGTTCGATCATCTGACCTACGATGAAGTACTGGATCGCAAGCTGGGCGTGATGGATCTGACGGCCATTTGCCTGTGCCGCGACCACAAGATGCCGTTGCGCGTATTTAACATGAACAAGCCCGGCGCCCTGCTGAATATCGTGCATGGTGGCGCTGAAGGGACCCTGATCGAGGAAGGCCAACAATGATCAACGATATCAAGAAAGACGCTCAAGAGCGCATGCAGAAGTCCGTGGAGTCGCTGGCGCACAACTTTGGTCGTATTCGTACCGGCCAGGCGCACCCAAGCATCCTGGAAGGTGTGATGGTTCCGTATTACGGTGCCGATACCCCGATCAAGCAAGTGGCGAACATCACCGTCAAGGATGCGCGTACCCTGCAAGTGGTTGCCTTTGAGCGCAACATGCTGGGCGCCGTCGACAAGGCCATCGGCAGTGCCGGCCTGAACCTCAACCCGACCAACCTGGGTGAGTTGCTGCTGATCTCCATGCCGGCCCTGACCGAGGAAACCCGCAAGGGCTTCACCAAGCAGGCGCGTGACGTGGCTGAGGATGCCCGGGTTGCCGTGCGCAACATCCGTCGCGATGCCAACAGCCAGCTCAAGGATCTGGTCAAGGAAAAGGAAATCAGCGAAGACGAAGAACGTCGCGCAACCGGCGAAATCGATGATCTGACCAAGAAGTACGTGGCTCAAATCGACGCGAACCTGGCGCAGAAAGAAAAAGACCTGATGGCCGTATAAGGGTCGCGTTTTCATGGAAAAGACCAAGCAGGTTGCACCGTCCACGGTGCCGCGCCATGTCGCGATCATCATGGATGGTAATAATCGCTGGGCGAAAAAACGCTTTATGCCGGGTGTTGCCGGGCATAAAGCGGGTGTGGATGCGGTGCGCGCGGTCATCGAGGTGTGTGCCGAGGCGGGGGTCGAAGTGTTGACCTTGTTCGCCTTCTCCAGTGAGAACTGGCAGCGTCCCGCCGATGAAGTCAGTGCCTTGATGGATTTGTTCTTCAAGGCATTGCGTCGAGAGGCCAAGCGCCTCAACGACAACAACATCAGCTTGCGCATCATTGGCGACCGTTCGCGCTTCCATCCGGAACTCCAGGCTGCCATGCGTGAAGCTGAAGCCATGACGGCCGGTGCCAACCGCTTTGTCCTGCAGATCGCCGCCAACTACGGCGGTCAGTGGGATATTGCGCAAGCCGCGCAGCGCCTGGCGCGTGAAGTCCAGGCCGGGCACCTGCGGCCGGAAGATATTACCCCGCAGTTGCTGCAGACCTGCCTGTCCACCGGCGACCTGCCGTTGCCGGACTTGTGCATCCGTACCGGTGGCGAACATCGCATCAGTAACTTCCTGCTGTGGCAACTGGCCTACGCCGAGTTGTACTTCTCCGACCTGTTCTGGCCGGACTTCAAACACGACGCCATGCGCAATGCGCTGGCCGATTTCGCATCTCGCCAGCGCCGCTTCGGTAAAACGAGCGAGCAGGTCGAGGCTGGAGCCCGGGTTTAATGCTTAAACAACGTATCATCACCGCGCTGATCCTGCTGCCGATTGCCCTGTGTGGGTTTTTTCTGCTGGAAGGTTCCGCTTTTGCGCTGTTCATCGGCCTGGTCGTGACCCTGGGTGCCTGGGAATGGGCGCGCCTGGCCGGTTTCACTGCTCAAGCGTTTCGTGCCGGCTATGCCGCCGCCGTTGCATTGATGCTGTTCGTCATGTACATCCTGCCTGGCCTCGCGCCATGGGTGTTGGGTGCTTCGGTGCTCTGGTGGGCGGTGGCGACCTATCTGGTGCTGACCTACCCGCGCTCCAGCGAGCATTGGGCGAGCGCTGCCTGCAAGCTGGTGATCGGCCTGTTGATCCTGTTGCCGGCCTGGCAAGGCCTGGTGCACATCAAGCAGTACCCGTTGGGCAACTGGCTGATCATGGCGGTGATGGTGCTGGTCTGGGGTGCCGATATCGGTGCTTACTTCTCGGGACGTGCTTTCGGCAAGCGCAAGCTGGCGCCGCAGGTCAGCCCGGGTAAAAGCTGGGAAGGTGTATACGGTGGCCTGGCCCTGAGCCTGGTGATCACCACCCTGGTTGCCCTGGTGCGTGACTGGACAGTGGCGCAATTGTTCAAGGGCTTGATCGGCGCTGCGCTGATCGTGTTCGTCTCGGTGGTGGGTGATCTCACCGAAAGCATGTTCAAGCGCCAGTCCGGGATCAAGGACAGCAGTAATCTGTTGCCGGGGCACGGCGGCGTGCTGGACCGCATCGACAGCCTGACCGCGGCGATCCCGGTGTTCGCAGTGCTGTTGTGGATGGCTGCGCCGTGAGCCGTCCTCAACAGATTACCGTCCTGGGGGCCACGGGCTCGATCGGTTTGAGCACCCTGGATGTCATCGCCCGCCACCCTGGGCGCTATCAAGTCTTCGCCTTGAGCGGTTTCAGCCGCCTGAGCGAACTGCTGGCGCTGTGCGTGCGTCACGCCCCACAGTTTGCCGTAGTGCCTGAAACCGCAGCTGCCCGCCGTTTGCAGGATGATCTGCGCGCCGCGGGCCTGTCGACTCGGGTTCTGGTGGGGGAGGAGGGGTTGTGTCAGGTTGCTGCCGCCCCTGAAGTCGATGCGGTCATGGCGGCCATCGTCGGCGCGGCGGGCTTGCGCCCGACCCTGGCGGCCGTTGAGGCTGGCAAGAAGATCCTCCTGGCCAACAAGGAAGCGCTGGTCATGTCCGGCGCGTTGTTCATGCAGGCCGTACGCAAGAGTGGATCGGTATTGCTGCCGATCGACAGTGAGCACAACGCGATTTTCCAGTGCATGCCCCGGGATTCAGCCCGAGGCCTGGACGCGGTCGGCGTGCGTCGCATTCTCCTGACCGCTTCTGGCGGTCCGTTCCGGCAGACGCCCATGGCCGAGCTGGCGCATGTTTCGCCGGAGCAGGCCTGTGCCCACCCTAATTGGTCCATGGGGCGCAAGATCTCGGTCGATTCGGCCAGCATGATGAATAAAGGGCTTGAATTGATCGAGGCCTGCTGGCTGTTCGATGCCAAGCCGTCCCAGGTTGAAGTGGTGATTCACCCCCAAAGTGTGATTCATTCGCTGGTCGACTACATCGATGGCTCGGTACTGGCCCAGTTGGGTAATCCGGACATGCGAACCCCGATCGCCAATGCGCTGGCATGGCCTGAGCGAATTGACTCAGGCGTGCCGCCGCTGGACCTGTTTGCCGTCGCGCGCCTGGACTTCCAGGCGCCTGATGAAGATCGATTCCCGTGCCTGCGCCTGGCTCGGCAGGCAGCCGAGGCGGGCAACAGCGTTCCGGCGATGTTGAATGCGGCAAATGAAGTCGCTGTCGCGGCCTTTCTCGACGGACGGGTTCGTTACCTGGAAATCGCGAGTATCATCGAGGAAGTACTCAATCTCGAGCCGGTGGTTGTAGTGAATGATCTTGATGCGGTGTTCACGGCGGACGCCAAGGCGCGTGTGCTGGCCGAACAATGGTTGAGTCGTCACGGGCGGTAAGATTGCAGGCCTGGATAGGAATGCGGAGAAAATAAATGAGCGCGCTCTATATGATTGTCGGCACCCTGGTAGCTTTGGGCGTGCTGGTCACCTTCCACGAGTTCGGCCATTTCTGGGTCGCGCGACGCTGTGGGGTCAAGGTGCTGCGTTTCTCCGTAGGCTTCGGCATGCCGCTGCTGCGCTGGCACGACAAGCAGGGCACTGAATTCGTGGTGGCTGCCATTCCGCTGGGCGGCTACGTGAAAATGCTCGACGAGCGTGAAGGTGAAGTGCCGGCCGATCAGCTCGATCAATCCTTCAATCGTAAATCGGTGCGCCAGCGCATTGCGATCGTGGCGGCAGGGCCGATTGCCAACTTTTTGTTGGCGATGGTGTTTTTCTGGGCGTTGGCGATGCTCGGTACCGAGCAGGTTCGCCCGGTCATCGGTGCTGTCGAATCCGGCAGCCTTGCTGCCAAGGCGGGCCTGGGCGCCGGCCAGGAAATCATTGCCATCGACGGCGAGCCGACTTCAGGTTGGGCTGCAGTCAATCTGCAATTGGTCCGTCGCCTGGGTGAAAGCGGCTCCCTGCAACTGCTAGTTCGTGAGCAGGGATCCACCGTGGATTCGCCTCGTGAGCTGGTGTTGGACAAGTGGCTCAAGGGTGATGATGAGCCGGACCCGATTCGTTCACTGGGTATTCGTCCATGGCGCCCGGCATTGCCGCCGGTATTGGCTGAGCTGGATTCCAAAGGTCCGGCCAAGGCTGCTGGCCTGAAGACCGGCGACCGACTGTTGGCAGTGGATGGCAAGGCGGTAGATGACTGGCAGCAGGTCGTCGATACGGTCCGTATGCATCCTGATACCAAAATCATGCTGCGGGTCGAGCGTGACGGTGCTCAAATCGACATCCCCGTGATGTTGGCTGCCCGTGGCGAAAGCAAGGCGCCCACCGGTTACCTTGGGGCGGGGGTGAAAGCGGTCGATTGGCCACCAGAGATGATTCGCGAAGTCAGTTACGGGCCGTTGGCAGCCGTGGGGGAGGGGGCTCGACGCACTTGGACGATGAGCCTGCTGACCCTGGATTCGCTGAAGAAAATGTTGTTCGGCGAGCTCTCGGTAAAAAACTTGAGTGGACCGATAACCATTGCTAAAGTGGCGGGCGCTTCGGCCCAGTCGGGCGTCGCTGATTTCCTGAATTTCCTTGCTTATCTGAGTATTAGCCTGGGGGTTCTGAATCTGCTGCCCATTCCTGTGCTGGATGGGGGGCATTTGTTGTTTTATCTGATTGAGTGGGCGCGTGGTCGTCCCTTGTCGGATCGGGTGCAAGGTTGGGGGATACAGATTGGCATCAGTTTGGTAATCGGAGTGATGTTGCTCGCTCTGGTTAATGATCTGGGTCGTCTGTAACGTCGCTGAATTGCGAATCTGCCGCATTTTGCGGCAGTTTGTTTATTGCCAGTTGGAATAAGAAAGGACTTCATGAAACGTCTGCTGCTAACTGCGGTTCTCACCGTATTGATGATCGCCGAAGTTCACGCCGAGTCCTTCACTATCTCTGATATTCGCGTCAATGGCCTCCAGCGGGTCTCCGCGGGTAGCGTCTTTGGTGCTTTGCCGTTGAACGTCGGTGAACAGGCGGATGATCGACGCCTGGTGGAATCCACTCGTGCGCTGTTCAAAACCGGGTTCTTTCAAGATATCCAACTGGGCCGCGATGGCAACGTCCTGGTCATCACGGTAGTCGAACGTCCGTCGGTTGCCAGTATCGAGATCGAGGGCAACAAGGCGATCTCCACCGAAGACCTGATGAAAGGCCTCAAGCAATCCGGTCTGGCCGAAGGCGAGATCTTCCAGCGCGCCACCCTCGAAGGCGTACGTAACGAACTGCAGCGCCAGTACGTCGCCCAGGGTCGCTACTCCGCTACCGTCGACACCGAAGTGGTGCCGCAGCCGCGCAACCGCGTTGGTTTGAAGGTCAACATCAACGAAGGCACCGTTGCAGCTATCCAGCACATCAACGTGGTAGGCAACACGGTCTTCCCTGATGAAGACCTGATCGACCTGTTCGAACTCAAGACCACCAACTGGCTGTCGTTCTTCAAGAACGATGACAAGTACGCCCGTGAAAAACTCTCCGGTGACCTGGAGCGCCTGCGTTCCTACTACCTGGACCGTGGCTACATCAACATGGATATCGCTTCGACCCAGGTGTCCATTACCCCGGACAAGAAGCACGTCTACATCACCGTCAACATCAACGAAGGTGACAAGTACACCGTTCGTGACGTGAAACTCAGCGGTGACCTGAAAGTCCCTGAAGACCAGGTCAAGTCCCTGTTGCTGGTGCAGAAAGGCCAGGTGTTCTCGCGCAAGCTGATGACCACCACGTCCGAGCTGATCACCCGTCGCCTGGGTAACGAGGGCTACACCTTCGCCAACGTCAACGGGGTTCCTCAGCCCCACGATGACGACCACACCGTAGACATCACCTTCGCTGTCGATCCAGGCAAGCGTGCCTACGTGAACCGCATCAACTTCCGTGGCAACACCAAGTCGGAAGACGAAGTACTGCGCCGTGAAATGCGCCAGATGGAAGGTGGCTGGGCGTCGACTTACCTGATCGACCAATCCAAGACTCGTCTGGAGCGCCTGGGCTTCTTCAAGGAAGTCAACGTTGAAACCCCGGCCGTACCGGGTGTCGATGACCAGGTAGACGTCAACTACAGCGTTGAAGAGCAGGCATCCGGCTCGATCACCGCCAGCGTCGGTTTCGCCCAGAGCGCGGGCCTGATCCTCGGTGGTTCGATCACCCAGAACAACTTCCTGGGTACCGGTAACAAGGTCAGCATCGGCCTGACCCGCAGTGAATACCAGAGTCGCTACAACTTCGGTTATGTCGACCCCTACTGGACTGCCGACGGCGTGAGCCTGGGTTACAACGCTTTCTATCGTACAACTGACTACGACGACCTCGACGTCGACGTTGCCAGCTATGCCGTGGACAGCCTGGGTGCAGGCGTGAGCGTCGGCTACCCGATCAGCGAGACTTCGCGCCTGACCTTCGGCCTGACGGCCCAGCAGGACGAGATCAAGACCGGTGTATATACCGTTGACGAGATTTTCGACTTCGTTAACAAGGAAGGCGACAAGTACCTGAACTTCAAGGCTTCGGCCGGTTGGTCCGAGTCCACCTTGAACAAGGGTGTACTGGCGACGCGTGGCCATTCCCAGAGCCTCGTGCTGGAAACCACTACGCCGGGCAGCGACCTGTCGTTCTTCAAGCTCGATTACCGTGGCCAACTGTTCCAGCCTTTGAGTGACAACTACACCATGCGCCTGCACACCGAGTTGGGTTATGGCGATGGCTACGGTTCGACCGATGGCTTGCCATTCTATGAAAACTACTATGCTGGTGGTTTCAACTCGGTTCGTGGCTTCAAGGACAGCACCTTGGGTCCTCGCAGTACGCCAAGTACCGGCAAGAACCCTGGCACTGCGTTCGACCCGGACCAGGATCCGCTGCCGTTCGGTGGTAACGTGTTGATCCAGGGTGGTGTGGAAGTTCTGTTCCCGCTGCCGTTCGTCAAGGACCAGCGTTCCCTGCGTACTTCGGTATTCTGGGATGTGGGTAACGTATTCGATTCGTCGTGCTCTGATACCACCAACGCTGATGGCACGAAGTCCAACACCAAGTGCAACGACATCAGTCTGAGCAATATGGCCAGTTCCGTCGGTGTGGGTGTGACCTGGGTCACCGCACTGGGTCCTCTGAGCTTTGCGCTGGCCATGCCAGTCAAGAAACCGGATGACGCTGAAACTCAAGTGTTCCAATTCTCCCTCGGCCAGACGTTCTAAGCGTCTGCCCCAAGATAACGACAATGGATTTTGTAGGAGTGCATCGTGCGTAAGTTGACTCAATTGGTTCTCCTGGCTTCCGTACTGGTTGCAGGCCCGGCATTTGCCGACATGAAAATCGCTGTTCTGAACTATCAGATGGCTCTGCTGGAGTCGGATGCGGCCAAGAAATACGCCGTGGATGCCGAGAAGAAATTCGGCCCTCAGCTGAGCAAGCTCAAGACGCTGGAAAGCAGCGCCAAGGGCATCCAGGATCGCCTGATGGCCGGTGGCGACAAAATGCAGCAAGGCGAGCGTGAGCGTCTGGAGCTTGAGTTCAAGCAAAAGGCGCGTGACTTCCAGTTCCAGTCCAAGGAACTGAACGAAGCCAAAGCCGTTGCCGACCGTGAAATGCTGAAGCAGCTCAAGCCGAAACTGGACAGCGCTGTGGAAGAAGTCATCAAGAAAGGTGCTTTTGACCTGGTCTTCGAGCGTGGTGCAGTGATTGATGTCAAGCCTCAGTACGACATCACGCGCCAGGTCATCGAGCGCATGAATCAGCTGAAGTAATCCATGACCGTGACCATTAAGCTCGGCCAGCTGGCCGAGTTCCTCGGCGCCACGCTACGTGGCGACCCGGAGAAAGCAATTACTGGGCTAGCCACCTTGCAGGAGGCTGGCCCAACTCAGTTGAGCTTTCTCGCAAACCCCCAATACCGCAAATACCTGGCAGGCAGTCAGGCGGCAGCGTTGTTGCTCAAGACCGCTGATGCCGAAGGTTTTGCCGGCGATGTATTGGTGGTGCCTGACCCTTACGCAGCGTACGCGCGTATTTCCCACCTGTTCGACCCAAAGCCCAAGGCGGCGGCCGGAATTCATCCGACGGCGGTGATTGCGGCGGATGCGGTGGTCGATCCGACGGCGAGTATCGGTGCATTTGCGGTCATCGAAAGCGGGGCGCATATTGCTGCCGGTACGAGCGTGGGCGCGCACTGCTTCATCGGTGCCCGTAGCGTTATTGGCGAGGGAGGCTGGCTTGCCCCGCGCGTCACGCTGTATCACGACGTGCGCGTCGGCAAGCGGGTGGTGATTCAGTCAGGTGCAGTGCTTGGTGGTGAAGGCTTTGGCTTTGCCAACGAGAAAGGCATTTGGCAAAAAATCGCCCAGATTGGTGGTGTGCTGGTCGGCGACGACGTGGAAATTGGCGTTAACACCGCCATTGACCGCGGTGCGCTGGCTGATACCGTCATTGGCAACGGCGTGAAGCTCGACAACCAGATTCAGATCGCCCACAACGTCCAGGTAGGTGATCACACCGCCATGGCAGCGTGCGTGGGGATTTCCGGCAGCACCAAGATCGGCAAGCACTGCATGCTCGCCGGTGGCGTAGGGCTGGTGGGGCATATCGATATTTGCGACAACGTTTTCATCACCGGGATGACCATGGTGACCCACTCGATCACCGAGCCGGGTGCCTATTCCTCCGGTACGGCGATGCAGCCAGCCGCCGAATGGCGCAAAAGCGCGGCACGTATTCGTCAGCTCGATGACATCGCGCGACGTCTGCGACAGCTGGAAAAGCAAACAGGGGAAGTGACCCCTGGCGGTAATGCTTCATCAGATGGCTGATACCATTTCCATATCAAGTGTGCACAGCCGCTAGACTGCGTCCTTGATTTGCTAGCGGAGTGTGCGTCAGTCGCGCGCTCCCAATCTTTACATAGGCTTCCCCCCGAAATGATGGACATCAACGAGATTCGCGAATACCTGCCTCACCGTTACCCGTTCCTGCTGGTGGACCGGGTCGTGGATCTGGATGTGGAAGGCAAGCGCATTCGCGCCTACAAGAATGTCAGCATCAACGAACCGTTCTTCAATGGTCACTTCCCCGCGCATCCAATCATGCCGGGCGTTCTGATCATCGAAGCGATGGCTCAGGCTGCCGGGATCCTTGGTTTCAAAATGCTCGACGTGAAACCGGCCGATGGCACCCTTTACTACTTCGTCGGCTCCGACAAGCTGCGCTTCCGCCAGCCTGTATTGCCGGGCGATCAGCTGATCCTCGAGGCCAAGTTCATCAGCTGCAAGCGTCAGATCTGGAAGTTCGAGTGCCAGGCTTCGGTCGATGGCAAGCCGGTCTGCTCCGCTGAAATCATCTGTGCGGAACGCAAACTATGAGTTTGATCGACCCTCGCGCAATCATCGATCCGACAGCCGTCCTGGCTGACGGTGTCGAGGTCGGCCCGTGGTCGATCGTCGGCGCAGGTGTGGAAATCGGCGAGGGAACGGTAATCGGGCCACACGTTATTCTCAAAGGCCCGACCCGAATCGGTAAGCACAACCGTATCTACCAGTTTTCCTCGGTAGGTGAGGACACGCCCGACCTGAAATACAAAGGCGAGGAAACCCGCCTGGTGATCGGTGACCACAACGTCATCCGCGAAGGCGTGACGATTCACCGTGGAACCATCCAGGATCGTTCGGAAACGACCCTGGGCGATCACAACCTGATCATGGCCTATGCGCACATCGGTCACGACAGCGTTATCGGCAACCACTGCATCCTGGTCAACAACACGGCGCTGGCTGGCCACGTGCACGTGGAAGACTGGGCGATCCTGTCCGGTTTCACCCTGGTTCACCAGTATTGCCACATCGGCGCCCACAGCTTTTCCGGCATGGGGACCGCCATTGGCAAGGACGTCCCGGCCTATGTCACGGTGTTCGGCAACCCGGCCGAAGCCCGTAGCATGAACTTTGAAGGCATGCGCCGCCGCGGTTTCAGCGAAGACGCGATCCACGCCCTGCGTCGTGCCTACAAGGTGGTCTATCGCCAGGGGCTGACGGTTGAGCAAGCGCTCGCCGAACTGGCCGAATCCTCTGCCCAGTTCCCGGAAGTGGCGGTGTTCCGCGATTCCATACAGTCCTCGACCCGCGGCATCACCCGCTAATCATGGCCAATCTGCGTATTGCGCTGGTGGCGGGCGAGGCTTCCGGCGACATTTTGGGTGCGGGTCTGATGCGTGCGCTCAAGGCGCGCCATCCGGCGGTCGAATTCATCGGTGTCGGCGGCCCATTGATGCAGGCAGAAGGCCTGGTGTCCTATTTTCCCATGGAACGCCTGTCGGTCATGGGCCTTGTCGAAGTGCTGGGTCGGTTGCGTGAATTACTCAAGCGCCGAAAAAAGCTGGTAGCCGACCTGATCGCTGCGAAGCCGGATGTCTTCATCGGTATCGACGCCCCGGACTTCAACCTCAATATCGAACTAAAGCTGCGTCAGGCCGGGATCAAGACTGTGCATTACGTCAGCCCGTCCGTCTGGGCGTGGCGCCAGAAGCGCGTGCTGAAGATTCGCGAAGGTTGCGACCTGATGCTCACGCTGTTCCCGTTCGAAGCGAAATTCTACGAAGAGAAAGGCGTGCCCGTGCGGTTTGTCGGGCATACCTTGGCCGATGCCATTCCGCTGGAAGCCGACCGCGCTGCTGCGCGGGCCGAACTGGGATTGCCTGACGGGCCGTTGGTTGCGTTGATGCCCGGTAGTCGTGGCGGCGAAGTCGGCCGTCTCGGCGCCTTGTTTCTCGATACGGCCCAACGCCTGCGGGCCCTGCGCCCCGGAGTGCGGTTTGTCGTGCCTTGCGCGAATCCGCAACGCCGGGCACAGCTTGAAGAGCTGTTGGCCGGTCGCGATTTGCCGCTGACCTTGCTCGACGGCAAGTCCCATCTGGCGCTGGCGGCGTGCAACGCTGTGCTGATTGCCTCCGGTACAGCAACCCTTGAAGCGTTGTTGTACAAGCGACCGATGGTCGTAGCCTATCGCCTGGCACCGCTGACGTTCTGGATTCTAAAGCGCATGGTGAAAAGCCCCTACGTGTCCTTGCCGAACCTGCTGGCCCAACGCCTGTTGGTGCCTGAGTTGTTGCAGGACGATGCGACAGTTGAAGCGCTGGCCCAAACCTTGTCGCCACTGATCGAAGGTGGTGAAGAGCAAACCCGCGGTTTTGATGAAATTCACCGGACCCTTCGTCTGGATGCCTCCAACCAGGCTGCGGATGCAGTGCTGAACCTGATCGACCCGGTAAAATGAGTAAAGAAAGTATGCAGATGGGGCTGGATTTCACCTTGGTCGCGGAGGTTGAAGAATTGGTAGCCGGAGTCGATGAAGTCGGTCGCGGGCCGCTCTGTGGCGCGGTGGTGACGGCGGCGGTGATCCTTGATCCGAATCGTCCGATCCTCGGTCTCAACGACTCGAAGAAACTCACCGAAGCCCGACGCGAAAAGCTCTTCGACGAAATCTGCGAAAAAGCCCTGAGCTGGTGCATTGCCCGCGCCGAAGTCGAAGAGATCGACGAGCTGAACATCCTTCACGCCACCATGCTGGCCATGCAGCGCGCGGTTGCCGGGCTGCACATCCAGCCGAAACTGGCGATGATCGACGGCAACCGTTGCCCGAAATTACCGATGCGCGCCGAAGCCGTGGTGCAGGGCGATGGCAAGGTACCGGCCATCGCCGCGGCATCGATTCTGGCCAAGGTCAGTCGTGACCGTGAAATGGCGGCTTTCGAGTTGATCTACCCCGGTTACGGCATCGGCGGACACAAAGGCTACCCGACGCCCGTTCATCTGGAAGCGCTGGCTCGTCTGGGCCCGACGCCGATTCACCGACGCTCCTTTGCCCCGGTGCGGCTGGCTTATGAGGCTCGGGAGAGTCTCATCGAGAGTTAGTTGTAAGGCTGATTTTTTTTACCAAGGCCCGGTACAATCCGGGCCTTGTTGTTTTCATGACTTAACGCAGGATCACTATGCCGGCTTCATTCGTTCACCTACGCCTGCACACTGAATACTCCCTGGTCGACGGTCTGGTGCGGATCAAACCGCTGGTCAAGACCCTGGTCGGCATGAACATGCCTGCCGTAGCGGTCACTGACCAGAACAACATGTGTTCCCTGGTCAAATTCTATAAAAACGCCATGGGTGCCGGGATCAAGCCGATCTGCGGCGCTGACCTGTGGCTGTCGAACAAGGACCCGGATAACCCCCTGAGCCGGATCAGCCTGCTGGTGATGAACGCCGCGGGTTATCGCAACCTCACCGAATTGATTTCTCGCGGGTTCATCGAGGGTCAGCGCAATGGCTCGATCATCATTGAGCGCGAATGGGTGGCCGAGGCCAGCGATGGCCTGATCATGCTGTCTGCGGCCAAAGAGGGCGAGATCGGCCAGGCCATGCTCAGTGGTAACCCGCAAGAAGCGGAAAACCTGGCGCGTGAATGGATGGCCGTGTTTCCGGATCGCTTCTATCTGGAAATCCAGCGCACCAACCGCCCCAACGATGAAGAACAACTGCATGGCGCCGTGGCGTTGGCCGAGAAAATCGGCGCACCGCTGGTCGCGACCAACGACGTGCGTTTCCTCAAACAGGAAGATTTCGCCGCCCACGAAACCCGCGTGTGCATCGGCGAGGGCCGTGCCCTCGACGACCCGCGACGATCGAAGAACTACAGCGATCAGCAGTATCTCAAAAGCGCCGAGGAAATGGCCGAGCTGTTCAGCGACATTCCCGAGGCGCTGGAAAACACCGTCGAGATCGCCAAGCGCTGCAACATCGAGGTCAAGCTGGGCACGCACTTCCTGCCCAATTTCCCAATCCCCGATGGCATGACCATCGATGAGTATTTCCGCAAAGTTTCGTTCGATGGCCTGGAAGAGCGGCTCTCCGTCCTGCTGCCCAAGGACACCACCGAAGACTATGAGGCCAAGCGTCAGGTCTACGTCGACCGGTTGAATTTCGAGCTGGATATCATCATCCAGATGGGCTTCCCCGGTTACTTCCTGATCGTGATGGACTTTATCCAGTGGGCCAAGAACAACGGCGTGCCGGTAGGCCCCGGCCGGGGGTCGGGTGCCGGCTCGCTGGTGGCCTACGTGCAGAAGATCACCGACCTCGACCCGCTGGAATATGACCTGCTGTTCGAACGTTTCCTTAACCCGGAACGGGTCTCCATGCCCGACTTCGACGTCGACTTCTGCATGGACGGTCGCGACCGGGTGATCGACTACGTGGCTGAAAAATACGGCCGTAACGCCGTAAGCCAGATCATCACCTTCGGTTCCATGGCGGCGAAAGCGGTGGTCCGTGACGTGGCGCGGGTGCAGGGCAAGTCCTACGGCCTGGCGGATCGCCTGTCGAAGATGATCCCGTTCGAAGTTGGCATGACCCTGGAAAAGGCCTACGAACAGGAAGAGATCCTGCGTGACTTCATCAAGGTCGATGAAGAAGCCGCAGAAATCTGGGAGATGGCCCGCAAACTTGAAGGCGTTGTGCGAAACGTCGGCAAGCACGCCGGTGGCGTGGTGATCGCGCCGACCAAACTGACGGACTTCTCGCCGATCTATTGCGACGAAGCCGGCGATGGCCTGGTAACCCAGTTCGACAAGGACGACGTGGAGGCGGCCGGCCTGGTGAAGTTCGACTTCCTCGGCCTACGAACCCTGACGATCATCGACTGGGCGCTGAAGACCATCAACCGCGACCGCGCCAAGGTCAACGAACCGCCGTTGGACATTGCGTTCATCCCGCTGGACGACAAACCGACCTATCAGCTGCTGCAAAAAGCTGAAACCACCGCGGTGTTCCAGCTTGAATCGCGCGGCATGAAAGAGCTGATCAAAAAGCTCAAGCCCGACTGCCTCGAAGACCTTATCGCATTGGTGGCCCTGTTCCGTCCGGGCCCGCTGCAATCGGGCATGGTGGACGACTTCATCAACCGTAAGCACGGTCGCGCCGAGCTGGCGTACCCGCACTCCGACTATCAGTACGAAGGCCTCAAGCCCGTATTGGCCCCGACCTACGGCATCATCCTGTATCAGGAACAGGTGATGCAGATCGCCCAGGTCATGGCCGGCTACACCCTCGGCGGTGCGGACATGCTGCGTCGGGCGATGGGTAAGAAAAAGCCCGAGGAAATGGCCAAGCAGCGCGGCGGTTTCATTGAAGGTTGTGCCACCAACAACATCGATGCGGACCTTGCCGGTAACATTTTCGACCTGGTAGAAAAATTCGCCGGTTATGGCTTCAACAAATCCCACTCCGCGGCCTATGGCCTGGTGTCATACCAGACCGCGTGGCTGAAAGCGCACTACCCGGCACCGTTCATGGCCGCAGTGCTCTCGGCGGACATGCACAACACCGACAAGGTCGTGACCTTGATCGAAGAAGTGCGCACGATGAAGCTGCGTCTCGACGCGCCGGACGTGAACACTTCCGAGTTCAAGTTCACGGTAAACGACGAAGGTCGGATCATCTATGGCCTGGGCGCAATCAAGGGGGTGGGCGAGGGCCCGGTAGAGGCGATCACCGAGGCGCGGCTGGACGGTCCCTTCAAGGACCTGTTCGATTTTTGCGCCCGGGTTGACCTCAAGCGCATCAACAAACGGACCCTCGACGGCTTGATCCGCAGCGGTGCGCTGGATCGCCTGGGGCCGTACTTCCATGACGAAGCCAAAGCCTACCAGGCCAATATCGACCGTAACCGCGCGGTCTTGCTGACCGCGATGGAAGAGGCAATCAAGGCCGCCGAGCAAACTGCCCGGACCCACGACAGCGGCCATGCCGACCTGTTTGGCGGGCTGTTCGTGGAAGAAGACGCTGACGTCTACGCCAATCATCGCAAAGCCAAGGAACTGACCCTCAAGGAACGTCTCAAGGGCGAGAAAGACACCCTGGGCCTGTACCTGACCGGTCACCCGATCGACGAATACGAAGGCGAAATCCGCCGTTTCGCCCGCCAGCGCATCATCGACCTCAAGCCGGCGCGCGATACCCAGACCGTTGCCGGCATGATCATCGCCCTGCGGGTGATGAAGAATAAAAAGGGCGACAAGATGGGCTTCATCACCCTCGACGACCGTTCGGGGCGGATCGAAGCATCGCTGTTTGCCGATGCGTTCCATTCCGCGCAATCGCTGTTGCAGACCGATGCGATGGTGGTGGTCGAAGGCGAAGTCAGCAACGACGACTTCTCCGGCGGCCTGCGGTTACGGGTCAAGCGGGTGATGAGCATGGAAGATGCGCGCACCAACCTGGCCGAAAGCCTGCGCCTGAAGCTGCATGCCAAGGATCTCAAGGGCGATCAGCTACGCTGGCTGGGTGAGCTGTTGAAGCGTCACCGCGGTGCGTGCCCGATTACCATGGACTACACCAGTCCCGATGCGAAAGCCTTGCTGCAGTTCGGCGAAGGCTGGCGAATCGACCCGGCGGATGCGTTGATTCAAGCCCTGCGTGACCAGTTCGGGCGAGACAACGTCTTCCTCCAATACCGTTAAGGTCAGGGTGACATTACGCAACCCTGGGCTTGAGCAGAATTTTTAATCTCGACCTTAGCGCGCCTCTCCCTTATGGTAGGGCGCGAATAGACAACCGGCCGGCCCAAGCTCCCTTGGACGCCGACCCAAGACGGACGCCTATGAACCCGAATTTTCTGGATTTCGAACAGCCGATCGCCGACCTGCAAGCCAAGATCGAAGAGTTGCGCTTGGTCGGTAATGACAATTCGCTGAATATCGGCGATGAGATCTCCCGCCTGCAAGACAAGAGCAGCACGTTGACCGAAGACATCTTCGGCAAGCTGACCAGCTGGCAGATCGCGCGTCTGGCGCGTCACCCGAAGCGTCCATATACCCTGGACTACATCGAACACATCTTCACCGAGTTCGATGAGCTGCACGGCGACCGCCACTTCTCCGACGACGCCGCCATCGTCGGTGGTATTGCCCGTCTGGAGGACCAGCCTGTGATGGTCATCGGCCACCAGAAAGGCCGCGAAGTACGCGAAAAAGTTCGCCGTAACTTCGGCATGCCGCGTCCGGAAGGCTACCGCAAGGCTTGCCGCCTGATGGAAATGGCCGAGCGTTTCAAGATGCCGATCCTGACCTTCATCGACACCCCGGGCGCCTACCCCGGCATCGACGCCGAAGAGCGTAACCAGAGCGAAGCGATTGCCTGGAACCTGCGCGTGATGGCGCGCCTGAAAACCCCAATCATCGCCACCGTGATCGGTGAGGGTGGTTCCGGTGGTGCGCTGGCGATCGGTGTTTGCGATCAGCTGAACATGCTGCAGTACTCGACCTACGCGGTGATCTCGCCGGAAGGTTGCGCATCGATCCTGTGGAAAACCGCCGAGAAAGCCCCGGACGCCGCTGAAGCCATGGGCATCACCGCCGAGCGCCTCAAAGGCCTGGGTATCGTGGATAAAGTGATCGGCGAGCCCCTGGGTGGCGCTCACCGTGACCCGGCGGCTGCGGCTGCATCGATCCGTGCCGAGCTGAGCACGCAACTGGCGATGCTGAAGAAGCTCGACCACAAGGCGCTGTTGGATCGTCGTTACGAGCGTCTGATGAGCTACGGTCTGTAACAGACCTCGCGGTACCCTTGTAGGAGCTGCCGCAGGCTGCGATCTTTTGATCTTGCTTTTTCAAGATCAAAAGATCGCAGCCTGCGGCAGCTCCTACAGTGGATTTATGTGAAGTGATCGATCTCTATGAATCCTTTCAATATCGATCTATCTGCCAGGCTCCTGCTGAATCTAAAGCCGTGGCGCAACGCCACAACCTGGCGCATCGCCTTCTCCGGTGGTCTCGATTCCACCGTCCTCCTGCACCTTCTCGCACACCTCGCGAAAACCCAGTCCCTGCCTGCGCTCAGCGCCATCCATGTCCATCACGGCCTTCAGGCTGTGGCCGACGCATGGCCGGATCACTGTCAGTCGGTCTGTGGTGCGTTGGGCGTGCCGCTGCACGTCGTCCGCGTGCAAGTGCAACCCGGCGCCAGCCTCGAGCGAGCCGCCCGCGATGCACGTTATGCGGCGTTCAGTGAGGTCACTCAAGCCGATGAAGTGCTGCTGACGGCCCAGCACCGTGACGATCAGGCGGAAACCTTGCTGTTTCGCTTGTTGCGCGGCGCCGGGGTAAGGGGTCTGTCGGGGATGCCGCGCCAGCGTCCTCTGGGAAAAGGGTATCTGCTACGACCCATGCTCGATGTTACGCGCGCTGAGCTGGAAGCCTATGCATCGGAACACAAGCTGAGCTGGATCGAGGATCCTTCCAATCAAGACCGGCAGTTCTCGCGCAATTACCTGCGTCATCAGGTGTTCCCGGCATTGACTGCGCGGTGGCCACAGGCACTCGTGACCATGGCTCGCAGTGCTGCGCATCTCAGTGAGGCGCAGGGATTGCTCGATGATCTTGCGCAAATCGACTTGAGCCAGGCGAACACGCCAAGTGATTTCGATTGGCTGGGTCTGCCGTCGCTCGACCTCGCTCCCTTGGAAAAACTCTCCGCCGCTCGCCAGCGCAATGCGCTCAGCCATTGGCTCGAACCCCTGACCCGACTGCCGGACAGTGACCATTGGTCGGGTTGGGTCGATTTACGCGATGCCACCGGCGATGCCCGGCCGATCTGGCGCCTCGCCGATGGCCAGCTGCACCGGGCGGGTGGGCGTATCTGGTGGTTATCCGGTGCCTGGTTGCGCGCGGTGCCCGCGCCTGGAGCATGGCTTGAACCCGCGCAGCCGCTGGTGTTGCCCGATAACGGCGTACTCACGCTCAGTGGACAAATCCCCGCAGGCATACTGCAGATCCGCTATCGTGAGGGGGGTGAGGTGATGGATCTGCCGGGTCGTGGGCATCGCGATCTCAAGCGCTTGCTCAATGAAACCGCGGTGCCGCAGTTCGTGCGCGGCAGATTGCCGCTGCTGTACAAGGGCGAGCAATTGCTGGCGGTGGCGAACCTGCCGGGGTTGGACGGCAAGGCCCAGGGTGACTGGCATTTACATTGGCAACCACCAGGCGAAGATCAAGGTTTGAGCTGAAAGGGGCTTTCCGGTAGACTACGCTCCCTTCTTGATACAACTTCTGTGGATTCGCCTGAATTGCAGGAGTTGCCGATTACCAAGCAGTCTTTGCTGGGCGATTCCAAAAAATGTGTAGCGAGCAACGAACCGGTGTTTCATTTCCCGGTCTGTCCCAACGCGGCGGTTTTTTTGAAAGGTGCACTGTGATTAATGCAGGTGATCGGGGGCTTCGGCCTTCCTTCGCTTTCCCCGGCGGCTCGGACCGCTTTAACGCAGACTTCTAGGGTTTTTCATGACGCGCTACATATTCGTCACGGGCGGTGTTGTTTCTTCATTGGGGAAAGGCATTGCATCGGCATCATTGGCGGCCATCCTGGAGGCGCGGGGACTTAAGGTCACCATGCTGAAGCTGGACCCGTACATCAACGTCGACCCGGGCACCATGAGCCCGTTCCAGCACGGTGAAGTGTTCGTCACCCACGACGGCGCCGAGACCGACCTGGACCTGGGCCACTACGAGCGGTTCATCCGCACGACCATGACCCAGAACAACAACTTCACCACCGGCCGTGTCTACGAACACGTGCTGCGCAAGGAGCGTCGTGGTGACTACCTGGGTGCAACCATCCAGGTGATCCCGCACATCACCGACGAAATCAAGCGCCGCATCATCAAGGGCGCCGGCGATGCCGACGTGGCGATGGTCGAGATCGGTGGCACCGTGGGTGACATCGAGTCGCAACCGTTCCTCGAAGCCATCCGCCAGTTGCGTTTCGAAGTCGGCGCCAAGCGCGCGATGCTGATGCACCTGACGCTGGTGCCGTACATCGCCACTGCCGGCGAAACCAAAACCAAGCCAACCCAGCACTCGGTCAAGGAGCTGCGCTCCATCGGCCTGCAACCAGACGTGCTGGTGTGCCGCTCCGATCACCCGATCGATGTTTCTTCGCGTCGCAAGATCGCGCAGTTCACCAACGTTGAAGAACGTGCGGTGATCGCGCTGGAAGACGCCGACACCATCTACAAGATCCCGGGCATCCTGCACTCCCAGGGCCTGGACGATTTCGTCGTCGAACGTTTCGGCCTGCAATGCGGCGGTGCCGACCTGTCCGAATGGGAAGCCGTGGTCGACGCCAAGCTCAACCCTGAGCACGAAGTCACCATCGCCATGGTCGGCAAGTACATGGAGCTGCTGGATGCGTACAAATCGCTGATCGAAGCGATGAGCCACGCCGGTATCAGCAACCGCACCAAGGTCAACCTGCGCTACATCGATTCCGAAGACATCGAGAACCAGGGCACCGCTCTGCTCGAAGGCGTCGACGCGATCCTGGTGCCTGGCGGCTTCGGCCTGCGTGGCGTGGAAGGCAAGATCACTGCCGTCCAGTACGCTCGCGAAAACAAGGTTCCATACCTGGGCATCTGCCTGGGCATGCAGGTGGCCGTGATCGAGTTCGCTCGTAACGTGTTGGGCTGGAAAGACGCCAACTCCACCGAGTTCGATCGTGCCAGCGGTCACCCGGTCGTGGGCCTGATCACCGAGTGGGAAGATGCCACCGGCGCCGTCGAAACCCGTACCGAAGCCTCGGACCTGGGCGGCACCATGCGCCTCGGCGCGCAGGATTGCCTGCTGGAGCCGGGTTCCCTGGTCCATGACTGCTACGGCAAGGACGTGATCGTCGAGCGTCACCGTCATCGCTACGAAGTGAACAACAACCTGCTGCCGCAGATCATCGAAGCCGGCCTGAAAATCTCCGGCCGTTCCGGCGATGGCGCTCTGGTTGAAGTGGTTGAAGCCCCGGATCATCCATGGTTCGTCGCCTGCCAGTTCCACCCTGAGTTCACCTCGACGCCTCGCGACGGCCACCCGTTGTTCAGCGGTTTCGTTAAAGCAGCTTTGGCTCAACACCAGAAGAAGGCTTGAACCCCATGGCGCAGAAGATCATCCGCGTAGGCGATATCGAGATTGCCAACGACAAGCCAATGGTTTTGTTCGGTGGCATGAACGTGCTGGAAAGCCGCGACATGGCGATGCAGGTCTGTGAAGAGTACGTGAAGGTTACCCAGAAACTGGGTATCCCTTACGTGTTCAAGGCCAGCTTCGACAAGGCTAACCGTTCCTCCGTGACCTCTTACCGTGGTCCCGGCCTGGAAGAGGGCATGCGGATTTTCCAGGACATCAAGCAAGCCTTCGGCGTGCCGATCATCACCGACGTCCACGAGCCGGAGCAGGCCGCGGTCGTCGCTGAAGTCTGTGAGATCATCCAGCTGCCGGCCTTCCTGTCTCGCCAGACCGACCTCGTGGTCGCGATGGCCAAGACCGGCGCGGTGATCAACATCAAGAAAGCCCAGTTCCTCGCACCTCATGAAATGAAACACATCCTGAGTAAGTGCGTGGAAGCGGGTAACGATCAGTTGATCCTCTGCGAGCGTGGTTCGAGCTTCGGCTACAACAACCTGGTCGTCGACATGCTCGGCTTCGGCATCATGAAGCAGTTCGAATACCCGGTGTTCTTCGACGTGACCCACGCGCTGCAAATGCCTGGCGGTCGTTCCGACTCCGCCGGTGGGCGTCGCGCCCAGGTCACCGACCTGGCCAAGGCCGGCATGAGCCAGTCCCTGGCGGGCCTGTTCCTCGAAGCCCACCCGGATCCGGACAACGCCAAGTGCGACGGTCCTTGCGCCTTGCGCCTGGACAAACTGGAGCCATTCCTGGCCCAGCTCAAAGCCCTGGACGAACTGGTGAAGAGTTTTCCGACGGTAGAAACCGCGTAATCCTCAATTCTCCGGTAAAGTACCGCACGATTTAATGCTCAGGCCCTCGGGCCTGATCCTTATCGTCCGCAAGCCTGCCCGCTGCAACTCACTTGCCGACGGTAAAAGATTTCCTCTAGCTGCGTCGTTTTCGTCAACTTTGGAGTGTTTACAACAATGGCTAAAATCGTCGACATCAAAGGTCGTGAAGTTCTCGACTCCCGTGGCAATCCCACCGTGGAAGCGGATGTGCTTCTCGATAACGGCATCATCGGCAGCGCTTGCGCGCCGTCCGGTGCTTCCACTGGCTCGCGTGAAGCGCTCGAGCTGCGTGATGGCGACAAGAGCCGTTACCTGGGCAAGGGTGTACTCAAGGCCGTGGCCAACATCAACGGTCCGATCAAAGACCTGTTGAAAGGCATGGACCCAAGCGACCAGAAAGCCCTCGACCTGGCGATGATCAAGCTCGACGGTACTGAAAACAAAGGTTCCCTGGGCGCCAACGCGATCCTCGCCGTTTCCCTGGCCGCGGCCAAGGCAGCAGCACAGGACCAGGACCTGCCGCTGTACGCGCACATCGCCAACCTGAACGGCACCCCGGGTGTTTACTCGATGCCGGTTCCGATGATGAACATCATCAACGGTGGCGAGCACGCCGATAACAACGTCGACATCCAGGAATTCATGGTGCAGCCGGTTGGCGCCAAGTCTTTCTCGGAAGGCCTGCGCATGGGCACCGAGATTTTCCATCACCTCAAGGCTGTTCTGAAGGCCCGTGGCCTGAGCACTGCAGTGGGCGACGAAGGTGGTTTCGCACCTAACCTGGCTTCCAACGAAGACGCTTTGAAAGTGATCTCCGAAGCTGTGGCCAACGCCGGTTACACCTTGGGCACCGACGTGACCCTGGCCCTGGACTGTGCAGCCAGCGAATTCTACGAAGACGGCAAGTACAACCTGTCCGGCGAAGGCCAGGTGTTCACCGCTGAAGGTTTCGCCGACTACCTGAAAGGCCTGACCGAGCGTTACCCGATCATCTCCATCGAAGATGGCCTGGACGAGTCCGACTGGGCTGGCTGGAAAATCCTCACCGACAAGATCGGCGAGAAGACCCAGCTGGTAGGCGATGACCTGTTCGTAACCAACACCAAGATCTTGAAAGAAGGCATCGACAAGAAGATCGCCAACTCGATCCTGATCAAGTTCAACCAGATCGGCACCCTGACCGAAACCCTGGAAGCCATCCAGATGGCCAAGGCCGCCGGTTACACCGCCGTGATCTCGCACCGTTCGGGCGAAACCGAAGATTCGACCATTGCCGACCTGGCCGTGGGCACTTCGGCTGGCCAGATCAAGACCGGCTCCCTGTGCCGTTCCGACCGCGTTTCCAAGTACAACCAACTGCTGCGTATCGAAGAGCAGTTGAACGGTAAAGCCAAGTACAACGGCCGCAGCGAATTCCGCGGTTGATAGAGTGCCGTGCCTCGCCAATACTGCTCATTTTTGACGGTGCCTGTTGTCGTCATACTGCGTTGCCGCTCCTCGCCATAGCCAGCTATGACTCGTCGCGGCGCCTTGTCTGACAACAACAGTCACTCGTCAAAAAGGAGCGTATTGGTGAGGCACGGCACTGGCTGGTAAAAAAGACACCGGATTGTGTCGGAAAAATCGCAACAGCGACGCTTTTGCCACTAATCTGATGCCTTGAAAGCACAAGCCTGGTTCTTCCAGGCTTCGTGCTATCAGTAGCTTCACGTTTTGGTATGGCTGTCTTTTTTCACTGGATACCTGATATTCGATGCGCAGTCCCAATTGGTTGTTTCTCGTCTTGCTCCTGTTGCTGGCTGGCCTGCAATACCGCCTGTGGGTGGGTAATGGCAGTCTGGCGCAAGTGGCTGAGCTGACGCAGCAGATTGCGGATCAGCAGGCCGAGAACCAGACATTGCTGGAACGTAATCGCGTGATGGACGCGGAAGTCAGTGAGTTGAAAAAGGGCATGGAGACCGTTGAAGAGCGGGCTCGCCATGAGTTGGGCATGGTCAAGGACGGTGAAACCCTTTACCAGTTGGCGCAATGAACCTGTCTCTGCCGGCCTTCTGGGCCGTGATTCCTGCCGCGGGCGTCGGTGCCCGTATGGCCGCGGACCGTCCCAAGCAATACTTGCAACTGGGCGGGCGCACTATTCTCGAACACAGCCTTGGCTGTTTTCTCGATCATCCTTGCCTGAAAGGCCTGGTGGTCAGTCTTGCTGTTGATGATCCTTATTGGTCGAGCCTGACGCTTGCCGGCGATCCGCGTATAACACGGGTCGAGGGTGGCGCCGAGCGTTCCGGATCGGTGCTCAACGCATTGCTGCATTTGCATGCCCAAGGTGCCGATGATGAGGATTGGGTGTTGGTTCACGATGCCGCACGGCCAAACCTGAGTCGGAACGATCTGGACAAGCTGCTGGCGGAGTTGGCGGATGATCCTGTCGGTGGACTGCTGGCGGTTCCGGCGCGGGATACGCTCAAACGGGTCGACAAGCACGGTCGTGTGGTCGAAACCGTGGATCGCAGTGTGATCTGGCAGGCCTACACGCCGCAGATGTTTCGCCTCGGTGCGTTGCATCGGGCATTGGCGGACAGCCTGGTGGCTGATGCCGTGATTACCGATGAGGCTTCCGCCATGGAGTGGGCGGGGCTGGCACCGCGCTTGATTGAAGGACGGTCGGACAACCTCAAGGTTACTCGCCCTGAAGACCTCGAGTGGTTGAGACAACGTTGGGCCAACCGCCGCTAAAAGATCGCAGCCTGCGGCAGCTCCTACAGTAGACCGCATTCAATGTAGGAGCTGCCGCAGGCTGCGATCTTTTGATCTTAGGTTCGATACTCCGGCCTCTCGGCCAACCCCTCCTTCAAATAATCCACCAGCTTGCGCACCTTCGGCGACAAATGCCGCTGCTGCGGATACAGCGCCCAAACAGCTGTATTCGGCGGTTGATGGGCTTCGAGCAACGAAATCAACGCGCCGCTTTTCAGGTGCTCCAGCACGTAATAGTCCGGCAGCTGACACAACCCCACACCCTGTAGCGCCGCGTCCAGCACCGCTTGCCCACTGTTGCACCGCCAGTTTCCCTGGACTCGCTGGGAAAATTCCCGCCTGTTCTGTTCCAGTTGCCAGAGGTCCGAGCTGCCAACAAGACAATTGTGCCGGCTCAGTTCCGACAAGCTGTGTGGTCGACCATAGCGTTCCAGGTAGGACGGCGACGCACAGAGGAACATGCGCCGAGGAGCGAGGCGGGTGGCGACCAGTCGTGAGTCCTGCAGGCGCCCCAGGCGGATCGCCAGGTCCAGGCCTTCATGCACCAGGTCGAGTTGTCGATTGCTCAGTTCGATGTCGATCCGCAGTTGTGGATATAGCCCCATGAAACGGGTCACCAGCGGCACAATGAAACGTTCGCCGTACGCCACGGCACAGGTCATGCGCAACATGCCCTTGGGTTCGCTGGTCAGGTCACCGACCGCTCGCAGCGCTTCTTCGCGGCCATCCTGCAAACGCTGACAATGTTGCAGAAAGGTTTGCCCAGCCTCGGTCAGCGTGACCCGCCGGGTGCTGCGATAGAGCAGGCGGGTTTGCAGGCGCTCTTCGAGGCGTACGATTTGTCGACTGATGTGCGAGGAAGAAACCCCCAGGCGTTCGGCCGCGGCAGTGAACTGACTGCATTCGGCGACAGCCACAAATTCGTCGATACCTTCCCAGCGGTTTTCCGACATCGAAGATTATCCCTGTGCAGCAATAATGTTTTGCTTTTGTCCTGATTATTCACCGTAAGGCGATGTATTACACTCCTTGTCTCGTTTTTTTTCACTGGAGAATCACCATGATCAAGTCGCGCGCCGCCGTTGCCTTCGAGGCCAAGAAACCTCTGGAGATCGTTGAAGTCGATGTCGCCATGCCCAAGGCCGGTGAAGTGTTGCTGCGCGTGGTGGCTTCCGGTGTCTGCCATACCGATGCCTACACCCTCTCGGGCGCTGACCCGGAAGGCATTTTCCCGTCCATCCTCGGTCACGAAGGCGGGGCTATCGTCGAAGCGATCGGCGAAGGCGTGACCTCGGTGGCGGTTGGCGATCATGTGATCCCGCTGTACACCCCGGAATGCCGTCAGTGCAAATTCTGCCTGTCGGGCAAAACCAACCTCTGCCAGGCGATTCGCGCAACCCAGGGCAAAGGCCTGATGCCGGACGGCACAACTCGTTTTTCCTACAAGGGCCAGCCGATTTTCCACTACATGGGGACTTCGACTTTCTCCGAGTACACCGTGCTGCCGGAAATTTCCGTGGCCAAGATCGCCAAGGAAGCGCCGCTGGAAAAAGTCTGCCTGTTGGGTTGTGGTGTCACCACCGGCATCGGCGCCGTGTTGAACACGGCCAAGGTGAAACCGGGTGATACCGTGGCCATTTTCGGCCTCGGCGGTATTGGTCTGTCGGCCATCATCGGCGCAGTTAAAGCCAAGGCGGCACGGATCATCGCCATCGACATCAACCCGGCCAAATTCGAGATCGCCAAGCAGCTGGGTGCAACCGATTGTGTAAACCCGAAAGACTTCGACCGTCCGATCCAGGAAGTCATAGTCGACATGACCGACGGCGGCGTCGACTTTTCCTTTGAGTGCATCGGCAATGTGCAACTGATGCGTGCTGCCCTCGAGTGCTGCCACAAGGGTTGGGGCGAGTCGGTAATCATCGGTGTAGCCGGTGCTGGCCAGGAAATTTCCACCCGTCCGTTCCAACTGGTCACCGGTCGCGTCTGGCGCGGTTCGGCGTTCGGCGGCGTGCGCGGCCGTACTGAATTGCCGAGCTACGTGGAAATGGCCGAGACCGGTGAGATCCCGCTGGATACCTTCATCACCCACACCATGGGCCTGGAAGATATCAACAAGGCGTTTGACCTGATGCATGAAGGCAAGAGCATCCGTTCCGTCATTCATTTCTGAGGTCAGTCATGAGCCTGGAAAATATCTCCTGCCAGAAAAGCTTCGGTGGTTGGCACAAGCGTTATCGCCATCGCTCGGAAACGCTCGGTTGCGACATGGTGTTTGCCGTGTACCTGCCGCCGCAAGCCGAGCAGGGCGGCAAGTTGCCAGTGCTGTACTGGTTGTCCGGCCTGACCTGCACAGACGAGAACTTCATGCAAAAGGCCGGCGCCATGCGCATGGCCGCCGAATTGGGACTGATCATCGTCGCACCGGACACCAGCCCTCGCGGTCCCGACGTGCCGGGCGATCCGGACGGTGCCTGGGACTTTGGCCTCGGCGCCGGGTTTTATCTGAACGCCACCCAGGAACCCTGGTCGCGCCACTATCGCATGCATGACTATGTCGTGCAGGAACTGCCGGCATTGGTCGAAGCGCATTTCCCGGCGTCAGACAAGCGCGGCATCAGCGGTCACTCCATGGGTGGCCACGGTGCGCTGGTTTGTGCCTTGCGCAATCCGGGGCGTTATCTGTCGGTATCGGCATTCTCGCCGATCAACAATCCGATGGATTGCCCGTGGGGGCAGAAAGCCTTTTCCCGCTATCTGGGAGAAGACCGTTCAAAATGGCGTGAATGGGATGCCTGTGCATTAATCGCCGAGGCCGATGAAAAGCTGCCGCTGTTGGTTGACCAAGGCGATCGCGACGATTTCCTCGCCAATCAGTTGAAGCCTGAAGCCTTGCAACAGGCGGCCAAACTGGCCGGTCACCCGCTGACGTTGCGCCTGCAACCGGGCTATGACCACAGCTATTTCTTCATCGCCAGTTTCATCGATGAACACTTGCGGCATCACGCGCATGCTCTAGGTGCCTAATGCAGGTAGAATCACGCCCTGACAAAATTCGGGGCGTTTTTTTATGCGTATTGGCCACGGCTATGATGTGCACCGTTTCGCTGAAGGCGATTTCATCACTCTGGGCGGCGTGCGCATTGCACACGGCTTCGGGCTGCTCGCTCACTCCGACGGTGACGTCCTGCTGCACGCCTTGAGCGATGCCTTGCTCGGCGCTGCTGCGCTGGGTGACATCGGCAAGCATTTCCCGGACACCGACCCGCAATTCAAGGGCGCCGACAGCCGAGCGCTGTTGCGTCATGTCGTCGCATTGATCCACGCCAAAGGCTGGAAGGTCGGTAACGTCGATAACACCATCGTTGCCCAGGCGCCAAAAATGGCCCCACATATCGAATCGATGCGCGCGCTGATTGCCGCGGATCTCCAAGTTGAGTTGGATCAAGTGAACGTGAAAGCTACCACCACCGAGAAGCTCGGCTTCGTCGGTCGCGAAGAGGGCATTGCCGTGCATTCCGTTGCCTTGTTGCTGCGCGCATGAACGAACTGCAATTGCTCGGCCCGCGGGCCTATGGGGAACCGCTCGGCAGCGCCGTACTGAAAGCCATCGCGGAAGATTTCCAGGTCGATGAAGTCCTTGATATTCCCTTGAGCGGTGATGGCGAACACCTGTGGATCTGGGTGGAAAAACGCGGCCTGAATACTGAAGAGGCGGCACGTCGAATCGCCAAGGCCGCCGGGGTGTCATTGCGCACCGTCAGCTACGCCGGACTCAAGGATCGCCAGGCGCTGACACGCCAGTGGTTCAGCGTACAACTGCCGGGCAAAGCCGATCCGGATCTGTCCGCGGCAGAAAACGACACGCTTAGAATCCTCAAGACCAGCCGGCATAAACGCAAGCTGCAACGCGGTGCCCACTCGGCCAACGGCTTCACCTTGCGCCTGACACAGTTCGCGGGTGACAAGGCTGCCATCGAAGCGCGGCTGCAGCTGATTGCCAAGCAAGGCATCCCCAATTATTTCGGTGCCCAACGCTTTGGGCATGACGGCGGCAACGTGGTCGACGCCCGCGCCTGGGCTGCGCGCAAGGCCTTGCCGGAGCAGCGCAACGTGCGTTCGCGCCTGCTTTCCACAGCTCGCAGTTTTCTGTTCAACCAGGTGTTGGCGGCGCGTGTCGCCGACGGTACCTGGCAGCAAGCGCGGGTCGGCGATCTGTTGGCATTCACCGACAGCCGCAGCTTCTTTGCGGCCGGCGAAGCTGAATGCAGTGACCCGCGACTGGCGATTCTCGATCTGCACCCGACCGGTCCACAGTGGGGCGAAGGTGACTCGCCGGCCATGGGCGCTGTCCATGAACTGGAGCAGGCGATAGCCGCGCGCGAAGTGGAACTTCGCGATTGGTTGGTCAACGCCGGAATGAGCCATGAACGTCGCATCCTGCGGCTGCCCATTGCCGGGTTGACGTGGCATTATCCCTCGCCTGACATTCTGCAACTGGAATTCGTCCTGCCGGCCGGATGCTTCGCCACCGTATTGGTGCGCGAGCTTGTCGATCTGGTGCCGGTGGGGCAGACGGACAGCCCATGCGTATTCTGATTTCTAACGACGACGGGGTAACCGCACCCGGACTCGCCGCGCTTTATGCTGCGCTGGCGGATTACACCGAGTGCGTGGTGGTTGCCCCGGACCAGGACAAAAGCGGCGCGAGCAGTTCGCTCACGCTGGACCGTCCGTTACATCCACACACGCTTGCCAACGGCTTTATCAGCGTCAATGGCACGCCGACCGATTGTGTGCACCTGGGCCTCAACGGCTTGTTGGAGCGTGAAGCGGACATGGTGGTGTCCGGCATCAACCTGGGCGCCAACCTGGGGGACGACGTGCTCTACTCGGGTACGGTTGCGGCGGCGCTCGAAGGTCGATTCCTGACGCGGCCTGCGTTTGCCTTTTCGCTGGTCTCGCGACAGGTCGACAACCTGGCCACGGCGGCCCACTTTGCGCGCAAACTGGTCGAGGCCCATGCGGATCTCGAGCTGCCACCGCGTACGGTACTGAACGTGAACATTCCCAATTTGCCGCTGGAGCACATCCGCGGTATCCAGTTGACCCGCCTCGGGCATCGCGCCCGCGCGGCAGCGCCGATGAAGGTGGTCGACCCGCGAGGCAAGTCCGGGTACTGGATCGCTGCGGCGGGGGACGCTGAGGATGGCGGTCCTGGCACCGATTTCCATGCCGTAATGCAAGGCTATGTTTCCATCACCCCTTTGCAGCTTGATCGCACCTTCAATGATGCCTTCAGGAGCCTCGACGGATGGTTGGAGGGCCTGCGACCATGACGCGTGGACAAGACGACATGATGCGTCGCGGCATCGGCATGACCTCGCAACGGACCCGCGAGCGCCTGATCCAGCGCCTGTATGAGGAGGGGATTTGCAACGCCAAGGTGTTGGAAGTCATTCGGCGTACTCCGCGTCATCTGTTCGTCGACGAGGCATTGGCGCACCGAGCCTACGAAGACACGGCGCTACCCATCGGCCATAACCAGACCATCTCCCAGCCCTACATGGTGGCTCGCATGAGCGAGTTACTGCTCGAAGCCGGGCCATTGGACAAGGTCATGGAAATTGGTACGGGGTCGGGGTATCAGACGGCGGTGCTGTCGCAACTGGTCGAACGGGTCTTTTCCGTGGAACGTATCAAGGTGCTGCAAGACCGGGCCAAGGAACGCCTGGTCGAGCTGAACTTGCGTAACGTGGTATTTCGCTGGGGCGATGGCTGGGAGGGCTGGCCAGCACTGGCGCCCTACAACGGCATTATCGTTACGGCGGTGGCAACAGACGTTCCTCAGGCGCTGCTCGATCAACTGGCCCCGGGTGGGCGCCTGGTGATCCCGGTGGGCTCCGGTGAGGTGCAACAATTGATGCTGATCATCCGGGAAGAACATGGCTTTTCCAGGCGTGTCCTGGGGTCGGTGCGCTTCGTCCCGTTACTCAATGGTCCACTGGCCTGAGCATTTATTTAAACGCGCTGAATTCTCTTCGATTGCCTCTGTCTTACAGCGGGGTCGATTGGTTAAACGGGTTGTTTCGGCGGACAGCAAACGTGTGCGCCAAGCGAGTTCGCTTCATTAAGGGTAAAGCCGGCACGGCCCGTTATACTTGCGACACTTCGTGCCGGAACACGGCAAATTACATTTTCAGCCACCACAAAGGGAGCGGCGGGTGAGTCTCACAGTCATAGCGCAGCGTATGGGTACAACGAGCTTTCAGCGCCTGGTGACTGGCCTTGTCATGAGCACCCTGCTGGTCGGTTGCTCCAGTAACAAATCCAGCGACGTACGCGTTGTCGACCGCAACAATGCCGCCGCCCAGCGTCCGGCCGTGACCACCGGGCAATACGTCGTTCGCCCCAAGGACACGCTGTTTTCCATCGCCTTTCGCTATGGCTGGGATTACAAGGCACTGGCGGCGCGCAATAACATAGCGCCGCCGTACACCATCCATCCGGGTCAGACGATTCGCTTCGATGGACGCAGCGGTTCAACGCCGACAACGGTGGTCAGCTCCTCCAGTTCTTCGCCTTCATCGTCAAGTAAGACCACGGTCATCCGTCGCTCTGCAGACGGTACGACCACGACGACACCGGTGGTTGTACCGTCCGTCGCGAACAAGCCGGCACCCACTCCACTGCCTCCACCGGGTCCAGCCCCGACCGGCTGGGGGTGGCCATCTAATGGCATTTTAATCGGCAAATTCTCCTCAAACGGTAGTTTGAATAAAGGAATTGATATCGCAGGGGATTTGGGACAGCCTGTTTTAGCTGCGTCTGATGGGACGGTGGTATACGCCGGGAGTGGCTTAAGGGGCTACGGCGAATTAGTCATCATCAAGCACAGTGAAACCTACGTCAGTGCCTACGGACATAACCGCAGGCTGTTGGTTCGGGAGGGGCAGCAGGTCAAGGTCGGACAGACAATTGCCGAAATGGGGTCAACGGGTACAGACCGGGTGAAACTGCATTTTGAGATTCGCCGCCAAGGTAAACCTGTAGATCCGCTGCAATTCCTGCCGCGTCGTTGATCGCTTTCCAGCCTGTTCCGTCACGTAGAGGGGACAGGCTCCAGCGTTGCCAGGGATAAAGGCGCCGCTTGAGCTTGAGGTCGAACTCACCAAAGGACTATAACAATGGCTCTCAGTAAAGAAGTGCCGGAGTTTGACATCGACGATGAGGTTCTCCTGATGGAGGCCGACGTCGGCACGGATTCGATGTCGAATGATGAAGGGGCGGCTCCACCTTCCGTTCGTGCCAAATCCAAACACTCCGCGACATTGAAGCAACACAAGTACATCGATTACACGCGGGCACTCGATGCCACGCAGCTGTACCTCAATGAAATCGGCTTTTCCCCTCTACTGTCCCCCGAAGAAGAAGTGCATTTTGCGCGCCTGTCGCAAAGTGGTGATCCGGCCGGGCGCAAACGCATGATCGAAAGTAACCTGCGCCTGGTGGTGAAAATCGCCCGACGTTACGTCAATCGGGGCCTTTCGCTGCTCGATCTGATCGAAGAGGGCAACCTCGGATTGATCAGGGCGGTGGAGAAATTCGACCCTGAGCGCGGCTTCCGCTTCTCAACCTACGCAACCTGGTGGATTCGTCAGACCATCGAGCGCGCAATCATGAATCAGACCCGGACCATCCGGTTGCCGATCCATGTGGTCAAGGAGCTCAACGTGTACCTGCGGGCCGCACGGGAGTTGACGCAAAAACTCGATCATGAACCCTCACCCGAGGAGATCGCCAACCTGCTGGAAAAACCGGTAGCGGAGGTCAAGCGCATGCTGGGCCTCAACGAGCGGGTTTCTTCGGTCGACGTCTCGCTGGGTCCGGATTCGGATAAGACCCTGCTGGACACCCTTACCGACGATCGCCCAACCGATCCATGCGAGCTACTGCAGGATGACGACCTGTCTCAAAGCATCGACCAATGGCTCTCGGAGTTGACCGACAAGCAGCGCGAGGTGGTTGTACGCCGCTTCGGCCTGCGCGGTCACGAGAGCAGCACCCTTGAAGATGTGGGCCTGGAAATTGGCCTGACCCGGGAGCGGGTTAGACAGATTCAGGTAGAAGGCCTGAAGCGTCTGCGGGAGATCCTGGAGAAAAACGGGCTATCGAGCGAGTCGCTATTTCAATAAGCCATTCGTTTGCTGGATAACAAGAAGCCCCGACTGGTTCGGGGCTTTTTGTTATCTGCAATTCTGGTTTTGATCTCGGGGACGCCAGCGCGGCTTTGTAGCTTCAGGGTGTAAGTCTTCGCTTACTCTTTGCGTAAGTGTTCACTATTTTTACAGGTTGGCAGTCGACCATATTTTTCGCAGGTCTTTTTTATCCGACTGATAAACAAGCAGATTTTCTAACATGAACGGGATGTGACAAGCCATCAGGGCCTGATCGGACGATTGCTCTTGGCGGTAAAAACTCTAGTATCGGTGTTGTGTCAACGGATAGACACGCCCTTCAAGGATGAGGGGAAAGGACATCGCAGGAAGCGATTCATCAGGATGATGAAAAGGAACACAGGGAATAGGGAAAAAATGTGGGCGGGTCATACCGCCCCTTTTTTTTGCCTGCACCTGTAGGAGCTGCCGAAGGCTGCGATCTTTTGATCTTAAAAAAAAGGCCCTTGCGGGGCCTTTTTCAGGAACGCGGGGATAATCAGCGTTCGAGGTGTTCGATCTTGCCTGGCTTGCCATCCCACTCAGCGGCATCGGGCAACGGATCTTTGCGTTCGGTAACGTTCGGCCAGATCTCGGCCAATTCGAGGTTCAGCTCGATAAAGTTTTCCATGCCTGCAGGCACCTCATCTTCGGAGAAGATGGCCACGGCAGGGCATTCAGGTTCGCACAGTGCGCAGTCGATGCACTCATCCGGGTGAATCACCAGGAAATTCGGGCCTTCGTAAAAGCAGTCCACCGGACAGACTTCTACGCAGTCGGTGTACTTGCACTTGATGCAGTTGTCGGTGACGACGAAGGTCATTTCTAATTTTCTCCTCAGGCGCGGCTTGCAGCGCCCCTTCACGTAGGGGTCGCAGGTTTGGGAACGATAGTCTGCAAGCCAGGCTAATAGCCCGCAGCATCCCAAACCGCGCGAGATTCTAACAGCTTGCAAGCCTGTGCGTTAGACCCGTGTCTTTAGTGTATAGAGCATTTCGAGTGCGCGACGTGGCGTCATGTTGTCCAGATCAAGTTTGGCCAGTTCATCCAGCACCGGATGCGGCAAGCTCGCGAACATGTCGCTCTGCTGCGGCGTGGCCGGTTTGCCTTTGGCTGGCGCAGGCGCCTCATGGGGCAGGGCGGTGTCTTCCAGCCGGCTCAAGTGCTCACGGGCGCGTACGATCACTTCGTTCGGAACACCAGCCAACTGCGCGACTGCCAGGCCATAGCTCTGGCTGGCCGGCCCTGGCAGTACATGGTGCAGGAACACGATGCGTTCGTTGTGCTCGGTGGCATTGAGGTGCACGTTGGCCACCAATGGCTGGGCTTCCGGCAGTACCGTCAGCTCAAAGTAGTGGGTGGCGAACAACGTGTAGGCCCGCAGGTGTGCCAGGCGTTCCGCCGCCGCCCACGCCAGGGACAGGCCGTCGAAGGTGCTGGTGCCGCGCCCGACTTCGTCCATCAGCACCAGGCTGCGTTCGGTGGCGTTGTGCAGGATGTTGGCGGTTTCGCTCATCTCGACCATGAAGGTCGAGCGCCCGCCGGCCAGGTCATCGCTGGAGCCGATTCGGGTGAAGATGCGGTCGACCAGGGACAATTCACAACTGGCCGCCGGCACGAAGCTGCCGATGTGTGCCAGGAGTACAATCAAGGCGGTCTGGCGCATGTAGGTGGACTTACCGCCCATGTTCGGACCGGTGATCACCAGCATGCGGGTGTTGTCGTCGAGACTCAGGTCGTTGGCCACGAAAGGCGTGGTCAATACTTGTTCAACCACAGGGTGACGACCCTGGGTGATCCGCATGCACGGCTCGCTGACAAAACGCGGGCAGTTCAGGTCGAGGTTCAGCGCCCGTTCGGCCAGGTTACTCAGTACGTCGAGCTCGGCCAGCGCTGCAGCAGTGTCCTGCAAGGGTGGCAGTTGGGCGATCAGGTCTTCGAGCAGCGCTTCGTACAGCATCTTCTCACGTGCCAGGGCACGGCTCTTGGCAGAAAGAGCCTTGTCTTCGAAGGCCTTCAGTTCCGGCGTAATGAAGCGCTCGGCGCCTTTGAGGGTCTGGCGGCGAATGTAGTCGGCGGGTGCGGATTCAGCCTGCTTGCTCGGCAGTTCGATGAAGTAGCCGTGGATGCGGTTGTAGCCGACTTTCAGGTGAGACAGGCCGGTGCGGGCTTTTTCGCGGGCTTCGAGGTCGATCAGGAATTGCCCGGCGTTTTCGCTGAGTGATTGCAGTTCATCGAGTTCGCTGTCGTAACCGGTTTTCAACACCCCGCCGTCACGGATCACCGCGGGCGGGTTGTCGATGATGGCTTTTTCCAGCAAGGCCGCCAGCTCCGGGTAGGTGCTGGTAGTGTCTGCCAGTTGGTTGAGGTGCGGCGCTTCAAGTTCGGTCATTGCCGCTTGCAGTTGCGGCAGCGCGCCGAGGGCATCGCGCAGGCGCGCGAGGTCGCGCGGACGGGCATTGCGCAGGCCGATCCGGGCGAGAATGCGCTCGATGTCGCCGATTTCCTTGAGCTGCGGCTGCAGCTTTTCGAAACGGTAGCCGTCCAGCAGGCAGGTGATCGAGGTCTGCCGCGCCAGCAACACGTTCAGGTCACGCAGCGGGCGGTTCAGCCAGCGAGTCAGCAGGCGGCTGCCCATGGCGGTCTGGCAACGATCGACCACCGACTGCAGGGTGTTGTCACGACCGCCGGCCAGGTTGGTGTCCAGTTCCAGGTTGCGGCGACTCGCCCCATCCAGCACCACGGTATCGTCCAGGCGTTCGTGGCGCAGGCTGCGCAAGTGCGGCAGGGCGGTGCGCTGGGTTTCTTTCGCGTAGGCCAGCAGGCAACCGGCGGCGCCGATGGCCAGGGTCAGGTTTTCACAACCGAAACCCTTGAGGTCCTGGGTCGAGAATTGCTGGCAAAGACTCTTGAAGGCCGAATCACGCTCGAAATCCCACGGCGCACGGCGACGAACGCCACGACGTTTCTCGGCAGGCAGATCCTTGGGCCAGTCATCCGGGATCAGCAATTCCACCGGATTGACGCGCTCCAGTTCCGCCAGCAGGTTTTCCCAGCCCTTGATTTCCAGCACGCTGAAGTTGCCACTGGTGATATCCAGCACCGCCAGGCCGAACAGGCGCTCGTCGCCCAGGACGGCGGCGATCAGGTTGTCCCGGCGCTCATCGAGCAGCGCTTCGTCGCTCACCGTGCCCGGGGTGATGATCCGCACTACCTGGCGATCCACCGGGCCTTTGCTGGTGGCCGGGTCGCCGACCTGCTCGCAGATCACCACCGACTCGCCGAGCTTTACCAGTTTCGCCAGATAACCTTCCGCCGCATGGTAAGGAATGCCGCACATCGGAATCGCCTGGCCGGCTGACTGCCCGCGAGCGGTCAGGGTGATGTCGAGGAGCTTGGCGGCCTTCTTCGCGTCTTCATAGAAGATCTCGTAGAAGTCGCCCATGCGATAGAACATAAGCTGGTCAGGGTGCTGGTTCTTTAGCCGCCAGTATTGCTGCATCATCGGCGTGTGCGAGGACAGGTCGGAGAGGGCTTTATTCATCGGATTGCCAGGAAAACTCATTCAAAAGGTGTGGGGCAAAAGCGAGCATGGGCACGGCTTTTCCGCGATGGGCGCAAGGTTACCATGGGCAGTCTGGTTGACGCAGGCATCACGGCCGGGTGACGTCTTCATTGATCAATCATGCATCGTTTATGCAATTAAGCATTTGTCGTGGCAAAAAACATCGAGCATTATGCGCATTATGCAAAAACGCAATGTTTCGACCGTTTTAAGAGCGCTGCTCGATCAGCACGGTATCTCCCCAACGGAGCTTCACCGTCGCACCGGCGTGCCTCAATCCACACTTTCGCGCATCCTCGGCGGGAAGATTGTCGACCCCTCTGATAAGCACATTTCGAAGATCGCCGAATACTTCGCCGTCAGTACCGATCAATTGCGTGGCCGGGTGCTTATCGCGCAGGCGTTGGGTGCCCGGCGTGAAGCCGCGCACTCGCAACTTACCGACATCAGTCTGTGGGACGACGATACCCCTATTGATGACGACGAGGTCTCGGTACCCTTTCTTCGCGAGGTTGAATTGGCTGCAGGATCAGGAATATTCGTCATCGAAGAGAGCGAGCGCGCCAGCCTGCGCTTCGGCAAGCGTAGCTTGCGCCATAACGGCGTGCAGTTCGACCAGGCCAAATGCGTGACGGTGCGCGGCAACAGCATGCTGCCGGTGTTGCGCGACGGTGCCACGGTGGGCGTCAACGCCGGCAAGTGTGGGATTGGCGATATCGTCGATGGCGACCTCTATGCCATCAATCATAACGGCCAGTTGCGAGTGAAACAGCTGTATCGGCTGCCGACAGGGATTCGCCTGCGTAGCTTTAACCGCGAAGAGCATCCTGACGAGGACTACACCTTCCTGGAAATGCAGGAGGAGCAGATCCTGATCCTGGGTCATGTGTTCTGGTGGGGCATGTACGCGCGTTGACCTTTGGTTTGCCGCCTCGCAGGAGTCAGGCTTGCCGGCGAACCAGACACCGCGGTTTTTCTACAATACGGCGTTATCGTTGTTCGCCCTTACGAAGCTAAGTATTTTACTCGGCAAATAAATGCATTAATGCATTTACTGTATATGCATACATGCATAATCTTGCGCTTAACCGCTAGCATCACAAGCCAGGCATCCTGGAGGCCCGACATGACAAACGAGCAGCAACTGTTGCTGGACCTGCCTATCTGGCTCGTCGTCGCGCTCGCAGTGGTCAGTGGGGTGTCCGGGGAAATGTGGCGCGCCGACAAGGAGGGCGCCCGTGGCTGGTCATTGCTGAGACGCCTGGCTTTGCGTTCCGGGGCCTGCATGGTGTGCGGCGTCTCGGCGATGATGTTGCTGTACGCCGCCGGGATGTCGATCTGGGCCGCCGGCGCCTTCGGTTGTCTCACCGCGATAGCCGGGGCTGACATGGCCGTAGGATTGTACGGGCGCTGGGTGGCCAGGCGTATCGGTATCGATGATGCACCGCCGCGCGATTCTCGCTCCGACCCATAGTGAATGGCTGGCGCTCTGCGCGCTGCGCTGGCAACACAACACGGTGCAACAATTACCGGCGGGGCTTGCGTGGGAGAGGTGTGTAGTCTGGCGTTCGGGATGCGGCGTTCAATACGCTGCCGGCGTATTTCTCCCGGCGCCATCTTGCGAATTTCATGCATCAATCAAAGGAACGAGCGATGCGCCTCACTGAGCAGCAGTTACTCATGATTTTCCCAGGTGCCCGCACTCGATCGGGCCTGTTCATTCTCGCCCTCAATAACGCCATGGCACGTCGTAACATCAGTACCCCCGGGCGTATCGCCGCCTTCCTGGCGCAAATCGGCCACGAGTCGGGGCAACTGCAATATGTGCGAGAGTTGGGCGGCGAAAAATATCTCGAGAAATACGATACCGGGGACCTGGCCATGCGCCTGGGCAACTCCCCTGAAGCCGACGGTGACGGTCAACGCTATCGGGGGCGTGGGCTGATCCAGATCACCGGTCGCAGTAATTATCTGCAGTGCAGTCGGGCACTTTTTGGTGATGAGCGTTTGTTGCAGCAACCCGAACTGTTGGAGTTGCCACAATGGGCCGCTGAATCCGCGGCCTGGTTCTGGGAGCGAAACGGCCTCAATGAACTGGCCGACGTCGATGAGTTCAACAGTATTACTCGACGTATCAATGGCGGTTTGAACGGGCTGCAGGAACGTTTGCTGCTTTGGAAGCAGGCAAAGACGGTGTTGCTCCCGCCTGCAAGCCTGTGAGATGTGTGTCCGGGCGGCTCGTGCCTGTAACTTGCAAGCACCATTCGCTCGTGTACGTTAAGCCTCATTCCGTTCGATCAGGAGATGACCGTGAAAGAAATCACACAGCTGGCCGCTGAACTCGGCAGGCGCCTGCAGGTTCTCAATGCCCATGTCACCGCCGCCGAATCCTGTACGGGCGGGGGCATCAGCGAGGCGATTACCCGGATACCGGGTAGCTCGGCGTGGTTCGAGGCCGGTTATGTCACCTATTCCAACCGACAGAAGACGCTCCAACTGAATGTGCCGCCCGAGCTGTTTTCAACGGTAGGGGCGGTCAGTCGGGAAGTGGTCGAGGCCATGGTCCGTGGTGCGCAGGAAAAAAGCCATGCGCGTTTTGCCGTGGCGGTCAGTGGGGTGGCGGGGCCGGACGGTGGTTCACCGAAGAAGCCGGTGGGCACCGTATGGCTGGCCTGGGGCGTCGACGATCAGGTGTTCAGCGAGGTGCAGCACTTTGCCGGTAACCGTGACGAGGTTCGCCGACAAACGGTGAAGGCCGCGCTAGAGGGGCTGCTGCGCCATGCTGCGGGAGAAATCTCAAATCAGGGGTAGGCGATCCGCAAACGCTGTGGAATAATACTGGCTACTTATACAGGTGTTGGCCGTCAGGCCTTATTGATTACGTGAGGACTTTAATGGACGACAACAAGAAGAAAGCCTTGGCTGCGGCCCTGGGTCAGATCGAACGTCAATTCGGCAAGGGTGCCGTAATGCGTATGGGCGATCAGGACCGTCAGGCGATTCCGGCCATCTCCACTGGCTCTCTGGGTCTGGACATCGCTTTGGGCATTGGCGGTCTGCCAAAAGGTCGCATTGTTGAAATCTACGGTCCTGAATCTTCCGGTAAAACCACACTGACATTGTCCGTGATCGCCCAGGCTCAGAAAGCCGGCGCGACCTGCGCATTCGTCGATGCCGAACACGCCCTGGACCCTGAGTACGCCGGCAAGCTGGGCGTCAACGTCGACGACCTGCTGGTGTCCCAGCCTGACACCGGTGAGCAAGCCCTGGAAATCACCGACATGCTGGTGCGTTCCAATGCGGTCGACGTGATCATCGTCGACTCCGTGGCGGCGTTGGTGCCGAAAGCTGAAATCGAAGGCGAAATGGGTGACATGCACGTGGGCCTGCAAGCCCGTCTGATGTCCCAGGCTCTGCGTAAAATCACCGGTAACATCAAGAACGCCAACTGCCTGGTGATCTTCATCAACCAGATCCGCATGAAAATCGGCGTGATGTTCGGTAGCCCGGAAACGACTACCGGTGGTAACGCTCTGAAGTTCTACGCGTCGGTTCGTCTGGATATCCGCCGCACGGGTGCGGTGAAAGAAGGTGATGAAGTCGTCGGTAGCGAGACCCGCGTCAAGGTTGTAAAGAACAAGGTGGCTTCGCCGTTCCGTCAGGCCGAGTTCCAGATTCTTTACGGCAAGGGCATCTACCTCAACGGCGAGATGATCGACCTGGGTGTTCTGCACGGTTTCGTCGAGAAGTCCGGCGCCTGGTATGCCTATAACGGCACCAAGATCGGTCAGGGTAAGGCCAACTCGGCCAAGTACCTGGCGGATAACCCGGATATTGCCGCAACGCTTGAGAAGCAACTGCGTGACAAACTGCTGTCTCCGGCTTCGGTAGCGGATGCCAAGGCTTCTGCGGTCAAAGAGACCGAAGACGATCTGGCTGATGCTGATATCTGATTGATCCGATGACCGCTGTACTCGATACCCTCGTCGCGGTGCGGCGAACCGCAATGGACCTGCTCGCACGACGCGAGCATGGTCGAGTCGAGCTGACGCGTAAACTGCGTCAGCGCGGGGCTCTCCCCGAAATGATTGAAACAGCACTCGACCGATTGACGGAAGAGGGTTTGTTGTCCGAATCCCGCTACCTTGAAAGCTTCGTTTCCTACCGTGCCCGTAACGGCTATGGCCCTTTACGCATTCGTGAAGAGTTAAGTCAGCGTGGGCTGCAGCGTAGTGATATCGAACTCGCCCTGCGCGAGAGCGGCATCGACTGGCAGGAACAATTGCAGGACGCCTGGCGACGCAAGTTTTCCGGGCAATTACCGATAGATGCCCGGGAGCGCGCCAAACAAGGCAGGTTCCTGGCGTATCGGGGATTCTCCATGGAAATGATCAGCCGCTTGTTCAGCGGCCGAGGGATGGACGATTGACTGAAACGGCTCACTATTTCGATAGCGGGCCGTTTTTTTGTCTCACGTAACCTTTAATGGCTCTCGCGTACGCTGCTGTGCCGGTGGCTGGGTTTGGGCCCAGTTTTCCGCCAGGTTGATGTAATCCACCAACTCGCGAAGCCGGCCGTGGTCACGAGCGGTAAAGTTAAAGGCCAGCCGCGCCAGGTGGCTGAACCGTGCTTCGTCCTGCTCCTCGCCGTTATAGGCATGTTGATGAAATTGATCGCTCAGGCACAAGTCTGCGAATGATTCCTGCATGTGTTCGAGTGCCCTGTCACTGAGCTTGTGGTTCATGCGAATCACGAACTGATGTTTGAGCCAGCGGCTGGAGTGGTAATTGCTGTAGAACTGGTTGATCTGCTCCACCGCTTCTTCGGCGCTGTAGACCAGTTTCACCAGCTTCATGTCGGTAGGCAGGATGTAACGATTCTCCTCCAGTTGATGGTGAATGAAGTCCAGTGCGCCCTGCCAGAATTTGCCGCCCGGCGCGTCCAGCAGCACTACGGGCACCAATGGGCTTTTGCCCGTCTGGATCAGCGTCAGTACTTCCAGCGCTTCGTCCAGGGTGCCGAAACCGCCTGGGCACAACACCAGTGCATCCGCTTCCTTGACGAAGAACAGCTTGCGCGTGAAGAAAAAATGGAAGGGCAGCAGGTTGGTAGTGCCCTGGACGGTGGGGTTGGCATGTTGCTCGAAGGGCAGGGTGATGTTGAATCCCAGGCTGTTTTCCAGGCCTGCACCTTCGTGGGCTGCAGCCATGATGCCGCCGCCCGCACCCGTGATGACCATCATGTCGGAGCGAGCCAGGGCGGCGCCGAGTTCGCGGGCGAGACCATACAAGGGATGTTCCACTGGCGTGCGCGCGGAGCCGAAGACTGTGACTTTGCGTCGCCCCTTGAACTGCTCCAGCACTCGGAAAGCGTGCTCCAGTTCGCGCAGGGTTTGCAGGGTTATCTTGGCATTCCAGCGATTGTGGTCTTCCTGCGCCATGCGCAGCACGGTCAGGATCATGTCGCGGTAGATCGGGGTATTCGGGCTGTTGGGTGAAACCAGGTTGAGTTGCTCTTCGACCTTGCTGATGAGGTCGTGGCCGCTTTGTTCAAAATGGCGGCTTAGGAGGTCATTCGGTTGGTAAGGCATTCAACTTCTCCTTCTGGACAGAACCGTCGGCTTCGACCATTGACGCGTCGGCGCCACGACACTTCATGTGTCGCTGTTTGCCCAGGCCCATGCCTGGGCGATTCACTTGACCCTGGTCGGGTCACCATACCGGCTCTGTTTTTCCCTTGGATGAAAGAAACGTTCGCACAGCGCAAGACCAAACGGGCGGCGCCTTTTCCAGTCCTGACACAATGAACGTAGATACCTGAAATCTAGACCGTCGCGATGATTGTTGCCTTGATCATTGCGCCGCAAAGTCTTTCCTGGCAACCGGTTATTGACGATTTGCAAGGTGATTTCACCGCCCGTCTGAACCCGCCCCGAGTGTTCAGTACTCTGATTTACTTAGGTACAGGTATTACACGACAACTTGGCGTCAAGGGCAGGGCGCAGGGTACAAGCGGTTCAAGGATTTGCCGCTCATCACGAGTGAGGTGCAGGGAGCCGGAAAGCCATGGCCAGGGTCATTCTGGAGATCGATACGCAACTGTATCGATTGCTGAAGTCATCAGCCGAGATCAATCATTTGAGTCTCGAGGAGGAGTGCTGCCGGCGTCTTATGGACGCGCATCAGCGTTCACGTTATTTGCAGGCGCTGGTGGCGGAACTGCGCGCCGAGGATGAGCAGCGGCGCGCAAAATCCCACTGACTTACTTTTTCTTCTGGGTCGCTTTCGGGCAATCCGATTCCTGGTAGCTTGCAGAACCGACCGCGCGGTTGGTCTTTACCTCGGTGAAGTCATAACGCATGACCGCCCCCTTTGCCATCAGCTTGCGGAAGGACGGGTTGTTGCATACCGAGGCACCAAGCTGGAAGTACACAGCCTTGGGGTCGGCACGCATCTTGTTGGCGTGGCTGCTTTGCACACTCAGGTGGTTGATCAGCACATTGCCTTCGACCGTGTAGCCCTGATCGAGAATGTCTTCATTGATCGCCCGCGGAGTGCCGACGCTGCTTTGGGTGGCGACGTTTCGCAGCTCTCTGTTCAGATTCTGCTCACTCAAGGACGCCGCCTGGGCGTTGAAGGTCGACGCCAGCAGAATGGCAGCGGTGGGAACGATAAGGCGCAGCATGAAACTCTCCTGGGGCAGTGATGGGTGTTTGACCCATCACATGACTGTGCGTTCAGTGGCGACGAATTATAGGGGAGCAGGCCTGCACGGTACAGGTTTGCACCGGCGGGTCTGGTAAACTGCCGGCACTTTCACCCATCCGAGTGCTTTTCGTGTCGATCTCTTTTGTCTGCCGGTGTGGCCTGCGATGAACCATGCCCCCAACGCCGTAGCCCGCCTGCGCGACCAGCGCGAAGAGGAAGGTATCAAGCCGATTCAGGCCCGTGGATGGCGGGCAACACGGTGCCGCGCTTGCCGCGTGATCGAGAGTCACTGCCTGTGCGCCTGGCGTCCGCAGGTTGAGACTCGCTCCGGGGTATGCCTGATCATGACAGGCAAGGAAGTGTTCAAGCCCAGCAACACCGGTTGGTTGATTGCCGATGTGGTGCGTGACAACCATGCCTTTATCTGGTCGCGTACCGAAGTCGATCAGCAGTTGCTGGCCTTGCTGTCCGACCCGCAATGGCAGCCTTATCTGGTGTTCCCGGGTGAATATGTCGCGCCTGAGCGGGTGACTCATAGCGTGGCGGTCGATCAAGGCAGGAGGCCGCTGTTCATCTTGCTCGACGCGACGTGGACCGAAGCCCGGAAGATTTTCCGTAAAAGCCCCTATTTCGACGCGCTTCCGATCCTCAGTTTGTTGCCCGAGAAGCTTTCACGCTATCAATTGCGCCGCTCCACCCGTAGCGAACACTTGTGTACTGCGGAAGTCGCGGCGTTATGTCTCGATCTTGCAGGCGATGTAGAGGCGGCCTCGGCGCTCGACGCTTATTTCGATGTGTTCAGCCAGCATTACCTCGATGCCAAGCGTCAGCTGGAAATGGATGTTTCGACCCCGGCGCACACCGAGTTGATGGCCTATCTTCAACCAGCAGTGGCAGTGACGGCCTGATTGTCTCCGATGCTGCAATAAAGTGTACCGGCCATGTCGCTTGACCACCCCGGTTTGGCTGGGCATGCTTGGCGCCCATTAGGGTGCGGCCAGAGTTTGAAACGCCGTTTTTTGCGTTGAACGTGCCCCGTTGGAGCGGCTGCGTGGCTGTTACCTCGAGTTGTTTGGCGATACCCGAATGCATCGGGCATCCCATGAAAAACAGGATCATTTGAAAAATGGCCACATACGAAATCCTGATTGCCGATGACCACCCTCTTTTTCGTTCCGCCCTGCATCAAGCGCTGACCCTGGGCCTGGGCCCGGATGTCCGGTTGGTGGAAGTGGCGAGCATTGCCGAGCTGGAGGCACGCCTGAGCGAAAAGGCCGACTGGGATCTGGTGCTGCTGGACCTGAACATGCCGGGCGCGTATGGTTTTTCCGGGTTGGTACTGTTGCGCGGCCAGTATCCGCAAATTCCTGTGGTCATGGTCTCGGCCCAGGAAGAAGCGACGATCATGGTCAAGTCCCGTGAATTTGGTGCAAGCGGTTTCATACCCAAGTCCAGCGATTTGAGTGTTATCCAGAAAGCCGTGCGCGCGGTGCTCGATGGCGATGTTTTCTGGCCACCGCAAGCATTCGAAGCCGTCAGCGTTTCCGATGAGGTCAAGGCGGCCAGTGAAGGCCTTGCGAGCTTGACTCCGCAACAGTTCCGGGTGCTGACGATGGTTTGCGAAGGGTTGCTGAACAAGCAGATTGCCTACGAACTGAGCGTTTCCGAAGCGACCATCAAGGCCCACGTCACCGCGATTTTTCGTAAACTGAATGTGCGGACCCGCACCCAGGCGGCGTTGCTGCTGCAACAACTCGAGTCAATTTCAAGCCATTAAGCGCTGGCGCCTTCACGTTTTTTTGACTTTGGTTAATCTAGCTTTCCCACTCCTTTTTTGGTCAGTTCCTACTCTATGTCACCTTTCAAAGGCCAGACCGGCCTGAAACGTATCCTCAATGCTTCCGGCTACTCGCTGGACGGCCTACGCGCAGCATTCACCGGCGAAGCGGCTTTTCGGCAATTGGTGTTGCTCAACGTCATTCTGATCCCGCTGTCGTTCTTCCTGAACGTGAATCGTGTCGAGCAGGCGTTGTTGATTGCGGTCTGCCTGTTGGCGCTGATCGTCGAGCTGCTCAATTCGGCCGTGGAAGCGGCCATCGACCGCATTTCCCTTGAATTGCACCCGTTGTCGAAAAACGCCAAGGACATGGGCAGTGCCGCGCAATTGGTGGCCTTGACCATGATCGCGCTGGTCTGGGCGGTGATTCTGCTTTAAGCGATCGCCGGCAGGACGATCTCGTCGCTGCGCTGCACCCCGGCGGTGAATGCGCGGCACAGTTCGAGGAATTCACGCATCGCCGAGGTCTGGTACTTCTGCTTGTGCCAGATGAAATAGAACTGTCGCGCCAGGTCCAGGTCCGGAGTCTCCACTGCTACCAGGCTGCCGCGACGGAACGCGTCCCGTAGCGCCAGCCGCGAGATACAGCCGATCCCCAGGCCGGACTCTACGGCGCGCTTGATGGCTTCGGTGTGTTCCAGCTCCAGGCGGATGTTCAGCGCGCTCCGGTGATGGCGCATGGCTTGATCGAACGTCAGGCGTGTGCCTGAGCCTTGTTCACGCAAGATCCAGGCTTCCTGGCTCAGTTCCTCCATGCTCGCTGTGCCCCGCTGGGCCAGCGGATGCTGTGGCGCACAGAAGACCACCAACTCATCTTCGACCCAACTTTGCACTTCGATGTCAGGGTGGTTGCAATCGCCTTCGATCAGACCCAGGTCAATTTCGTAGTGGGCGACCTGTTGCACAATATTGGCGGTGTTCTGCACATGCAGCTTTACCTGGCTTTCCGGGTGGCGCTGCATGAAACCGCCGATCAGCAGGGTCGCAAGATAGTTGCCAATGGTCAGGGTCGCGCCCACTGCCAATGAGCCGAATCCGGACTTGCCATTGAGCAGGTCTTCGATTTCCTTGGCCTGGTCGAGCAAGGCAACGGCTTGGGGCAGCAACTGTTTACCCAGGGCGTTGAGGCTCAATCGCTTGCCGGCGCGGTCGAACAGTTGGCAGCTGCACTGGCGCTCCAGCTCGGTAATCGATGTACTCGCCGCCGACTGTGAGAGGTTGAGCAGACCCGCAGCACGGGACACGCTTTCCTGCTGGGCGACGGCAACGAACACTTGAAGTTGACGGAGAGTAAATCGCATATCGATATAACCGATAACCCTTATCTTAATAATCCAGTTAACAGATATTGTCGTCGCTATTAGAATGCGATGCAATTGCGCACCGCAGGTCTGTTCCTGAAAGAGCTAGCGCAGATCCAATCTCCAGGAGTCCCCGTACATGAGCAACATGAACCACGAGCGTGTCCTCAGTGTTCATCACTGGAACGACACTCTGTTCAGCTTCAAGTGCACCCGTGATCCGGGCCTGCGCTTCGAGAACGGTCAGTTCGTGATGATCGGCCTGCAACAGCCCAACGGCCGCCCGCTTATGCGCGCTTACTCGATTGCCAGCCCGAACTGGGAAGAGCATCTCGAGTTCTTCAGCATCAAGGTGCCTGATGGTCCGCTGACTTCCCAGTTGCAGCATCTGAAGGAAGGCGACGAGATCATCATCAGCAAGAAGCCCACCGGCACGCTGGTGCTGGATGACTTGAAGCCTGGCAAACATTTGTACCTGCTCAGCACCGGTACCGGTCTGGCGCCGTTCATGAGCGTCATCCAGGACCCGGAAACCTACGAGCGTTTCGAAAAAGTGATCCTGTGCCACGGCGTGCGTTACGTCAACGAAGTCGCCTACCGCGAGTTCATCACCGAGCACCTGCCGCAGAACGAGTTCTTTGGCGATGCATTGCGTGACAAGTTGATCTACTACCCAACCGTGACCCGCGAGCCGTTCGAAAACGAAGGTCGCCTGACCGACCTGATGCGCAGCGGCAAGCTGTTCAGCGACATCGGCCTGCCACCGATCAACCCGCAGGACGACCGCGCCATGCTGTGCGGCAGCCCGAGCATGCTCGACGAGACCAGCGAAGTGCTGAACAGCTTCGGCCTGAAAGTGTCGCCGCGCATGCGCGAGCCGGGTGATTACCTGATCGAGCGTGCGTTCGTAGAGAAATAAGCACCGCCTCAAAAAAAGCCCGCATTGCCTATACAGGTAATGCGGGCTTTTTTATGCCGGACGCGTTCTCTGTAGGAGCTGCCGCAGGCTGCGATCTTTTGATCTTGATCTTCTATCGCGATTTCAAGATCAGAAGATCGCAGCCTGCGGCAGCTCCTACATGTTGGATGCGGGAATGACCTCAAGCACGCGGATCATCTGCGGCGTTGGATAATGCCAGCGCACATCCACGTCCCAGAATTGCGCACCATATTCGCGTTCCGGGGTAGGCGTCTGGTACGCCGGGCGCGGATCCTGCGCCAAGCATTGCTCGATCAACTCAACCAACGGCTCTGCAAGGCGTTCAGCGTGCCCATGAGCCTGTTGCAGGGCGCTATCTGTCCATTGCACGGCAATCAACTGCGGCGCGGCGCTGGCGATGCTATTGATGGCTGTGTCGATGATGTCTGCGTAAGGCACGTAGGGTTTGATGTCGAGGATCGGCGTGCCATCGAGCAGGTCGATGCCGGATATCCACAGGCGATTGGCCTCGACCTTGTCCAGCTTGACCACGGACTGGCCAATGCCATTGGGCCGGTGAGTCGCGCGCGTGGCGAACACGCCCATGGACTTGTTGCCGCCCAGGCGCGGCGGACGAACTTTCAGGCGCGGCTTTTCTTCCAGTGCCTGATGGAACAGGAACAACAGCCAGACATGGCTGACCTGTTCGAGGCCCTGCACGGCATCACCCTGATCGAATGGCGCCACCAGTTCGAGCACGCCGCGCGCGGCGGGGGCCAATTGCGGCTGCCGAGGGATGGCGAACTTCTCCTTGAAGCAGGAACGCACGAAGCCGATGGGGGAAACGCTGTAGGTCATGGTTTGGGGTCGAGTCGGGATGGTGGCGGGCATGATAACCCGATCGACCTGTATTCAGTGGTGGCTGTGCCGGCCCCTTCGCGGGCAAGCCCGCTCCCACAGTGGAGCTCGGCCGGCCACAGATTTTGTGAGCACCAAAGAAACCTGTGGGAGCGTGGCTTGCCCGCGATGGCAGCACCGCCGATTTCAGAGGCTGAACCCACCATCCAGCGGAATGATATTCCCGGTCATGTACGCCCCGGCCGTACTCGCCAGGCTGATCGCCAGCGCCGCCATCTCTTCCTCCCGGCCCCAACGCTTCATCGGAATCAGCGCCGTATCCTGCGCCAATGCCTGCGCATCTCTGTCGATGTGTTGGGTCATCTTGCTCGGAAAGCGACCCGGGGCGATCACATTGACGTTGATGTGCTGGCTCACCAGTTCCCTTGCCAGAATCCGTGAGAGTTGATGCAGGGCGGCTTTGCTCGGCCCGTAGGCATACGCCTGTTCGCCAAAGGAAGAAATCCCGGCGACTGAGCCGATATTGATGATTCGGGCCGGGTTCGCGGGGGAACCGGCTTTGCGCAGCAGTGGCAGAAATTGCTGGATGCAGTTGAATACTGACGTCACATTCAGTTGCATGACCTTTTCCCAACCCTTGATCGGGTAGCTTTCCAATGGCGCCCCCCAAGTGGTGCCGGCGTTGTTCACCAGGATATCGAGATGGGTCATCTGCTCACCCAGGCGTGTTGCCAACTGCTGCACGCCTTCTTCAGTGGCCAGGTTGGCGGCCACCGCGTGACAGCGGCCCAATGCACCGAGCTCATCGGCAGTTTGCCGGCAGGCTTCGACGTCGCGGGCACAGACGTAGACGGTGGCGCCAGCCTCGACATAGGCCTTGGCGATCATTTTGCCGATACCACGGGTGCCGCCGGTCACCAGTGCGGTGCGGCCTTGCAGGGAGAAATAGGGGTGCATGGCGAATCCTGAGCGCTGTAGGTCATTACACCCTAGTCGTCAGGCTCGATCAGTGGAGCCACTATTTTTGCGCGGAATGGGGGGGCATACGGCCTTGTAGGAGCGAGCATGCTCCGGGCGGCGCTCCGACGAAAAACTCCAGAACAACACGGGCATTCAGACAGCCCTCGTGATCGTTGACGTCCATCGCGAGCATGCTCGCTCCTACAGGGTAGATCCGCGTCGCACGTTATTGCGGGCGAACGCGCAGGGTCAGGCCCTTGAGGAAGTTGCGCAGCAACTGGTCGCCGCACGGGCGATAGTTGGTGTGGCCGAATTTGCGGAACAGAGCGCTCAGCTCAGGCTTGGATACCGGGAACTCGGCGGCCTTGAGGATCGCGTGCATGTCGTCTTCTTTCAGCTCGAAGGCTACGCGCAGCTTTTTCAGGATGATGTTGTTGGTTACCGGCACTTCGATTGGTTGCGGAGGGCGGCTTTCGTCCTTGCCGCGCTTGAAGATCACCAGGCCGTCGAGGAAATGCGCCATGACTTCGTCCGGGCAGCGTACGAAACCTTCCTCGTCTTCCTCTTTCTTGTCGAGGTAGCTCACCAGGTCGGCCAAGGCCACGTCCATGCCGCCGAGCTTGATGATCTCGATGACTTTCTTGTCGCTGATGTCGAGCATGTAGCGCACGCTGCGCAGTACGTCATTGTGAATCATGGTGTGCAATCCTGATATTCAGCAGTGGGCGCCGCACAAGCAGCGGCGCCAGAATGTGTGGCGGCGGGAGAAGCCTCAGAACTTCTCTTTGCCGGACAGGTAGCGCCATTGCCCCAGGGGCACCTTGCCGATGGACACGCCGCCGATACGAATGCGGCGGATGCCTACGACTTTCAGGCCGACGGCCTGGCAGAACAGGGCGATCACGCCCGGTTGCGGGTTCTTCATGGCGAAACGCAGGCGGTTTTCGTTCTGCCAGCTGGCCTTGACCGGAGGCAGTTCCTTGCCCTTGTAGGTCAGGCCGTGTTGCAAGCGATTGAGGCCATGTTCAACCATGTCACCTTCGACTTCGACCACGTATTCCTGCTCGATCTTGCTGGAGTCGGCAGTGAGCTTGCGCAGGATCTTCCAGTCCTGGGTGAACACCAGCAAACCGCTGGCATTGGCTTGCAAGTCAGTGCTGGCGGTCAGGCGCTGGAAGTGGCCCTTGAGCGGACGTTTGCCGTAGCGGTGCTCTTCACTCAAGGTCTCGGCGCTGATGGTCGCCATGGCGGTGTCCGCGTCCATGCCGGCTGGCACATTGAGCAGGATGGTGACGGGCTCTGGTGCCGTGGCCTTGGCCTCTGGATCCAGCTCGACTTTTTGATTGGCGACCTTGAACTGCGGCTCGTCAACGACTTCGCCGTCGACGGTGACCCAGCCGCCCTCGATGAACAGCTCAGCCTCCCGACGGGAGCAGCCGACGAGTTCGATGAGGCGTTTGGAGAGTCGAATCGGGTCAGTCATGACAGGGCCGTAACAAAAAAGGGGTGGGCATTGTACCTGCCTGGCGCCGGTTAATCCCGGAACCATTTGCCGCATATGTTTTTTTAATGGGGGAGCGAGCCTGCTCGCGAAAGCGTCATCAGCTTCAACACGAATGTCGACTGATAGGTCGCTTTCGCGAGCAGGCTCGCTCCCACAGTGGTTTCATGTTGTGTCAGCCATTGCGTGTCTTTTGTTGAGCCTGGCGCAAACGCATGTGTAACAGCGGATACGGCTGGCCCATGCCGTCGACTTCCGAACGACCGATCACCTCGAAGCCCTGCTTGAAGTAAAATCCCAGGGCTTGCGGGTTCTGTTCGTTGACGTCCAGTTCATCGGCGTTGAGGTTCTCCAGGGCATAGCGCAGTAACCGCTTGCCCAGGCCCTGGCCTCGATGCGCCGGGTCGATGAAGAGCATCTCGATCTTGCCCGCCGCGACACCAGCGAATCCGGTGATTCGCTGCTGCGGGTCTTTGGTGCAAATCAGCATCACGGCGTCGAGGTAACGGGTCAGCACCAGGTTCTTCAACAGTTCGATGTAGCTGTCCGGCAGGAAGTCGTGGGTAGCGCGGACCGAGGCCTCCCAGACCCTGGTCAATTCTTCGTAGTCGCTTTGTTTTGGGGTATGAATGACCGAATGTTGGCGCATGCCAGCCTGCCCTTGGGTTATTGGAGATGAGAATCCGTTCCTCATCAAACGATAGCCGTAAAAAAGCCCCGCATCTCGTCAAGAGAGCGGGGCTTTGCATATTTTTTGCGACTAGATCTGTTCAGCCCACAGGTCGTATTCGTCGGCGTCGGTCACTTTGCACCAGACTTTGTCGCCCGGTTTCAAGTTGCTGCCATTGTCGATGAATACGTTGCCGTCGATTTCCGGGGCATCGAAGAAGCAGCGGCCTACCGCGCCTTGCTCATCGACTTCATCGACCAGCACTTCGATTTCACGGCCGATGCGCATTTGCAGGCGCGCCGAGCTGATGGCCTGCTGGTGCGCCATGAAGCGCTCCCAACGGTCCTGCTTGACGTCGTCCGGCACGACTTCCAGGTCCAGGTCATTGGCCGGAGCCCCTTCAACCGGCGAGTACTGGAAGCAGCCGACGCGGTCGAGCTGGGCTTCGGTCAGCCAGTTCAGCAGGTACTGGAAGTCTTCTTCGGTCTCGCCGGGGAAGCCGACGATGAAAGTCGAACGGATGATCAGGTCCGGGCAGATTTCGCGCCAGTTCTTGATTCGCGCCAGGGTCTTGTCTTCGAACGCCGGGCGTTTCATCGCCTTCAGCACTTTCGGGCTGGCGTGCTGGAACGGGATGTCCAGGTACGGCAGGATCTTGCCGGCGGCCATCAGCGGGATCAGCTCGTCAACGTGCGGGTACGGGTAAACGTAGTGCAGGCGTACCCAGACACCGAGGGTGCTCAGGGCTTCGCAGAGTTCGGTCATGCGGGTTTTCACCGGCGCGCCGTTCCAGAAACCGGTGCGGTACTTGACGTCGACCCCGTAGGCGCTGGTGTCCTGGGAGATCACCAGCAGCTCCTTGACGCCGGACTTGACCAGGCGCTGGGCCTCGTCGAGTACGTCACCGACCGGGCGGCTAACCAGCTTGCCGCGCATCGACGGGATGATGCAGAAGCTGCAGCTGTGGTTGCAGCCTTCGGAAATCTTAAGGTAGGCGTAGTGGCGCGGGGTCAGCTTGATGCCTTGTGGCGGCACCAGGTCGATCAGCGGGTTGTGGTCCTGGCGTGGCGGCACGACTTCGTGCACGGCGTTGACCACCTGCTCGTACTGCTGCGGACCGGTGACGGCCAACACGCTCGGGTGTACGTTGCGGATGTTGCCTTCTTCGACGCCCATGCAGCCGGTCACGATGACCTTGCCGTTTTCCTTGATGGCTTCGCCGATCACTTCCAGGGACTCGGCCTTGGCCGAGTCGATGAAGCCGCAGGTATTGACCACCACGACATCGGCGTCCTGGTAGGTGGACACGACGTCATAGCCTTCCATGCGCAGCTGGGTGAGGATGCGCTCGGAGTCGACCAGTGCTTTGGGGCAACCCAGGGATACGAAGCCAACCTTGGGATTGGCCGGCGCAGGAGTGGTGGACATGTCTAACCTCGGTGTTTTGTGACGCCGCTTGCCGAACTGGGCAAAACCGACGGACGGGCGCTTGAACTGCGCCTCTGATCAAAAAGTGCGCAATTCTAGCGATGAGACGATCACTTGACCAGCTTTATGCAGGGAAATACGACGAGTGCTGCGCTATGCTTCGCGCCGTTGGGCTTTACCGATTTTTTACAGTCAATAAAACGTCTGTAACAACAAGTAAAACGGCGCATGCTGCATGACAAAGCATAGTGCTTCTTCATAGAAGCCCGGGTCTGGGTAGTAGGAGTGGTGGATGGGGCAGGCAAGTAGTCAGACTGCGGGCGCCGCGCATACGTCGGCGAATCCGATTGGCATGTTGGTCGCGGCGGTCGGGGTGGTGTATGGCGATATCGGCACAAGCCCGCTGTACACCCTCAAAGAGGTATTTACCGGTGGTTATGGCGTAGCGGTCAACCACGATGGGGTGCTTGGGATTCTGGCGTTGATCTTCTGGTCGTTGATCTGGGTCGTGTCGATCAAGTACATGATGTTTGTACTGCGTGCCGACAACCAGGGCGAAGGCGGAATCATGGCCTTGACCGCGCTGGCTCGGCGAGCGGCGGCAGGTCATGCGAAATTGCGCACGCTGCTGGTGGTCTGCGGGCTGATCGGCGCGGCGCTGTTCTATGGCGACAGCATGATCACGCCCGCAATTTCGGTGCTGTCGGCCATTGAAGGCCTGGGGCTTGCATTCGAGGGTATCGACCATTGGGTGGTGCCGCTGTCATTGGTGGTGCTGGTCGGGTTGTTTCTGATCCAGCGACACGGTACGGCGCGGATCGGCATTCTGTTCGGGCCGATCATGGTCACCTGGTTTCTGGTGTTGGCGGCTCTGGGCCTGTATGGCATTGCCCAGCATCCGGAGGTGTTACAAGCGGTGAACCCGATGTGGGGTGTTCGTTTCTTCAGGGAGCATCCCGGCATGGGCGTAGCGATCCTTGGCGCCGTGGTGCTTGCACTGACCGGTGCCGAAGCGCTGTATGCCGACATGGGCCACTTCGGCCGCAAGCCGATTGCCCGCGCGTGGTTCATTCTCGTGCTGCCAGCGCTGGTGCTGAACTATTTCGGCCAGGGCGCCTTGCTGCTCGGTGATCCAGAAGCTGCGCGCAACCCGTTCTACCTGCTGGCGCCAAGCTGGGCGTTGATCCCACTGGTCGGGTTGTCGACACTGGCCACGGTCATCGCTTCGCAAGCGGTGATTTCCGGGGCGTTCTCCCTGACCCGCCAAGCCATCCAGCTCGGCTATATCCCGCGTATGCATACCCAGCACACGTCCAGCGCCGAACAGGGCCAAATCTACATTGGTGCCGTCAACTGGGCGCTGATGGTTGGTGTGGTTCTGTTGGTCCTGGGCTTCGAGTCTTCCGGCGCCCTGGCGTCGGCCTACGGCGTGGCGGTGACCGGAACCATGCTCATGACCACTATCCTGGTGTCGGCGGTCATGTTGCTGCTGTGGAAGTGGCCACCGATTCTGGCGGTACCGGTGTTGTTGGGCTTCCTGCTGGTAGACGGTCTGTACTTCGCCGCCAACGTGCCGAAAATCGTCCAGGGCGGTGCCTTCCCGGTGATTGCCGGTATTGCGCTGTTCGTATTGATGACCACCTGGAAGCGAGGCAAGCAACTGTTGGTGGAGCGTCTGGATGAAGGTGGACTGCCGCTGCCGATTTTCATCAGCAGTATCGCCGTACAACCACCGCATCGCGTTCAGGGTACCGCTGTATTCCTCACTGCGCGGCCAGATGCCGTGCCTCACGCCCTGTTACACAACCTGTTGCATAACCAGGTGCTGCACGAGCAAGTCGTGCTGTTGACGGTGGTGTATGAGGATATTCCGCGCGTGCCGCCGTCGCGACGCTTTGAGGTCGACTCCTACGGCGAGGGTTTCTTCCGGGTGATCCTGCACTTTGGCTTCGTCGACGAACCGGACGTGCCGCAAGCGCTGAAGCTGTGTCATCTGGAGGACCTGGATTTCAGTCCGATGCGCACGACCTACTTCCTCAGCCGCGAGACAGTCATCGCCTCCAAGCTCGAAGGCATGGCCCGCTGGCGGGAGGCGCTGTTCGCCTTCATGTTGAAAAACGCCAACAGCAACCTGCGCTTCTTCAACCTGCCGCTGAATCGGGTGATTGAGCTGGGGACGCAAGTGGAGATGTAGGCCCACTGTAGGAGCGAGCATGCTCGCGATGGTCGTCAACGCTCACGCGGGAATCCTGGATAAACGCGGTGTATCTGAGATCATCGCGAGCATGCTCGCTCCTACAGGGGGTGTGGTGTGGAACGAAAAAGCCCCCGGAGCCTTCAGGCTGCGGGGGCTTTTTTGTGCGACTCAGATCACTCCTGGGCTTCAGTTTCCTGCACTTGCCGCTTCTGGATCACATCCACCAACCGCTGCGCGAGGGCTGGGTAGTTCTCGTCGAAGTGGTGGCCGCCAGGTAGCTTGATGGCTTCGCCCACCGCGCTCTTGTCGGTGCAGCCGCTTTCGTCGACTTCTTCTTCGCCGTAGATGCACACCACTTTCGCGGCGGGCAGCTTGGCCATTTCCGGGCCGGTGGCGGCTTCTTTGCCGGCGTTGCCGAGCCAGCCTTCGACTTCGATTTCAAAGCTGCCGGTGCGAGCGAAGGCCAGCAGGATAATGGCGTCGACGCGTTGCTGCTCGGACTCTGCCAGGCGGTTGTAGATGGCTGGCAGCACATCGGCGCCGAACGAGTAGCCGGTCAGGATGAAGCGCTTGGTACCCCATTTCTGCCGGTAGTGCTGCATCAGCTCGGCGAGGTCCAGGGCGCTTTGCTCGGGGCTCTTGTGCTGCCAGTAGTAGCGCAGGGTGTCGATGCCGACCACCGGGTAGCCAATCTTGGCCATTTCACCGGCGACGTCGCGGTCCAGGTCACGCCAGCCGCCGTCACCAGAGAGGAACAAGGTGACGGTGTCCTTGGCCTGGCCGGCGGGCACTTCAACCACTGGTATCTGCAAGCCACCGGCGTCCTTGTCGCCACCGACCAGCAGTTTGCGCAGTTCGTTGTTCAGCACTTGCGGCAGGTTGATGTCGTAGTCGCTGATGCTGGTTTCGGCGTTGGGCTGGTCGCGCACGAAGCCGGCGCTGGTGTCGTCCGGGTTGTCATTCCACGCCACCAGCCAGTGGCCATGGGCGGCGCTCTTTGGCAGCAGGTGGGTGCAACCGGGTTTTTCCAGGGCCAGGTCAACCGACACGGCTTGTGCCTTGTCGTTCTTCTGTTCGGACAACCAGCGCCAGGCCAGCACCGCGCCCGGGCCGATCCCGCTGACCAGGGTCGCCGGGCCGTTGAGTTCCCGCAAGCCCGACTGTAGGGCACGGCTTTGCAGCAGGCAGTCCTTGGGCAGGATCACCTGGACGATCTGCGCAGCGCCGCTGCGGCTCAGGGTCAGCAATTGCTTGTCGCTGAGTTTCTGGTCTTCGTTGACCGCCACCAGTACCTGGGCCTTTGGCGTGGTGCCGGGGATCACGCGGGTCATCGCCGCGCCATCGGTTGGGGTCAGCAGTTCGAGGGTCGGTTCCGGTGCCGGGCGTTTGAGGTACCAGTAGCCACCACCGAGAATCAGGGCCACCACTACCAGGGTGCCCAGTACATAGCGCAGGGAGCGTTGAATCATCAGCGTTTCACCAATCCAGTCAAGCCGCCCGCGATCAGGGCGGCAGTGTCGGCCAAGGCCACCAGCGGATCGAGTCCGGCGGGCACGGCCATATAACGGGGTTCCCAGTCAGGCTGGAACTTGTCTTTGAAGCGGCGCAAGCCTTGGAAGTTGTAGAGCTGCTCACCACGGCGGAAGACCATCGAGCCCAGGCGCTGGGTCAAGGGTGCACCCCGACGGGGTTGCAACCCCGACAACGGCACCATGCCCAGGCTGAAACGCGCGTATCCGTGACTCTTATAATGTTGGATCAGGCCGACCATCATGAACTCCATGGTCAGCTTGGGGGCGTCCGGGTGCGCGCGCATCAGGTCGAGGCTGGCCAGGTCATGGCTGTAGGTCTCGAGCAGGTTGGCGAACGCCACCGGGCGCCCTTCGAAACGGATCACGGCAATGCGAAAGTGCTTGAGGTAATCGTCGCTGAAGCGGCCGAGGGAGAAGCCTTTCTCGCGCACGTTCTTGCCGGTCAGCCAGGCATCTGAAATCACCTTGAGCTCATCCATGGGCGCCTGGCCTGGTTCATGGATTTCCAGCGACAGGCCATCGCGGGTGCCACGGTTCCAGGTGTAGCGCAGGTCCTTCATCTCTTTGCCCTTGGCCTCGAGGTCAAAGCGCTTGAGGTCGACCCTGGCTTCTTCGCCGAGCTTGATCGCGGTCAGGCCGATGTCCATGTAGTACGGCAGGTTCTCCGCACGCACTTGATAGAACACGGGGCGGGCGTGATGGATGTCGCACAGGTCGCGGAACTGCCAGATCATTTCCGCCCGTTGCTGGCCGGGACCGATCGGGTCATACAGTGCTACAAGGCTGCGGCCGCGGCGGGCGTACATCAGGAACGCCTCGTCGTTGGGGTGGAACAGCAGCGCCTTGTCTCCCGTCAAGGCCAGGCCGCCATCCGGTTGCGCGGATGCCATGAGGATCTTGCTTGCGCGCTCCAGTTCATCGGCTGTCGGCAGGTGGATGACCGGGCGAGCGGTGCGTAGCAACCAGGTCAGGGATACCACCACCAGCAAGACCGCCGCGCCGAGCAGCGAGCGCAAGCCGCGGGGGGCATCGGCATCGAGGGTGAACTGCCACCAGAGTTGATGGCTGTATGGCACGTCCTGGTACGCGAACAACAGCAGCCACATCGAGGCGCCGAGTACGCACACGCTGGCCACCAGGTATAACGGGGAGAACGGCACTTCGGTCAGGCGACTGGGGCGATAGAAGGAACGCCGGAACACCCCCAGCAGGCTCGCCGTCAGCACCATCAGGCTGGCTTCCTCCCAGTCGAAACCCTTGAGCAGGGAGAGCAGGGCGCCAACCAGCAGCAAAATGGTGGTCAGCATCCAGGCAGCCGACAGTCGACGACGCAGGCCCTGGGCCAGCAACAGGCACAACACGCCGATCAGGCTGGCGCCAAAGTGCGAAGCATCGACCAGGCGGTGCGGGATCAGAAAGCCGATATGTTCAAGGCGCGTGTCGATTTCCGGGGTCGCGCCGGAGAACAGCAGTACAACGCCGGACAGGAACACCAGCACCGCCAATATCGGCGCGGCCAGGCCTGAGGCAGCGCGCAAGGTCTGGCGCGTCTGAAACAGGCGCTGGCCTTCGCTGATCAACAGAAACAGGCAGGCCACCAGCATCGGCAGCACCACATAGATCAAGCGGTAGAGCAGCAGGGCGGCGGCCAGCGGCGCGGCACCGAGTTTGTCGGAGAAGGCCGCGAGCAAGATCGCTTCGAACACGCCGACCCCGCCCGGAACATGGCTGAGCACGCCAGCGGCCAGGGCCAGCAGGTAAACCAGGAGAAACGCGCCGAACGGCGGCGCTTCGGGCAACAACAAATAGAGCACCGTGGCGGCGGCGGCCACGTCGAGTGCGGTAATGACCAGTTGCAGGAACGTCAGGCGGCGCCCGGGCAGGCGCAAGGTGCGGCGGCCGATCTGCACCAGGAGGTTGTCGGCGTACGGTTGTTCCGGCAGGCGCCGACGGTAGATGCCGATGGCCAGTACCGAGAACAGCAACAACACAGCCGTCGCGATGCTGCCCAGCAGAACCGGCGAAAGCCTTAGGGCGGCGGAGGCTTCGGACAGGTCACTGAGTGTCGCCAGCGCGGCGAGCGGTGGCAGGGCGCAGCCGAGCGAGAGGCTGGCGAACAGCGTCATGCGTGCGACTTCAGTGGCCCCCAGGCCATGGCGCGCATACAGGCGGTAGCGGACCGAGCCGCCGGACAGCATCGAAAGACCGATGGCATTGCCGATCGCGAAGGCGGTGAAACCGCCCAGCGCCAAGGTTTGCGGTGCCAGATTGACGCCTGCGTAACGGCTGGCCGACCATTCGTATCCCAGCAGAATGATGAAGCCCGCGACGGTAGCGCCCAGCGCACCCAGCAGTGCCGGTTGCGGAACCTCGAGGATCGAGTCGTGCAAAGCGTCCAGGTCGAGTTCGCTCAACAAGTGACGGCAGGCGATCAGCGCAATGGTGAACAGCAGCAGGGTGACCGCCAGGCCGATGGGTTGGCGGTATTTGCTGATCAAGTCAAGCAAACGCAGCCGCTGCGCCTTGATCGGTTGGGTAGCTGTGACGGTGTCTTGTGGATCAGACGAGTTGGCGCGCATCAATCACCTCTTGGATTGTGCGCGACAGGATGGGGGTATCCAGCCAAGTTACCAATCCCTGTAGAAAAAAATAATCACGAATATTAACGCCTGGCACCGGGTCCCGGTGGCAGTTCGTCTTCAGTCGTAGGGTGTGGAATGTGCGATTGAGCATAGTCGGAACCCAGCGCATCGGTGGCCCGCAAGGCTCACCACACAGTGACAGATCATTGTTGCGAAAGGACTTTTTCTACAGATACAAAAAAGGCCACTCTTTCGAGTAGCCTTTTTTGATGTTTGGTTGCGGGAGCCGGATTTGAACCGACGACCTTCGGGTTATGAGCCCGACGAGCTACCAGACTGCTCCATCCCGCGTCTGTGTGGCGGCATTCTATAGAGAATCGCAGGGGTGTCAACCGTTAATCCAGAAATGAATCAAATAAGTGTGAGAAAGAGCAAAACAGCAGGCGGAGGGGCGTAAGTTTCGGAATCACAACGATTTCTCTTGTCCACGTGCTCTAGGCGGCCATGAGGGGGGAGAGGGGGCCTTAGGACAAAACTGACGCGCACAAAAAAGGCCACTCTTTCGAGTAGCCTTTTTTGATGTTTGGTTGCGGGAGCCGGATTTGAACCGACGACCTTCGGGTTATGAGCCCGACGAGCTACCAGACTGCTCCATCCCGCGTCTGTGTTGGCAATTCTATAGAAATGCGCGGGGGTGTCAACCTGCAATTTTGATAAAACCTGTTCCTGTTCAATCGCTTAGCTGCAAATTGGGACGCTCGATCGGCCTGAGAGGCAGGCCTGGCAAGGCCTGCGGCTCTATTAGAGGTAACTTTTCGATTGAGAAAATAAATTTATGGTGGTTCGCCTACGACTGAAAAGAACCGTCAAGGTACTGGTGCTATATACAGTTGTCAGTGAGATACTGTTTTTTCCTACATCGCGTGACGCTATTTCTACTCCATGAACACCGCGTTGAAATGACCCAGCGAAAAATCATCCACGTCGATTGTGATTGCTTTTACGCCGCCATCGAGATGCGGGACGACCCGCGCTTGGCTGGAAAGCCCCTGGCGGTCGGCGGGTCGGCGGACCGGCGCGGGGTGATCGCCACCTGCAACTATGAAGCCCGGGCGTATGGCGTGCGCTCAGCCATGTCTTCGGGGCACGCATTGAAGCTGTGTCCGGACCTGACGATCGTCAAGCCACGAATGGACGCCTATAGAGAAGCGTCCAGGGAAATTCACACGATCTTTCGCGACTACACCGAGATCATTGAGCCGCTTTCCCTGGACGAGGCTTACCTCGATGTGTCGGACAGCGCGCATTTTGGCGGCAGTGCGACGCGAATTGCCCAGGACATTCGCCGGCGCGTCTCCAATCAGTTGCATATCACCGTCTCCGCCGGCGTGGCCCCCAACAAGTTTCTGGCCAAGATTGCCAGCGACTGGAAAAAGCCCAACGGGTTATTTGTGATCACCCCGGATCAGGTCGAGGCGTTTGTCAGTGGCTTGTCGGTGAGCAAGCTGCACGGGGTCGGTAAAGTCACTGCCGAAAGGCTGGGCAAGCTCGGTATTGTCGACTGCTCACAGCTACGCGAGTGGGACAAGTTGGCTTTGGTGCGCGAATTCGGCAGCTTTGGCGAACGACTCTGGAGCCTGGCACGTGGGATCGATGACCGCTTGGTCCATAACGACAGTCGCCGCCAGTCCATCAGTGTCGAAAACACCTACGACGTCGACTTGCCGGACCTGCGCAGTTGCCTGGAAAAACTGCCGGAGCTGCTGGATACCCTCGCAACCCGCATGGCGCGAATCGACAGCAGTTATCGGCCGGGCAAACCCTTCGTCAAAGTGAAATTTCATGATTTCACCCAGACCACGCTGGAGCAGGCGGGGGCGGGGCGGGATTTGGGCAGTTATCAGTTGTTGCTGACGCAGGCGTTCAACCGTGGCGGTAAGCCGGTGCGGTTGCTGGGCGTAGGGGTGAGGCTGGAGGATTTGCGGGGCGGGTTTGAGCAAATGGAGTTGTTTGAGCGTTAACAACCTTAAAGTCAAAAGATCGCAGCCTACGGCAGCTCCTACATGAGCGCGCGTTCCCCTGTAGGAGCTGCCGCAGGCTGCGATCTTTTAAAAGGCCTTAGTTCGGTCCCGGATCCGCCACCAGCCGCCCGGCATCCTTGGTCAAGGACTTGAGGAATTCGGTCTGCAGCTCCGGGTCGTTGCGAGTCAGTTCGATCAGGCTCTGTTCAAGCTCGGTGGCTTCTTCCTCCAGGCCCAGCTCCGACAGGCGCTTGACCCGGTGAACCCACTGGCTCACTTCGTCATCTTCAAGGTCGTCGTAAATCAAACCGTGGGCTTCGAGCAACTTGCCGCGCAAGGTGTTGCTCAGTGCCAGCGACGAATCGCTGTGCACATCGTCCTTGGCGTCCTGGACGTTGATCTGCAGCTTGCTCAGGTGATTGAGGTCATGTTCGGCGAACGGGCTGTCCAACAGGTTCAGGCGCAATACGCCATTCTTGTCGGTGCTCAACTGGAAGGTTTCCTTGCCAGCCTTGACTTCGACGGGGCGCTCGCTCCAGGGCAGGCTCGAGTACTCCGTGCGCTTGTCGAGCTGCACTTCGTCGATGCCCGCCAGGTTCTGCTGGGCGCGTCCATGGGACTGCACGTTCATGAACGGGTTGAGCCCGGCGAAGCCGTAGCTGAACCAGTCCCTGGTCATGCTGTCTGGCAGATTGCCCAGGGCAAACACGTTGGCCACATTGGCGCCGACCCCGGCCACCACCGCGACCGCGCCCAGCGGGATCTCATAGACCTCCCGCCAGGGTTGGTACGGCGTGTAGCGATCGTAATGGCGGGTAACCTCGAACTCGGTGACTTCGAAAGTCTTCTGCTCGTGGATTTTCACCCGGCGTTGAGGCAGCTCAAGCACCTTGGGCTCACCCACATCGATCTGCAGGCTGTGATCAAGCAGTTTGCGCTCGATGCGTTCCTCGTGCTCGCTGCGTTGTGACATGTGATTGGCACAGCCGCTGACCAGCAGGGTGCCGCACAGGGCGGCACCACCGAGGCCTAAGGTGTTTCGCTTGAACATGACGTCTCTATCTGGTTTCAGCGGCGGATACGGGCCTGAAGGAAAGGCAGCACGTCGGCGACCGGCAGCGCTTGCGGCTCGGCCTCGGTACGGCTCTTGTATTCCAGGTTGCCTTCGGCAAGGCCGCGGTCGCTGACCACGATCCGGTGAGGAATGCCGATCAGCTCCATGTCCGCGAACTTGATGCCCGGGCTGGTTTTCTTGTCGCGGTCGTCCAGCAACACTTCAAAGCCTGCCGCAGTCAGTTCTGCATACAGCTTGTCGGTGGCTTCGCGAACCAGGTCGGTTTCGTAGCGCAGGGGTACCAGGGCAACCTGGAAGGGTGCCAGGGTGTCGCTCCAGATGATGCCCTTGTCGTCGTTGTTCTGCTCGATGGCAGCCGCAACCACGCGGGAAACGCCGATGCCGTAGCAGCCCATTTCCAGGGTGACCGGCTTGCCGTTTTCCCCCAGTACTTCGCACTTCATCGCCTTGCTGTACTTGTTGCCCAGCTGGAAGATGTGCCCGACTTCGATGCCGCGCTTGATTTCCAGGGTGCCCTTGCCGTCCGGGCTTGGGTCGCCGCTGACCACGTTACGCAAGTCGGCCACGGTCGGCACGGGCAGGTCGCGTTCCCAGTTCACACCGAAGTAGTGCTTGTCGTCGATGTTGGCACCGATGCCGAAGTCGCTCATCAGCTCAACGGAACGGTCGATGATGATTGGCAGCGGCAGGTTCAGCGGGCCCAGGGAACCGGCGCCGGCACCAATGGCGTCGCGCAGTTCCGCTTCGGAAGCCATGACCAGCGGGCTGGCGACGCCAGGCTGGTTGGCGGCCTTGATTTCGTTCAGCTCGTGGTCGCCACGGATGATCAGGGCAATCAGCTTGCCTTTCTCTTCAGCGTGCACCACCAGGGTCTTGATGGTCTTTTCAATCGGTAGATTGAATTTTTCCACCAGCGCGGCAATGGTCTTGGTCTCTGGCGTGTCGACCAGGCGCAGCTCTTCAGCCGGTGCCGGACGGGAAGTCTCACGCGGCACGGCTTCGGCTTTCTCGATGTTCGCCGCGTAGTCGGAACCGTTGCTGAAGACGATATCGTCTTCGCCGGACTCGGCCAGTACGTGGAACTCGTGGGAGCCGGCGCCGCCGATGGAGCCGTTATCGGCCTCAACCGGGCGGAACTTCAGGCCCAGGCGGGTAAATACGTTGCAATACGCCTGATGCATGCGGTCGTACGTGACCTGCAGCGATGGCTGGTCGGCGTGGAACGAGTAGGCGTCCTTCATGATGAATTCGCGACCGCGCATCAAGCCGAAGCGCGGACGGATCTCATCACGGAATTTGGTCTGGATCTGATACAGGTTGATTGGCAGCTGCTTGTAGCTGCTCAACTCGTTGCGCATCAGGTCGGTGATGACTTCCTCGTGAGTCGGGCCGGCGCAGAAATCGCGACCGTGGCGATCCTTGAAGCGCAGCAATTCAGGGCCGTACTCTTCCCAGCGCCCGGATTCCTGCCACAGCTCAGCCGGTTGAGTGCTCGGCATCAACACTTCGAGCGAGCCGGCGGCGTTCATTTCTTCGCGAACGACGGCTTCGACCTTGCGCATCACTCGCAAGCCCATCGGCAGCCAGGTATACAGGCCCGAGGCGAGTTTGCGGATCATGCCGGCGCGCAGCATCAGCTGATGGCTGATCACGACCGCGTCGGAAGGCGTTTCTTTCTGTGTGGCAAGCAAAAATTGACTGGTGCGCATGGTTGGCCGTTATCGATTGCTGATGACGAGAAATGACGGAGCATTGTACGGGCGAGTTCCGCTGCCGTACAGGCGTGCGGTCGGTGCGGTGGCAGGAGGACGGGATTGACCCCGTCCTCTGTAGGATTTCTGCGCGTGTTCCCTACGATTCTTCCGCGACCTGGGTAGGCGCCGGCTCCGATTTCGGTGTCGGACCGGCGCGACGGTTCTCCTGGAACCAGTGCAAAGCGATCAGCAGGAGCGTCGGAACCCCGAGCAGGGCGGTGATCAGGAAGAAGTTGTGATAGCCGAACTTCTCTACCATGACGCCTGAATAGCCGCCGATCAGGCGCGGCAGCAAGAGCATGATCGAGCTGAGCAGAGCGTATTGGGTGGCGGAGAACTTGAGGTTGGTCAGGCTCGACAGGTAGGCAACGAACGCCGAGGTCGCCAGGCCTGAACTGAAGTTGTCCAGGGAGATGGTGAGGACCAGCATGTTGAGGTTGGCGCCCATGTCGGCGAGCAACAGGAACAATATATTGGTGCCCGCCGACGCGACACCACCAATGAACAGGATCGGCAAGATGCCAAAGCGCACGATCAGCAGGCCGCCCATGCCGGCGCCCACCAAGGTCATGATCAGGCCGAAGATCTTGCTGACGCTGGCGATCTGGTCCTTGGTGAAACCCTGGTCGATGTAGAACACGTTCGCCATCACGCCCATCACCGTATCGGACATCCGGTAGGTGGCGATCAGCCCCAGCAGCAGCAGCGCTTGCCAGCGATAACGCAGAATGAAGTCGTTGACCGGCGTCAGCACGGGAGCCAGGCCGCGACGGCCCATGGCCGACAGGCACAGGGCGGTGAGTGTGGTGTAGAGGATCGCGCGCAGGAGCGCGCGGTCTTCGAGCAGCAGGTCGAGCAGGCTCACGCCTTCGAACAGCACGCTGGCAAAGTCGGTGTTATAGAGCTGGGTAAACATGGCCGGCACGGACACCAGCAGTACGATCAGGACGAAAACCGAGGCCAGTTGATGCACAAAGCTGTAGCGCCCGGCCTGCAATTGCGTGCGCAGAGGCACCGCAGGTTCACGCATGAACAGCGAAGTGAGCAATGCCGGCACCATCAAGGCGCCGAACAGCAGGTAAGTGCCAGCCCATGCCGAATGCTTGTAGTTGAAGCCGGTTGAACCGAAGCCCTCGGCGAAGAACAGCGCGCCGGCCGTGGCCAGCAGTGCTGCTATGCGATAGCCGGACATATAGCTGGCGGCGAGCGCTGCCTGGCGACTGTCTTCGGCGATTTCCAGTCGGTAGGCGTCCACTGCAATGTCTTGCGTCGCCGAGGCGAAGGCGACGACCACTGCGATGGCGATCAGCCAGGACAAATGCTTTTGCGGGTCACAGAAGCCCATCCCGACCAGGCCAAGAATGACCAGTGCTTGCGACAACACCAGCCAGGAACGTCGTCGGCCGAGTTTGCCGAGCAACGGCAGGCGCCATTGGTCGAGCAGGGGGGACCAGACCCATTTGAAGGCATATGCCAGTCCGATCAAGCTTGCATAACCGATGGTTTCGCGCGCCACACCGGCTTCACGCAACCAGACCGAAAGCGTCGAGAACACCAGCATGTAGGGCAAGCCGGCGGCGAAACCCAGCAATAACAGTACGAGCGTCGAAGGGCTGGCATAGGCAGCAAGCGCGGCGCGCCAGGTTTTACGGGGCATGGGCTGGAGTCTGCCTCAAGAAATACGGAAACAAAGCGCGCACTCTAACCGCTGTGCTCTACCGGGCGCCACCCATGACGCTGAATATCAACACGATTGTTCTGGATACTGATGCCCTCCATGCGCAGTCGCGCGCGCTGTTCGTCCCCGGATGGGCTGCCTGCGGGCAGGCTCAGGCGCCCGCCGGCACCGAGTACGCGGTGCCAGGGCAATTTGCTGTCGCCGGGCAATTGACTCAATGTCCTGCCGACCCAGCGAGCGGCGCGTCCCAGTCCCGCCAGTTCGGCGAGTTGACCATAACTCACGACCTTGCCTTCGGGTACTTGCGCGAGCGTCAGGTACAGCGCCGTGCGTCGGATTTGCGCGGCACTCTCGGGTTTTTCGGTCAGCTCGATCACGTTCGCAGTTCCTGAAGTCGTTCGCAGTACCGTCTGTAGAGTAAATGCTGGATTGCCAGTTGAGAAATGAACTCAATAGAAAAAGTTGGGTCACTCCTTGCTAGGGTCTTATTCCTGAGGATAATGCCGACTTTTTTTCGCGAACCTGAGCCTGTATTTGCTTATGTTGTCCAGAACCTTGCTATGCCTCGCTGTCGTCAGTGCTTCCACTCCCTTGCTCGCGGACACCGTCTGGTTGAAGAACGGTGACAAGCTGAGCGGCAAGATCATCCTGTTCGACGGTGGCAAGCTGTTGGTCCAGACGGAGTACGCCGGTGCCGTGCCGATCGACTGGAAACAGGTCAAGACCCTGGAAAGCGATCAGGAGCTGCTGGTCAAGCAGGACGCCTACACCGGCGAGAAGGCCAAGTCGCTGCACGCGGCGGAAGATGGCAAGGTAACCCTGGAAAACGGCGAGGCGCCCAAGACTGTTGAGCTGGCGAGCGTCCAGCAAATCCTCAAGCCCAAGCCTGTGGTCGAGGATCTGGTGTGGAAAGGCAATATCGATGCGGCGCTGGATTATCAGCGGGCAGACAAGGATACCGACGACTACGACATCGACTTCAAGACGACGGCGCGCCATGGTCGATGGAGGCATATTGCGGAAGGCGAGTACAACCGCGAATTCCAGGATGACGTGGTGACTACGGACAATTGGCGGGGAGAATACTCGCTAGACCGTTTCCTGACGGAAAAATGGTTCTGGCAAGGTCGCCTGGTGTACAAGCGTGACAAGGTCGAAGACCTCTCCCGCCAGCGTACTGTCGGTACCGGTCCAGGTTATCAATTTTGGGATAACGAGCTGGGGGCATTCTCCCTGGGCTCTCTGATCAACCGCACTGATTACCAATTCAGCGATGGCAGCAAGGAAAACTTCTACTCTGTCGCGATGAAGTGGGACTACAACCGTTACCTGATTGGCAAGAAAGTGGAGTTCTTCACCAATGGCGAGGTGGGCAAGCCGTTGTCGGGCGTGGCTGAGTATGCACTGGATGCCGAGATGGGCCTGCGTTACAAGGTTACGGACTGGGCGTCGCTAAACCTCAAGGCCGAGCGAGATATTATCGACGGAACTGACGATGCCGATCTGGACAAGACCCGCTACACGGCAGGATTTGGCGTGACCTGGTAAGACGCATAAAGATCGCAGCCTGCGGAAGCTCAGAGGATTGATGTACATCCGGTAGGAGTTGCCGCAGGCTGCGATCTTTTTTGGCCTGCGAAAAACCTGCAGGCACAAAAAAGCCCCGCTTTTGAGAGCGGGGCCTTTTACTAAAGCAAGTACAAGTTAGATAACTTGAACTTCTTCAGCTTGCATGCCTTTCTGACCGCGGGTAGCGATGAAAGAAACCTGTTGGCCTTCTTTCAGGCTTTTGAAGCCGTCGGATTGGATAGCTTTGAAGTGAACGAACAGGTCGTCACCGGATTGTGGAGTGATGAAGCCGAAGCCTTTTTCATCGTTGAACCACTTAACGGTACCGGTTTGGCGATTAGACATGGTGTAACTCCTTGAACAAAGATAACTGCGACTCAGGAAGAACCCTGGCCGAGACTGAGTGCAAAGAGCAGGAAAAATTCTTGTAGATGGTTGGATCGAAATTCAACATATCGTGTAGAGATTCTCAGTGACACAAGCAGCACAGTGGCGCCACCTTAACCCTTTTTCCGGAACGTGCCAATGCTTCTTGCGAAGGTTTATCTGTTTTAAGGATCGACGGTGTGACGCTTCGTCGCCATTGCAGGTAATTCCTGGCTGTTTGGCGAGAATTGCAGCGCGGACTTTGAACCCGGCGGCGCGCCCGGTAAGATGCCGGACAGATTTTTTCGACCTCGCTATTCAGGACACCCGCCATGAGCATCAAATCGGACAAGTGGATTCGCCGCATGGCGCAGGAACACGGCATGATCGAGCCTTTCGTCGAGCGCCAGATGCGCGGCAGCGATGACAGCCGCGTGATCTCCTACGGCGTGTCCAGCTACGGCTACGATGTGCGTTGCACCAATCACTTCAAGGTGTTCACCAACATCAATTCGGCGATCGTCGACCCGAAAAACTTCGATGCCGGCAGCTTCGTCGACATCCATAGCGACGTGTGCATTATTCCGCCGAACTCCTTCGCCTTGGCCAGCACCGTCGAGTACTTCCGCATCCCGCGTAATGTATTGACCATTTGCCTGGGTAAAAGCACCTACGCGCGCTGTGGCATCATCGTCAACGTCACGCCGCTCGAGCCTGAGTGGGAAGGTCACGTGACCCTGGAGTTCTCCAACACGACCAACCTGCCAGCGAAGATCTACGCGAACGAAGGCGTCGCGCAGATGCTGTTCCTCGAATCTGACGAAGAGTGCGAAGTCTCCTACAAGGACCGTGGCGGCAAGTATCAGGGCCAACGTGGCGTCACCCTGCCACGCACCTGAGTCAGCCGTCCGACGAACCTTGGGAATTCCTGGGCGAGCGTACACTCTATGGAATGTACTGTTCCGATTCGCGTAAGGCGGATCGGGCCATCGCCCAGGAGTGCTTTATGAAGATCGATCCGCGTATAAGTGCCGAACTGGCAAGGCTTGAGCCCAATCAGGTTGGCGTCCTGGCCTGGTCCTTGTTGGCACATCCGCCCGTCAGCATGGCGGGGGGCATCCCCGGCCAACCTGATCCTGATACGCCCAATGAACAACCGAGCGAACCCGGTGAGCCGACCCTGCCGGATGAGCCACCTCCCGCGCCAGTTGTCTGAGACCCGCTGCCTTCTTCTGTAGGAGCGAGCATGCTCGCGAAGAACGTGAGGGCGCTGAGTTTTCCAGAAAGCCCGCATTAACGTTAACTTCCATCGCGAGCAGGCTCGCTCCTACAGGGACACCGGCCAGATTTCGTCGTCGCCGATGACGAAAATCCTACAGTCGTCGTCCTGTTCCACCAGATAACCTCCGGTAAACGCCCCGAAGGCCGGTAGCAGGCTGATGTCCCCGCCCAGTCTGAAACATGGCAGCCGCAGGCTCTGCCGACCCCGACCGTTGAGTCGATAAACTGGATGCACGTGACCGGCGAGTACATGTCGATCCGCATGCGGCTGGGGTTCGTGCTGCAAAGCGAACGGCCCCAGCAGCAACGGCTCAGGCACCACTCGAATGTTCAGCGAGGCCGGCGGGTCCCCGGCACGCTTGTCATGGTTGCCGCGAATCAGCGTCATGGCCAGCTTGGCATTGCGTGTTCGCCAGTCAATCAATGCTTGCAGCGTGGCGCTGGCATGGGAACCCGGTCCGTGAAGAAAATCGCCTAGGAAAATCAGCTGTCGGCAGGGCAATGTGGCCAGCAGTTCGTCAAGCACGGCGATGTTGCGGCGGGTGGTACCTTGGGGGACTGGTTGGCCAAGGCTTCGGTAAGCGGCGGCCTTGCCGAAGTGCACGTCAGCGATCAACAACGCTTGCTGAGCAGGCCAGTAGAGGGCTTTTTCCGGCAGCAGCCAAAGCTCTTCGCCGGCCAGTCGCACGGGGTAGGGCGTACTCATCAGGCTTTCCCTGTTCCGGCTGTTATCTCAAGGTCGCTGACCATGCGTCGGATGCGGTCGGCGAGTTTTTCTGAACTCATGCTCTCTCTCATACGTTCCACCAGCAGCGGAAACCCGAGGGGTGTAGGACGTTTGACTTGATGCAGGTCGAGACGTAGCTGACTGATGTGCGCCAACGTCTGTTCCAGGCGATGAATATCCAGTTCCTCGCGCAGGACTTCTTCTCCGGCCTGGGCCAATAGCAAATTGCCCGCGTCGTACTGTTTGAACACTTCGAAAAACAACCCGCTCGAGGCTTGAACCTGGCGTGTGCTCTTGGCTGCACCGGGGTAACCGGCGAACACCAGTCCGGCGATCCGGGCGATTTCCCGAAAGCGCCGCAAGGCCAGCTCTCCGGCATTCAGGCTGGCGAGTACGTCCCTGAGCAGATTGTCTGGGCTCAACAAGTCCGGACTCAGGGCTTGCACCCAGTCCACCGGGGTGGCGCTCAGCAATTCCAGCCCGTAATCATTGACCGCGATGGAAAACGTCACGGCCTGCTGCTGACTGACTCGCCACGCCAGCAAGCTGCCCAGGCCCAGATGCACCTGACGGCCGGCGAAGGGATACAGGAATAGATGCCAGCCCTCACGGGACTTCAACGCCTCGGCCAGCAACGATTGCGACGTTGGCAAGCCAGACCAGCGTTGCTGTACCTCCAGCAGCGGGCGCAATGCCTGCATTTGCGGGCCGCTGAACTCGCCGCGCGCCGCCTCACTAAAGCGCGTGACCACCGCTTGCGCCAGCTCATTGGAGAGGGGCATGCGACCGCCATTCCACCGCGGCACCGCGGCTTTCTTTACGGTGCTGCGTTTGACATAGGCGGTCATGTTTTCCACGCGTACCAACTCCAGCAGCCGCCCGGCAAACAGAAAGCCATCGCCCGGCTTAAGTCGCGCGATGAAACCTTCTTCAACACTGCCCAGTTGTTTGCCGCCGCCGCCCTTGCTCCAGAATTTCAACTGAATGCACGCATCGCTGACAATCGTGCCGATGCTCATGCGATGGCGGCGGGCCAATCGTGCATCGGGTACACGCCAGATTCCCTGTTCATCCGGCTCGACCCGGCGGTAATCCGGATAGGCTGTCAGGGAAAGCCCGCCGTGACGTACGAAAGCCAGCGCCCAGGTCCAATCCGCCTCAGTGAGATCACGATAAGCCCAGGTGGTGCGTACCTCATCAAACAACTGATCGGGCACAAAACCGCCACCCAGTGCCATGCTGACCAGATGCTGGACCAGCACATCCAAGGGTTTATGCGGTGATATTCGAGGTTCGATCCGTCGCTGCGCCACTGCATCCTGTGCCGCTGCGGCTTCGATCAGCTCCAGGCTGTGCGTCGGCACCAGCGTCACCCGGGAAACGCGTCCCGGCGCATGCCCGGAACGCCCGGCGCGCTGCATCAGGCGGGCCACGCCTTTGGCCGAGCCAATTTGCAGCACCCGTTCCACTGGCAGGAAATCCACGCCCAGATCCAGGCTGGAGGTGCAGACCACGGCTTTGAGGTGACCTTCCTTGAGGGCACTCTCCACCCAGTCACGGGTTTCACGGGACAGCGAACTGTGATGCAACGCGATCACCCCCGCCCAGTCCGGTCGGGCTTCAAGCAACGCTTGATACCAGATTTCCGATTGCGCACGCGTATTGGTGAAAACCAGGCTGCTGGCGCTGTCATCCAGTTGCGCGACGACCTGCGGCAACATTTTCAGGCCGATATGTCCGGCCCATGGAAAGCGCTCGATCGCGGGCGGCAGCAGCGTATCAACCTGCAGTTTTTTATCCGTCTGGCCTTGAACGTTGATACCGCCGCCCTGTGGGATTAATACCTGCTCGGCGTGGTCCTGATTGCCCAGCGTCGCGGAAACGCCCCACACGATCAATTGCGGGTTCCAGCGGCGCAGGCGGGCGAGCGCAAGTTGCAGTTGCACGCCGCGCTTGTTGCCGAGCAATTCGTGCCATTCGTCGACCACGACCATGCGCAAGGTCGAGAGTGCTGTGTGTGCATCCGCTCGGGCGAGCATCAACGTCAGGCTTTCCGGGGTGGTGATCAGCGCGGTAGGCAAGCGTCGGCTCTGGCGTGCACGTTCGCTGCTGCTGGTATCACCCGTGCGCAGGCCGACGTTCCAGGGGATCTGCAAGTCGAGCAGCGGCGCCTGCAGTGCGCGGGCGGTGTCGGCAGCCAGGGCGCGCATCGGGGTTATCCAGAGAGCGGTCAGGGGATCGGCTACGGGTTTTCGTTTGCGTGGTGTTTCAACCGCAGGTGCAGAGCGTGCGAAGCGATTGAGCGCGCCGAACCAGACCGCATAGGTTTTGCCGGCGCCGGTGCTGGCGTGCAGCAGACCGGATTGTCCTTGTTTGACGGCTGCCCACACCTGTTTCTGAAAGGTGAACGGCTTCCAGCCGCGAGCGGTGAACCAGCGTTTGGCGAAGTCGGTGGTGGTTCCCATACCGGCGGCGTGCGCTCTGAGAGTGTTCTTTGACTGACCACGGCGCAACGCGAAAGGTTTAATGACTGATGCGTGCGGTCTTCGCCGAGCAGTTCTCATATTCGGAAATAACTGTGTTTGTCTTTGAAACCTATTGGCCGATGGGCCGTGGTTTTATCGCTGCGCTGTTCGTCCTGCGCGTCTTGCCAGGGCCGACAGCGAGCCCGTCGACCATGAATATGAAAAGGAACATTCAGATGAAGTCAGTTCGTGCAGGGCATTTGCGCGCCGATTTGATCACGGAGAGTGGGAAGCTCCTCGCGTTTCGGGCAGCGCCAACGCTCGACTATTTCGAACAGCCAGGCTTGCACTGCCTTGGCGCGAGCGATGGTCTGGACAAGGCGTTTTATCTCTATCTGCCGCAGGGTATCGACAGCGGCAGGTTTCATCTGGGATTGAGTGAACGCTCCCCGATGATCATTCATGTGACGGGCAGTTCGGAAGCGGAGTTGTATCGAGGCGCGCTTGAATTGACGGTGGGAGGCGACGCACAGTTTGCCGGAAGTTTCCGCGGCCTGGATGCCGACGGCATCGAGGTGGAAAACGGCAGCTTCAGGCTTGAGCGTGAAGCCAGTTGAGTGACGGAAGCCAGTCAGCCTGGCTCCCGTTTCAAGGGTTGAACGCTTATTTCAAGTTGCCGCTGAGGAACTGTTTCAGACGCTCGCTCTTCGGGTTGCCCAGCACATCCTCCGGCGCGCCTTCTTCCTCCACCAGGCCCTGGTGCAGGAACAACACCTGGCTCGATACTTTGCGCGCGAAGCTCATTTCATGGGTGACCATGATCATGGTCCGGCCTTCTTCGGCCAGGCCCTGGATCACCTTGAGCACTTCACCCACCAGTTCCGGGTCGAGCGCCGAGGTCGGTTCGTCAAACAGCATCACTTCCGGTTCCATGGCCAACGCGCGAGCAATCGCCACCCGTTGTTGCTGGCCACCGGAAAGGAATGCCGGGTATTGATCCGCTACGCGTGCTGCCAGCCCGACCTTGTCGAGGTAACGTCGGGCGCGGTCTTCGGCTTCCTGCTTGCTGCAGCCCAGCACCCGGCGTGGGGCCATGGTGATGTTTTCCAGCACCGTCATGTGGCTCCACAAGTTGAAATGCTGGAACACCATGGCCAGGCGGGTGCGGATTCTTTGCAGTTCATCGGCATCGGCCACGTGCATGCCATGACGATCCTTGATCATGCGAATGGCCTGGCCGTCGAGGCTCATGGCCCCATCGTTGGGCTGTTCGAGGAAGTTGATGCAGCGCAGGAAGGTACTTTTTCCGGAGCCGCTGGCACCGATCAGGCTGATGACATCGCCCGTGTTGGCCTTGAGCGAAACGCCCTTGAGCACCTCATGATCGCCATAGCTTTTATGCAGGCCTTCAATGGTCAGTTTGTACATGGAGCATGCATCCTCAAGGCGAAAGTAGGTAGCCGCTGCGATAGGCTTCGGCGCCCGCGACGTGGGCGATCACCATGCCGGCGGTGGCCATGCGGCGCAGCGAGCGGGCGTACATCAGGCCGGCGGCAGTGCAATGGACAGGCGTGACACGGTCGCTGATGGGGTCAATGATTTCGGCGATCAGTTGCCCGGCTTCCAGGTATTGCCCCGGCAGCGCACTGAACACCAGCAGCCCGCCAACAGGCGTCGCCACGGGTTCCACTCCGGCCAGGGGGGTGGCCGGGTAGGGCAGGTCGGGCAATGGCGCCGACTCGCCGGCAATCGCGCCGAAATGAATCAGATAGTCGATCAGCGCCTGGCTGTCCTGGCTGGCCAGCGGGTGGTTGACGTCGCCCTGGCCGCGCAGCTCGACGGTGACCGAAAAGCTCCCCGGCGGAATATCGAAGTGCTCGCCGAAGCGCTCCTTCAATTGCCACCAGAGCAGCGTGAAGCATTCATCGAACGACTGGCCACCGGAGTCGGTGGCCAACAGGCTGGCTTCGGAACCGATGTAGCGAGCCAGCGGCTCGACCTGTGGCCAGGCTTCGGGCGTGGTGTACAGGTGCGCCACTGCTTCGAAGTCACAATGCAGGTCCAGCACCATGTCGGCATCGCAGGCCAGCCGTTGCAGGGTCAGGCGCTGGGATTGCAGCTGGGTGCTGGCGGTCTGCCGCGCCAATGCCTGGCGCAGGTTGTTGCGGATCAGTTCGAGGTTGCGCTGCGGGTCGTCGCCGAGTTGGCCTTCGATCGCGTTGCCCACCTCTTCGCTCAAATCGATGAACCAGCGGTTGAAGTTCTGCCCACTTTCGAGCTCATAGCGCCCCAGCGGTACATCCATCAACACTTGCTCCAGGCCCGGCGGGTTGGCCACGGGCACCAGGACGATTTCACTGCGCAGCCGGCCGACGGCTTCCAACTCCGCCAGGCGTTGCTTGAGGTGCCACGCCACCAGCATGCCGGGCATTTCATCGGCGTGCAGGGACGACTGGATGTAGATCTTGCCATTGGCCGGTTGCGGCCCGAAATGAAAACTGTGGATCTGTCGTGCGGTCCCCGGCAGTGGGGCCAGCAAGTCATGTATCTGGTGGCGCATTTGTCGTGTTTCCCGAAGCGGGGTCCTAGTGAGTCGGCCCGAGGAAGGCCAGCCATCGGCGTTCGGCGAGGCGGAACAGGCCGACCAGCGCAAAGGTGACGGTCAGGTAGATCAGCGCGGCGATCCCGAACGACTGGAAGGTCAGGAAGGTCGCCGAGTTGGCGTCCCGAGCGACTTTCAGGATGTCCGGGATAGTCGCAGTGAACGCCACGGTGGTCGAGTGCAGCATCAGGATCACTTCGTTGCTGTAGTACGGCAACGAGCGACGCAGCGCCGAAGGCATGATCACGTAGGCATACAGCTTCCAGCCTGTCAGGCCGTAGGCCTTGGCGGCTTCGACTTCGCCGTGGGCCATGCTGCGGATCGCCCCGGCGAAAATCTCCGTGGTGTAGGCGCAGGTGTTCAGGGCGAACGCCAGGATGGTGCAGTTCATCGCATCGCGAAAGAAGCTGTCGAGCAGCGGTTGTGCGCGCACGGCGGCCAGGCTGTAGATCCCGGTGTAGCAGATCAGCAGCTGGATATACAAAGGCGTGCCGCGAAACAGGTAGGTGTAGAACTGCACCGGCCAGCGAATGTAGAAGTGCGGTGAAACCCGGGCGATCGACAACGGAATCGAGACGATGAAGCCGATGAAGATCGATGCACTGAGCAACCACAGGGTCATGGCCAGGCCGGTGATGTTCTGACCGTCGGTGTAGAGGAAGGCTTTCCAGTATTCCTGCAGGAGTTCGATCATCGCACAGCCTCCCGGGTACCCGCGGCATAGCGGCGTTCGAGCCAGCGCAGAATGACGTTGGAGGCGCTGGTGATCGCCAGGTAGATCAGGGCGGCGAGCACCAGGAAGTAGAACAGCTGATAGCTGCTTTTACCCGCATCCTGGGCCGCCTTGACCAAGTCGGCGAGGCCGATGATCGACACCAGTGCAGTGGCCTTGAGCATGACCATCCAGTTGTTGCCGATACCCGGCAGGGCATAGCGCATCATTTGCGGAAACACCACGATACGGAACCGCTGGCCGCGCTTGAGTCCGTAGGCCGTGGCTGCTTCGACCTGCCCGCGAGGCACGGCGAGGATCGCGCCGCGGAAGGTTTCGGTGAAGTAGGCGCCGTAAATGAAGCCCAGGGTCAGTACCCCGGCGCTGAACGGGTTGATCTCGATGTATTCCCATTCCATGTAATCGGTGAGCGACGTCAGCCAGGTTTGCAGGCTGTAGAAGATCAGCAGCATCAGCACCAGGTCTGGCACCCCGCGAATCAGCGTGGTGTAGCACTGTGCAAGCAGGCGTAGCAGTTTGACTTTCGACAGCTTGGCACTGGCGCCGAGTAGACCGAGCAATACGGCCACCAGCAGCGACATCGCCGATAACTTGATGGTCATCCAGGTGCCTTCCATCAGCAGCGGGCCAAAGCCCTTGAGGCTGAAGGCGGAGAGCCCCAGTGTGTTTAAGAGGTTTTCGAACATAAATCAGCAACCTGATCGGATGAAAAAAGCGCCCATCGCGAGATGGGCGCCGGGCATTACTTGCCGCTGTACAGGTTCAGATCGCCGAAGTGTTTCTTTTGAATAGTGGCGTAGGTGCCATCATCGTGTAACGCTTTGATACCTTTATCCAAAAGTGCTTTCAGCTCGGTGTTACCTTTCTTAATGCCGATTGCCGTCTTGGCGGGCAGCAGTTCGCTGTCAACCGGCTTGCTGACTTCGTAGCCTTCCCCTTTTGGCGACTTCAAGAAGCCCAGTTCGGCTTGCAGCATGTCCTGGATCGCGGCGTCCAGACGGCCGGAAGTCAGGTCGGAATACACCTGGTCCTGGTTCTGATAGGCCTGGGTCTTCACGCCGGCCTTATCCAGCACAGCCTTGGCGTAGGCTTCCTGGATGGTGCCTTGTTCGTAGCCGACGGTCTTGCCCTTGAGCGACGCGACGTCTTCGGTCAGGCCGGAACCTTTCTTGAACACGTAGGCGGTTGGACCGGAGAACAGTTCGCTGGAGAAGTCGATGACTTTTTCGCGGGCCGGGGTGACGGTCATCGAAGAGATCACGCCGTCGAATTTATTGGCCTTGAGGCCAGGAATCATGCCGTCGAAGTCGCTTTCGACCCATTTGCACTTGACCTTCAGCTCAGCGCAGATCGCGTTCCCCAGGTCGATGTCGAAGCCTACCAGGCTGCCGTCGGCCGCTTTCGACTCGAACGGCGCGTAGGAAGGGTCAACACCAAAACGCAATTCCTTGTATTCCTTTGCCAGCGCGGAACCGGCTGCCACGCACAACGCCAGTGCAGAAAGGGTCAGCAATGCTTTTTTCATTATTCAATCCCTAAGAACCAATATGAGCGCTTGTGGCGCAGAATTATTGTTACTGGTAAGCGTAAGCCCTAATGAAAGTAGCAATTTCCGAACCAGAGTACCGAACAAGCGTTTAAAAGGTATTCGGGAAATTGCAGGAGGGGATTAGTGCACGAAAATGGGCGTCGTGAAAAGCCTGCACTTTTCTGGTTCTGCACAGCGATCGCATACAGCGGTTCAGCCGAGCAGATCCTGTAATGTACCCAGGTGATCAGCCTCTTCGACCGATTTGTCCTGCCGCCAGCGCAGCATCCGCGGAAACCGCACCGCAATCCCGCTTTTGTGCCGTTTGGACAAGGCGATGCCTTCGAAACCCAGTTCAAACACCAGGCTCGGCTTGACGCTGATCACCGGGCCGAATTTTTCTACCGTGGTTCTGCGCACGATGTTGTCGACCTGGCGCATTTGTTCATCGGTCAACCCTGAATAGGCCTTGGCAAACGGCACCAGCGCGCGTTCGCTGGCGTCGGGTGGCGCGTCCCAGACGGCGAACGTGTAATCGCTGTAGAGACTGGCGCGGCGGCCATGGCCGCGCTGTGCATAAATCAGCACCGCGTCGACACTGAACGGGTCGACTTTCCATTTCCACCAGACCCCCATGTCCTTGGTGCGACCGACGCCGTAGAGCGCGTCCCGAGCCTTGAGCATCATGCCTTCGACCCCGAGCCGGCGCGATGCTTCCCGCTGGCGGGCGAGGTCGAACCAGTCTTCGCCGGTCAATAAGGGCGAGGCGAGCAGCAGAGGATTGTTGGCCTGGGTGATTACCTTCTCCAGTTGACTGCGCCTCCGGTTTTGCGGCTGATTGCGCCAATCCTCGCCTTGCCATTCCAGCAAGTCGTACGCGAGGATGACCACCGGCACGTCATTGAGAATCTTGCGGGTGAGGTTTTTCCTGCCGATCCGCTGCTGCAACAGGGCGAAAGGTTGTACGGCAGGGGAATCCGGAGGCGGATCGAAGGCATCTTCGGTCCCTGTGTGAGCGGCTTTCCAGGCGACGATCTCGCCGTCGATCACGGTGCCGTCGGGCAAGCAGTGGATCATACTGTCAAATTCAGGAAAGCGATCGGTGACCAATTCTTCACCGCGCGACCAGATCCATAGGCGTCCTTCGCGTTTGACGATCTGGGCGCGGATGCCATCCCACTTCCATTCGACCTGCCACTGGCTGGCGGTGCCGAACAGCGCTTCGAATTGTTCGACCGGTTGTGCCAGGGCATGGGCGAGGAAAAACGGATACGGCTGACCGCCGCGTTGCGCATGTTCGTCGGGAGATTGCGCGGCGATCAACTTCAAGTAGCTGGCGGCAGTGGGGCGGTTGGACAAATCGGTGTAGCCGACCATTCGTTGGGCCACGCGCTTGCTGTCCAGGCCAGTCATGGAGGCCAGCGCTCGGGTCACCAGCAACTTCGAGACACCGACGCGAAAGCTGCCGGTGATCAACTTGATGCACAGCATAAGGCTGGGGCGGTCCAGTTGCGACCAGAGAGCGGGCAGGCGTTCGGCGAGCACCTGCGGGGATTCGCCGCGCAATGGCAGCAGTTTTTCTTCGATCCATACCGCCAATCCGTCGCTGGAGCGATAAGGCGATTCGGGCAACACCAGGGAAATCGTTTCCGCCAGGTCGCCCACCGCCTGGTAGCTTTCTTCGAACAGCCACGCCGAAAGCCCGGAATACGCGACTGCCAACTCCCGCAGGACGCGCACCGGCACTAATTGCCTGGGGCGTCCTCCGGACAGAAAGTACACCGCCCACGCGGCATCTTCCGGCGCGGCCTGAGCAAAATACTCTTGCATCGCCGCCAGCTTGGCGTTGCTCGATGTCGTGGCGTCGAGTTCGGCGTACAGCTGGGCGAAAGCCTTCATGGCAGTGCCTCGACGCTCTCGGCTTCGGCGGTCGATGCCTCCTCATCGTCACCGTACTCGGTGCGAAAGCCCTGGGCATCGAGGCCTTGTTCACGCAGGTGGCGCACCAATACCGCGACGGAACCGTGCGTGACCATTACCCGCTCAGCGCCAGTCTGTTCGATGGCCCACAGCAATCCCGGCCAGTCTGCGTGATCGGACAACACGAAACCGCGATCCACCCCACGTCGCCGACGCGTTCCGCGCAAGCGCATCCAGCCGCTGGCGAAACCGTCGCTGTAGTCGCCGAAACGGCGCATCCAGGTGCTGCCACCGGCCGAAGGCGGAGCGATGACCAGCGCTTTGCGCAGAATCGGATCGTTTTTTTGGAAATCGCCAGCGTAGAGCGTTGGCGGCAGGTCTATGCCGGCCTCGCGATAGACACGGTTCAGCGGCTCCACCGCGCCATGCGTCAGGATCGGCCCGAGGCTGGCATCGATGCCATGGAGAATGCGCTGGGCCTTGCCGAAGGAATAACAGAACAGCACGCTGGCTTTATCTAGCTCGGCATTGGCCTGCCACCATTGATTGATCTCGGCAAAGACCTGCGCCTGGGGCTGCCAGCGATAGATCGGCAGGCCGAATGTCGACTCGGTGATGAAGGTGTGACAGCGCACCGGTTCGAACGGTGCGCAGGTGCCGTCGGGTTCGATCTTGTAGTCACCTGACGCCACCCAGACTTCCCCGCCATATTCCAGGCGCACCTGGGCCGAGCCGAGGACGTGGCCGGCGGGGTGGAAACTCAGGGTAACGCCGTGATGCAGCAACCGCTCGCCATACGCCAGGGTTTGCAGGTCGATGTCCTGGCCCAGTCGTGCCCGCAGTATCCCTTCACCGGGTGCTGCCGCCAGGTAGTGCTGGTTGCCGGTGCGGGCGTGGTCGCCATGGGCGTGGGTGATGACCGAACGCTCGACCGGCCGCCACGGATCGATGTAGAAATCGCCGGCGGGGCAGTACAAGCCTTCAGGGCGCGCGATGACAAGGTCCACGTTGCTGTCCAAGTGCAGGGGCTTGTTAGCTAGGAGGCTGGCGCGGGCGAAGAAGTTCTATCGGGAATTCCCGGGTAAACAACCTACCCCCTGTAGGAGCTGCCGCAGGCTGCGATCTTTGACCTTGTTTTTTCAAAGATCAAGATCAAAAGATCGCAGCCTGCGGCAGCTCCTACAGGGAATGTGGTTATTTTCCAGGTGTCAGGGTCAGGCGCTTGGTTCCATACACCCGGTCGAAATTCTCCGGCTGCATTGGCAAGCTCTGATACTGCCCCTTCAGCCATGGCTCGATACCGTTGAGGTAGTTCGGGCTGGCCGGGTTGCCGGACTGGCCGGTGGCGATCTGGCCCATCAGTGGTTCGGGTTGGCCGAAGTCGACGATCAGGCGCATGGCCGGCACCCGTGTGGTGTTGAAGTCTTGGCCCACGGAATAGGCGGCCGTGTTGAGGGTGGTGTGGTCGCCGCCGGCTGGCTGCGAACCTCGCACGGTCTGGCCGCTGGCGTTCTTCCACTCATAGCGGTGAAGTTTGCCCCACTGCCAGGCTTTATGATCGCCACCCAACTGACTGTCGCCAGCGGTGATCGCCGCCGCCAGGCTGCGGGCGAGGATCGCCGGTTTGTCTTCTTTCTGCGCGGTGTGCACATCATCCCAGAATGGACTGTCTTCGCGCCCCAGCAAGTGATCGGCCTGCGCCGCGTAAGACAAGCTGCCATTGGCGATGAAAGCTTGCCACGCCGGGCTGCCTTGTGGCCCCAATTCATCGAGGAAAATCTGCCGGGTGCTTTCCTGCAGGAACAGCTGGTAGATGGCCGCATCGGCGGAGGTCGGGCTGAGTTTGCCGTCAAATGCCATCAAGCGGGTCAGGGCCTCGCGTGCCTTGCCGCGATCCGCCACGGGCAAGGCCTCGATGGCCTGCTTGAGCGGCTGTGACATCCCCGGTGCTTCGAACATTTTCTTCAGTTTGGCGGCGAAGGTGGTGGTCTGGTCGTACTGCATGGCGATCAGGCTACGGGTGTCGTGCTTGCCCACGCCGGCCAGTTCGGCCAGGCGCTCGCCACGTTCCGGTGCCGACCAGGAGTTGGATAGCTGCATGCCATAGCCATGGGGAATGACCCGCTGGTTGGCGGTGCCGAGCCAGCCTTGGGCCGGGTCCTGATCGTAGGGGTGCAGCATCGGGTCGGCGTAACCGTCCCAATCGTAACGTCCCTCCCAACCAGGCGAGGGCAACAGGCCTTCGCCTTCGCGGCGGTTTGGATAGCGGCCGGTGACTTGCCAGCCAATGTGGCTGGCATCGGCGAACATCAGGTTCAAGGTAATGGCGCGAATCTCGCGGCTGGCGTCCGAGGCTTTCTCGACATTCTGCGCCCGGGACAGGTCAAAGAAGGCGTCCAGGCTCTTGTCGTCGGTAAAGTTCGGCGTTTGCAAGGCCAGGCCGAAACCGCTGCCCTGCGCCAGGCCCTGGGCACTGTTGAGCAGGGGACCGTGGCGGGTTTCGAATATCGCTTCGCGAATCGGCCGCTGGCCTTTGACGAAGTAGGTTTCATTGCGCACGATCGCCGGCTGCCACTTGCCAGCGGTTTCGTAGGACAGCCCATTACCCTGGCGTTTGATTTTTTCCAGGAACAGGTCCTGGTTGTCGCCCATGACGCTGGTCATGCTCCAGGCCACTTTGCCATTGAAACCACCCAGGATCATCGGCAACCCGGCGAGGGTCACACCGGAAGCCTGGTACTTCGATGTGCGGATCTGCACGTAGCTAAACAGCGCCGGTACCCCCATCGGCCCGTGGCTGTCGCTGGCCAGCAGGCTTTTACCGCTGCGGCTGCGCTGCGGGGCAATGGCCCAGTTGTTCGATGAGGTGGCGGCCAGCAGATTAAGCTCGGACAGCTGGCCGGTGGCCTTGCTGATCTCGGCCAGCCCCGGTACTTGCCCGCTGAGCTTGATGCCCTGCAGCTTTTCACTTTCGGCCAGTGGCAGTTTTTCATCCGGGGCCGAAGGGGTCAGCCACGGCAGTTTGTCGGTAGTGACGCTCTGGGCCAGCACCAGCGAGGCAATTTCCTCGGGCAGGTTGGCTGACTGACTGAAGTTGAGCAGGCAGAAAATCAGCGCCGAGTCTTCCGGCTTCCAGTACTCGGGCTTGTACCCGGTGGCGGCGAGGTCGGCAGGCAGCTTGTCGCGGTAGCGGAACAGATAGGCGTTGACCCCGCGGGCATAGACTTCGAAGAAGCGCTTGAGTCGCGGTGAGGAGGCCTTGTACAGCTCGCCAGCGCTCTTCTTCAGGTTGACCGCGCGCATATAGCGGTCGGCGTCCAACAGGTCCGCTCCCTGCATCTCGGCCAATCGACCCTGGGCGAGCAAACGCAGGGTGACCATCTGGGTGATGCGGTCACTGGCGTGCACATAGCCGAGGGCGAACAGTGCGTCGTGGAAAGTGCTGCTTTCGATCAACGGTATGCCCATCGCATTGCGCCGAACCGAAACGTTCTGCGCCAGGCCTTTGAGCGGCTGTACGCCGGAGGTGGGCGGGAGGGTGTCCTGGGCATTGAAGCTCTGACAACCGGTCAGGCTCAAGACACCCGCCACTGCTGCGGCAACGCCGAACCGGGGTAGAAAATGTGAAAGGGCTGGCGAGGCCATGGCAAAGCTCCTGCGGGGGGTAAAGGCGGCGGCGCGCAATAAAGGCGCTACGTTAGTGAGCAGGAGGGGGGCGCGCAAGCGGGATGCGGGGTTATTTCTACAATCGACCGGGCGGTGCCATCGGTCGAGCCTGTTATTTCTGACAGTAGACATTCCATTGTGCCGGGAAGACGCTGTTTTCCTGCTCACGCTGACTGTGTTCAGCGTTCCTGGCAAATGGAGTCTCTACATGAACAGCAAATGGCTGGTTGCGTTCGTGGCACTCTGCCTCGGAGTTGGCGCACTGTTTTTTTCGGCGAAACAGGCGACAGTCGAGCGCAGCCCCTATGCGTTGTTCGAGCCCGGCATGACGACTGAGCAAAAAGTCATGGTGCAACGACAAATCGAGCGCCAGCTCAGTCGAAAATCGGGAGGCAAGCAAATCAGTACCACTCAAGTGGTATATGACAATGGTGCCGCTGTGGTGACGTTCCCGGTACCCGGCGACGCAGGTCAGTCCGATCGCAACTGTGATTACGGTTACGTCTGTTTCTGGACCGCGTCGGATTTTGCCGGCAGGAAACTGTCATTGCTCAGTACGGCGAAAAATGGGCCCGTCAATCTGTCCGACTATGACATGAGCGCCCAGGTCCTCTCCTGGCAGCACAACAACAAGACCGGCACAGTAAAGATCTTCGGAGTGGATGGGCCGGGCGCGAAGGGCAACATGGTGATGAGCAATATCAGGGAGGTGATCCTGGGTAAGGGCTGTTGTCCGTTCAGCGTTCCCGAAGATGCCCGCGTCGTCGGTACCTGGACGGAGATCAATGCCCAGAGCCGACTGACCGAGAATAACAATAGGATCATGAGCATCGCGTTTGCGCCCATGTTCATGTTATTTGCCCATTAGAGGTCGAGCTTCCCACCGGAGCAGCCCTTGGGCGCGCTGAACCGATTTTGTCCTCGATACTGGCCGACTAGTGGCCTTGCAAGCCGAAGACCGATGTCTATGCTGACGTCTAACTAACCATGCCGACCGTTATCGCCGGCATTGGATCATCGAGCCAAGCTGCCAGAGTGCGCAATTCAAGGCACCGACACACTTGCAGGAAGCTGTCTGGAAATGGAGTTCGCTTATGAGCACGTTAGGGCTGGCCCGACGCCGGGCTATCAAGAGAAGGATGTCTTGATGGGAGTGTCGCGATAAGGACTTCCTTCGATCGAACATCACCTATCACCTGTTCATTCCTCCTTTTTGGAGGGATGCGTGTACCTGTTCTATTGAACGTAGTGGTGGATTTGAAAGACCAGCAACTTTCATAAACGCGCATAGGTGGTACGACCATGTTTAACCTGCATCACAAGGCTGACCTGCTGGAAATCGAACGTTTCAGCTGCGCGCTGACTGAGGCCAACGCCAAGCTGGCTGCCGTCAGCCGGTCGATGGCGATGATTGAATTCAGTCCCGATGGCATTGTCCTCGATGCCAACGAGAATTTTTGCAAGGTCATGGGTTACAGCGCCGACGAAGTGCGCGGCAAACATCACCGGATGTTCTGTGAAGAGGCGTTTTACCGCAGCGAGGAGTACGCCAAATTGTGGCGCGATCTGGCTCGGGGCGAACCGATCAGCGGAACCTTTCTGCGCTTGGACAAAAGCGGCAAGGAGATCTGGCTCGAAGCCAGCTACATGCCGGTATTGGGTCCTGATCGGCAGGTGCGCAGCGTGATCAAGGTGGCCACCGATATTTCTGCCAGGGTCATCAAGGAACACGAAAACGAAAGCCGGCTCGCCGCCATTGGTCGCTCCATGGCAGTGATCGAATTCACCCCGGAAGGCCGAGTGATCAGCGCAAACGAAAACTTCCTGAAAACCACCCAGTACTCGCTCCATGAAATCGTCGGTCAGCATCACAGCATGTTCTGTCATCGTGCCGAAGCGGAATCCCAGGGCTACAGGAATTTCTGGGCCTCGCTGAACCGAGGCGAATATCACTCGCATCGTTTCGAGCGCAAGAACAAGCAGGGCCAGACGATATACCTGGAAGCTTCCTATAATCCGTTATTCGACGCCAAGGGCCGCCTGTACAAAGTGGTCAAGTTCGCCAGCGACATCACCCAACAAATGACGACCCTGCAAACCGCCGCGGATTCTGCCCACAGTACCTCGGTGCAAAACGACGCCTGCGCGCGCAAGGGCTCCGAGGTGGTGCAGCAAACGGTGCAGATCATCCAGGACATCTCCAGGGACTTGAACCAGGCGGCGCTGAGCATCGATGCGGTGAGCCAACAGTCCGACATCATCGGCACCATCGTCCAGACCATCCGCGGGATTGCCGATCAGACCAACTTGCTGGCGCTCAACGCCGCCATCGAAGCGGCCCGTGCCGGCGAGCATGGGCGAGGGTTTGCCGTGGTGGCCGATGAAGTGCGCAGCCTTGCCGCACGCACCAGCCAGGCCACCCTGGAAATTGTCGATGTGGTGCGCAAGAACCACGACCTGTCATTGAGTGCGGTGTCGAGCATGCAGTCGAGCCTGAGTCGAACCGGGCTGGGCGTGGAGCTGGCGAACGAGGCGGGGGAGGTGATCCTGGAAATCCAGCAGGGATCGCGACATGTGGTGGACGCGATCAGCCAGTTCAACTCGACCTTGCAGTTGAACTGATCACCCCCTTGATTTCCCTGTAGGAGCGAGCTCTGCTCGCGATGGTCGTCAACGATGACGCGGGGATCCTGGCGCCCCGCGTCGTTCTCGGGTTCATCGCGAGCATGCTCGCTCCTACAACAACCATCACCGCGTCGTTACAGCGAGGCGATGAGCTTGTCCACACCCTCGATACTGGTGTGTTCACCCCTGCGCTGGTCTTTCTCGGCTGCAGCCATCTGCGCCTTCTCCCGCACGCGCTGGGCTATTTCTTCGCCGATGGCTTGTTGTTTCTCCGGTGGCATCTGATCGATCTCCTCCTGGGTCAAGCCCATCTCTTGCAGGATCGCATCGCGCATGCGCTGTTCCGGGGTCTTGCTCATGTAGTCCTTGAATTCGGCTGTCGCTGAACCATCGCCGATCCTGTCCTTGACGTCGTCGGGCAGCGGCGCGGAGGTTGCCTGCAGGCCAACGCGGGTCTTGGCGAACGCTTCGTCGACGTTATCGCTGATGCGAGTGGCTTCATTCACCTGTTGCGTGGACAGTTGCGTAGCGGATTCCTCGACCTGGGTGCTGGTTTGCGTGGTTTGCGCCTGCAGGTTGTTCTGCAAGGCCTGCGTCATGACGCTTTGCAGGCCGGCGGCGGCTTCAGCTGTCGGATCCTCACCGGGGCGCTTGGGAAGGGGGGTTACCAGGTTTGATTTTGCACTGACCAACATGATAAGCAGACCTTGTAGGTATTGGCGGTACAGTGCTTCAGCAAATAGTATGCCCGTAGATAAAATATCAATTAAATCAGATTGTTAGAATTATTTAACCCGGTAGGCAAGGTGGGTTTGCGGTCAGGCCTTGCCGCCGGGCGGCAGCGGTCGACCGCTATCGGAAGTGGCTCAAGGCAAGCCGTTACAGCAGTGTTTGAGAAAACCCGGGTGTTGCGCCAGGCGTTTGAAATACTCGTCGACGGCCGAATAGTCGGGACGCTCGATGGGCGTCATCAGCCAACGGTTGACCGAGAGGCCGATGACAATGTCGGCCACGGTGAATTTTGCCCCGGCGACATACGCCTTGGTGGTTGCGAGCTGATGTTCGAGGATGGCCATTTTCTGGTTCCAGCCGCGCACACTGATGTCGATGCGATGAGCATCCTGGTATTCCGGATCCTTGCGCACCAGCGCCATGAACGCATAACTCCACGACGAGTTGAGATCGGTGGCTTGCCAATCCATCCACTGTTCCACCCGGGCGCGGGCGGCCGGTTCGCCGGGTAGCAGCTCCGTGTGGTGATGCTGGTGCCTGGCGCAGAGGTAGCGGCATATGGTGTTGGACTCCCACAGCACACCGGCCTCATCGATGATCACCGGTACCTGTGCGTTGGGGTTGTACCGGAGAAACTCAGGGCTGTGGGTCGAGGCGAAACCGCTGCCCCAATCCTCGCGTTCGTAGGAAAGGCCCAACTCCTCACAGGTCCACAGGACCTTCCTGACGTTGATCGACGAGGCTTTTCCCAGAATCTTCAGTGTGTGTTCCATTGTGCTACTCCGTTAGCGTATGTGCGCTTCAGGAAATTAACAGTTTTTCAGCCACAGCGAGCACTCAGCGGGATGAGAAACACATTCAAGACTAGTTGAAATCCCAAGGCATGGGCGTCGCACCGCTTGACGGTACGGCGTGTTGGATCGGGTGACTTTCGCTCCTTATTTCTCGCCTTGGAATAGACCGGCCCAGATAGGCCAAGAGCAGGCGCTGGGAATCTGTTGGTTGAGGATGGGTTGGCGCAGGACCCAGCCCTGAAGCTGTTGGTCGATGAACACCGGGGTGGATACGATGCACTCGCCTTGGGGCGCAACCTTGGCTTGATCCACTGAAACGAACAGCGGACCAGGCAGATCGAACACGGTCTTGGACCGGCTTACCAAGCCTGTGTCCTTGCTGGCGTAGCATTCATTTCTACGTCCTGTGAGGTCAGTGGTCATGACGCCTGCATCTTCCATGCTCGAATGCCAGACATCCATTACGACGGCAGGGCCCTCGCCCTTCGGGTGAGCGGCCAGACAGTTTTTTATCGCTGGAATGAAGCGTGGATCTGTCAGGAGGTGAGTCCAATCACTCGGCTGCGACACTTGCGCCTCAGATACCTGTCCGAGCGAGAGCATCAGCAGGGAGGTCATGAAGATCGTCTTGCGCATAGGAATGTCAGCCGGGAACGGAATTTGCGGATTCTGTATCCGCCATCCGTGAAGCGCAGGACAAAATGTGTTTCGAAATACCGCTGCGGGGCCGGACTGCCTCGTAGGCGTGGTCACCAGGAGGCATCCGGTTTCGCGGCGCTATCGTTTCACAGCGGGGAAGCACCGGTCTCACGTACTCTCGCGCACCTTCAACTCAAACCCCATGTCCTGCACCGGTTTGGCCACGGTGTTACCGGCCATCAATGTGAGCATCTGCTCCGCCGCACGACGGCCGATGGCTTCGCGCGGTGTGTTGATGCTGCTCAGGCGCGGGACCATGTGTTCCGACATCGGCAAATCGTTGAAGCCAAGAATCGCCACCTGTTCGGGAATCTTGATCCCGCAGCGCATGGCCTCAAGCAGGGCGCCCTGGGCCAGGTCGTCGTTGCCGAAGAAAATCGCATCGACGTCCGGGTGACTGGCCAGCAGTTGCAGAAACAGCTCGCCGCCCAAGCCGACGGACGAGGCGCGCGGGGTCAGCACTTCCAGGTCGGGGTCATACAGGCCGGCCTTTTTCAGGGCTTTGCGAAAACCTTCACCGCGCAACAGAGTGCGTTGGTCCAGCTGCGCACCGATGTAGGCCAGGCGCTTGCGCCCACGCGAGAGTAAATGCTCGGCCGCCGTTTCGCCGGCAGCCAGTTGCGAGAAGCCGACGCAATTGAGCCCGGCAGCACTGTCGAGTTCCATCATGTACACGCACGGGATGTTGCTGGCTTCGATCATCCGTCGCGAACTTTCGGTGCGGTCGAAGCCGGTCAGCAGCAAGCCTCGGGGTTGATAGGCCATATAGTTGCGCAGCAGGTTTTCTTCTTCGTCGCGCGAGTAATGGAAGTTGCCGATCAGCACCTCGAAGCCCTTGGGGCGCAACACCTGATGAATGGCTTCCAGGGTGTCGATGAACAGCAGGTTGGACAAGGACGGCACCAATACCACCACCGAATGGCTCTGCGCCGAAGCCAAGGCACGGGCCGCGGGGTTGACCACGTAGTTGAGTTCCAGCGCGGCTTTCTGGACTTTTTCCACCAGTTCGGTGGCCACCGTACTGACCCCGCGCAAGGCGCGCGAAGCGGTAATCGGACTGACACCGGCCAGGCGTGCCACTTCGTTCAGGGTTGGGCGGCCAGTGGTGCGGGTATTTTTATCGTTTTTAGTTGAAGTCATCGACGGCTTGCCAAACAAAATTCAAGGCACTAAGGTAGCGCTGTCTCGATGCAGCTGCAAATGCGTAAGTGGGGGTTCGCCTGATCCTCGCTTTTTGGCATTGGGACAAACATGCTGCAACCCACAAAAATGACAAGAAGGCGTCGGCAACTTCTACTTTTGATCCAGTGTCATAGCTTGCAAAGGTAGCGCTGTCTGCGCGCTGAGGTGTTACATGAATCATCCCATCACCGCCCTGGTCATCATGGGCGTTGCCGGTTGCGGCAAGACGTGCGTCAGCGAAGCCCTGTGCCAACTGAGCGGCGCCACTGCCATTGAAGGCGACTCTTTCCATCCTGCCGCCAATATCGAAAAGATGAGCGCGGGAATTCCCCTGAACGATGAAGACCGTGCCGGCTGGCTCGACAGCCTGTGCGATGAGTTGCGCCGCATCGATGCGCTGGGTCAGCGCCCGGTGTTGACCTGCTCGGCGCTCAAGCACATCTACCGCGAACGCCTGCGCAGTGCCTTGCCAGGCCTGGGTTTTGTGTTCCTGGAGCTGACCTCGGAAGTCGCCGCCGAACGCGTCTCCCATCGGCCAGGCCATTTCATGCCGGCAACCTTGATCGAAAGTCAGTTCGCCACCCTCGAGTCTCCCAAGGGCGAGCCACTGACATTGGCGCTCAATGCCTCGATCCACAGCGTTGACGAACTGGCTGTCCAGGCACACCTCTGGTGGCTCGAGCATGGCTTGAAGCGCGCCAGTTAATTTTTTGCTTGTAGAGATAGCGCTGTCCTTATGGCTTTCGAATTACCCGCTTTAATAACAACAACAACCAGGAGACACCCCTAATGTTTGGCATGTCCCACGAGACGTTTCTGCTGCTTGACGCAGTGGTCACGGTTATCGGGCTTATCGTCCTGATCACCAAGTTCAAGTTCCACCCTTTCATTGCCCTGATCATCGCCGCCGCTTTCCTCGGGCTGACCTCAGGCATGCCGATCGGCACCATCATCAAGGCGTTCCAGGACGGCTTCGGTGGCGTGCTCGGTTTCGTCGGGATCATCCTGGCGCTGGGGACCATGCTCGGAAAAATGATGGCCGAGTCGGGCGGGGCGGACCAGATCGCCCAGACCCTGATCCGCGCCTTCGGCAAGGACAAGGTGCAGTGGGCAATGATGTTCGCTGCCTTCCTGGTGGGCATCCCGCTGTTCTTCGAAATCGGCTTCGTACTGTTGATCCCGCTGGTGTTCATCGTTGCCCGCCGCACTGGCGTGTCGATCATCAAGATCGGTATCCCGCTGCTGGCTGGTCTGTCCGCGGTGCATGGCCTGGTGCCGCCGCACCCGGGTCCGTTGCTGGCCATCGGTGTGTTCGGTGCCGACATCGGTAAAACCATTCTGTACGGCCTGATCGTTGCGCTGCCGACGGCGATCATTGCCGGCCCGATCTTCGGTACGTTCATCGCCAAGCACATTCCCGGTCATCCGAATCAGGAACTGGTGGACCAACTGGCGCGTGAGTCGGATGCAGGCGATCTGCCGAGCTTCGGCATCACCCTGGTCACCGTGTTGTCGCCAGTGTTCCTGATGCTGCTGAAAACCTTTGCCGATGTGGTGCTGCCGGACGGCAACTTCTTCCGCACTTTCATGGACCTGATCGGTCACCCGATCTCCGCGCTGCTGTTGGCGTTGCTTCTGTCGCTGTACACCTTCGGCTACAAGCAGGGCATCGGTTCGCAACAGATGCTCAAATGGCTGGACGCGAGCCTCGCACCGACTGCCGCGATCATCCTGATCATCGGTGCCGGTGGTGGCTTCAAGCAGATGCTGGTGACCAGCGGCGTGGGTGACGTGATCGGCCACATGGCGGTGGCCGCGCAGATTTCGCCGATCCTGCTGGCGTGGCTGGTGGCGGCGGTGATTCGTATTGCCACCGGTTCGGCGACCGTTGCAACCATTACTGGCGCGGGCATCGTGGTGCCGGTGGTGGGGATGATTCCGGGTGTGAACCGTGAGCTGCTGGTCCTGGCCACCGGTGCCGGTTCCTTGATCCTGTCTCACGTGAACGACGCCGGTTTCTGGTTGGTGAAGCAGTACTTCAACATGACCGTGGCAGAGACGTTCAAGACCTGGACAGCGATGGAAACCATCCTGTCGGTGGTGGGGTTGGGCTTTATCCTGTTGTTGTCGTTGTTCGTCTAAGCGTTTCGCCAGACAAAAAAAAACCGCAGCGATGCGGTTTTTTTGTGGGTGATGATCTCAGGAAGAACGAGATCCAGTGTGGGAGCGGGCTTGCTCGCTCCCACAGGGTTTTGTGTCAGGCGTTGGTTTTGGTGCCTAGCCCATCCGCCCGGAACATCCCGCGAATCCCGCGTACGGCCTGACGAATCCGGTCCTGGTTTTCGATCAGCGCGAAGCGCACGTGATCGTCACCATACTCACCAAAGCCCACACCCGGCGAGACGCAGACCTTGGCCTCGGCCAGCAGTTTCTTGGCGAACTCCAGCGAGCCCAGGTGCGCGTACGCGTCGGGAATCTTGGCCCAGACGTACATCGACGCTTTCGGGTTTTCCACCATCCAGCCCAATTCATGCAAGCCTTTGACCAGCACGTTACGGCGCTGCCGATACTGTTCGGCGATATCGCGCACACATTGCTGATCGCCTTCAAGCGCCGCAATGGCCGCCACTTGCAGCGGGGTGAAGGTGCCGTAGTCGTGGTAGCTCTTGATCCGCGCCAGGGCGTTGACCAGTTCCGGGTTGCCGACCATGAAACCGATACGCCAGCCCGCCATGTTGTAGCTCTTGGACAGGGTGAAGAATTCGACGGCGATGTCCTTTGCGCCGGGCACCTGCATGATCGACGGGGCTTTCCAGCCGTCGTAGACGATGTCGGCGTAGGCCAGGTCATGCACCACCAGCACGTCGTACTGCTTGGCGAGAGCGATCACCCGTTCGAAAAAATCCAGCTCCACGCACTGGGCGGTGGGGTTGGACGGGAAACCAAGGATCATCATCTTCGGTTTCGGGATCGAACCGCGAATGGCTCGTTCCAGTTCAGCGAAGAAATCCACGCCCGGCACCAGCGGCACTGAACGCACCTGGGCGCCGGCAATAACGGCACCGTAGATGTGGATCGGGTAGCTCGGGTTGGGTACCAGCACGGTGTCGCCCTGGTCGAGGGTGGCCAACATCAAGTGTGCCAGGCCTTCCTTGGAACCGATGGTGACAATGGCCTCGCTTTCCGGGTCGATGTCGACCTCGTAGCGCTCCTTGTACCAATTGGAAATGGCTCGGCGCAGGCGCGGAATACCCTTGGACGTGGAGTAGCCATGGGTGTCTGCGCGCTGGGCGACAGTGACCAGTTTTTCGACGATGTGTGGCGGGGTGGCGCCATCGGGGTTGCCCATGCTCAAGTCGATGATGTCTTCGCCACGACGACGGGCGGCCATCTTCAGCTCGGCAGTGATGTTGAAAACGTAAGGGGGGAGTCGATCGATGCGCGCAAAGCGGCGCGGCGAACCTTGTTCGGCCATTGTTGCCTCGGATAACGTAAGCGCCCGGAACCGTCCGAGCGACGCTGGCCACTGCGGTGGCCTGTGGCGGAATGTACGATCAGCTATGGCAGGCTGTCCAGCCTCAACGTAAACAAATTTTTCCGAAGGAAAGGGTCTGATGGAATTTACCAGTGGCTTTTTGTTGAGCCTGTCGCTGTGCCTTGACATCGGCGTGGCCAATATCGCCATGATCACGTTGGCGATGCAGCGCGGCTATTTCCAAGGCTTCGCCCTGGGCTTGGGCACCTGCGTCGGTGACCTGATCTACGCCGTGCTGGCACTGGCCGGCATGACGGTTTTGCTGCAATACGAAACCGTGCGCTGGGTGCTGTGGATCGGCGGTTCGGCGCTGCTGGTGTACTTCGCGGCGAAGATGATTTACTCGGCGATCCACCATGAGGCGCTGCTGGCCGAAACCGCCGAGGTGGGACATAACTCCCATCGCAAAGAGTTTTTCCGTGGGATTTTTCTCGCCATGTCGTCGCCGAGCGCGATTCTCTGGTTCGCCGCGGTGGGTGGCACGTTGATCGCCCGTTCCGGTGGCGGCGGTCCGCTCAGCTCCGCGCTCTTTCTTGGCGGGTTTCTCTGCGCTGGCTTGCTGTGGTCCGCCGGCCTATGTTTCGCAGCGAGCCACGGCGGCAAGATGCTCGGCGACAAGCTGCTGCGTTATTCCTACCTGGCATCGGCGGCGATCTTCTGCTATTTCGCGGTGTACGTGATTCTATCGGGTTACAACGAATTTGTTGGCGCAGGTGCCGTCGAGCAGTTGCACGCCCTGTAAGTGGGCGAATCGGGTTTGGCTTCTATACTCCCAGCCGAACCCACTTTTTACCTTCCAGGAGTCGAGTCATGGAAGAACAAACAAACGTCGAAGTGACGGAACCCCGCTTCGAACATGGACACTTCCTGCTGATCGCAGGGCTTGGCGGACACTTCACCCAGCAAACCGTAAAAGACATTCCCGAACTCTGGGAAAAATTCATTCCTCATATTGGCAATGTTCCAGGGCAAAAGGGCGAAGTGACCTACGGCGTCTGCTGCAATTTCGATGGCAAGGGCGGCTTTGATTACATCGCTGGCGTCGAGATCAGCAAGCTCGACGATTTACCGGACACCTACCGCTGGGTCGAGGTCCAGCCTCAGCAGTATGTGGTGTTCGAACACAAGGGGGCGCTGGCGTCCTTGGCGCAAACTTTCCAGTACATCCATGGCACGTGGTTACCGCAGTCCGGGCACGAACTGTTGAATGCACCGGAGTTCGAGCGCTATAGCGAAGACTTCAACCCCAGGCTGAAGACCGGGAAGCTGGAACTCTGGCTGCCGCTCAAGGCGTGACCAGTGCATCGGGAGGCGGATCAGCCGATTCGTCTCTCGATGTCGCGCCGAGGCTGAATTATCATTCCCGGTCTTTCCCCGCCGATTCCGAGCTGCCATGAACACCGTCATCCGCCACGTCACGCCCGCTGATCTGGACCGTTGCTTCGCCATCGAAACCGTTGCCTACGAAGGTGACGAAGCCGCCACCCGAGAGAAAATCGCCACCCGCATCGCCACCTGGCCCGAGGGTTTCATCGTCGCCGAAGTGGACGGCGTTGTAGCCGGTTTCATCAATTCCGGAGCGGCGTTCCAGGTGGAAATGTCCGACGAAGCGTTCAAGGAACTGATCGGCCACGACCCGGCGGGCCCACACGTGGTGATCATGTCGGTGGTCGTGCACCCGGATTACCAGGGGCAGGGCCTGGCGAAGCGCTTGATGGGCGAGTTCATCGAACGTATGCGTGCGATGGGCAAGGTCAGCATCAACCTGATGTGCAAGGAACGACATATTCCTTTGTATGCGGGCTTTGGTTTTGCCTACATCAAGCCATCGGCGTCCGACCATGGCGGCATGGCGTGGCATGAGATGGTGCTGAATCTCTAAACCCGACGCAGAATCCTTGTAGGAGCGAGCCTGCTCGCGAAAAACCAGAGGGCACCGCGGGGCGTCAGGTTTCCCGCGTCATCGTTGACCTCCATCGCGAGCATGCTCGCTCCTACAGGGGGGCGTGTGTGCCAGTCAGAACACCAGGCCCATCCGCCGCTCATAGCCGATCCGCCCCTTGTATGCCTCGCCACTGTCGACAAATCCATACTTGGCATACAACGCAATCGCAGACTCATTGTCCGCGTCCACCGACAATTCCAGCCCCCTGATTTCCGGCCACGCCATGCGTGCCACCTCGGGTAGCGCTTGCAGGCAAGCCTTGCCGTAACCTTTGCCTTGAACGCGCTGATCGACTTGCAAGGCGTGCAGTGTGGCGCTGTGTTCGTTGGCCCAGGCGGGCAATACCGGTGGGCGTTTGAGCAGCAGGAAGGCCACGGGCACCGCATCGGCCAGCAGGGCAAATCCCTTGACGCCGGGGCCGGGCTTGGACAACAGGGTGTGCAACGCACCGTGAATGTCGCCTGAAAACCTGGTTTGTTCCGGATGCACTTCGATGGCCTCGACTTGCTGGCGCTGCAGCGCATTCAGGCTTTCGTAAGGCACGAGTCGGGCTGTCACTGGAGTGTCCTTTTTCCAACAGGAATGAGTCTTGGATTCTAGCGAGTTTGCGTTCATGGATTTTTTTTATTTCGACTGTCGATCAGGCGGATCGCCAGTCGACTAAGGGTGTCTTCACTCTAAAAACCACGGAGAACCACCATGAGCGATACCCACGAAATCCAGACCCTGATCGCCACCTACCGTGAAGCGGTCATCTCGAAGGACGTCGAAAAAATCATGGCCTTGTACGCCGACGACATCGTCTCCTACGACGCCGTCAAGGCCCTGCAATTTCGCGGCAAGGCCGCCTATCGCGCGCATTGGCTGGAGTGCATGGAAATGTGCCAGGGCCAGCACACATTCGACTTCGACCACATGAACATCGTGGCCGATGAGCACATCGCCTTCGCCCATTGGCTGGCCCATTGCGGCGGCACTAACGAACAGGGTGAAACCCAGGCCTGCTGGATGCGCGTGACCGCCTGCTATCGGCGCGAAGCCGGGCAATGGCGCATCGTCCATGAACACTGGTCGGCCCCGTTCGACATGACGAGCGGCACGACCTTGTTCAATCTGGAGCCCTGATCATCGGGAAACCGCACGAAACTGCCAATCTGCAGCCATAGTTATCCGTTCAATCAGGAGAGTGCGATGAAGTATTTATGCCTGGTCTACAGCGAAGAGCACTTGCTGCATTCGCTGCCCGAGAGCCCCAAGGACGAGGAATGCCTGGCCTATGCCGAGGCTGTCCAGGGCAGCGGCCGGATGATCGCCGCCGAGGCCCTGGAATCGGTGCAGACCGCCACCACGGTGCGCATGCGCAACGGAAAGATGTCGATCACCGACGGCCCGTTCGCCGAAACCAAGGAGCAGTTGGCCGGCTTTTACCTGATCGATGCCAAGGACCTCAACGAAGCCCTCCAGATTGCCGGGAACATCCCGGCGGCGAGGGTTGGCAGTGTCGAAGTGCGCCCCGTCCGACAGTTGAATCCTTAAGATGCCGGCGCTGTCGGTACAGGCCAGGGTCGAGCAGGTTTATCGCCAGGAATCGCGACGCATTCTTGCGACCCTGATTCGCCTGCTCGGCGATTTCGACCTGGCCGAAGAGGCGTTGCATGAGGCGTTTTTCGTAGCGGTCGAACGCTGGCAGCAGGACGGTGTGCCGGACAATCCGCGCGCCTGGCTGGTCTCCACCGGGCGCTTCAAGGCCATCGATGTGCTGCGCCGGCGCGCACGTTTTGCCGCGTCCCGACCGCTGCTGGTCGCGCAGCTGGAGGCACTGGAGCAGGCCGACTGGAGTGACGAAGACGTGGAAGACGATCGCCTGCGCCTGATCTTCACCTGTTGCCACCCGGCATTGGCGCCTGACGCGCAGGTGCCGTTGACCCTGCGCGAAGTCTGCGACCTGACCACCGAAGAAATCGCCCGGGCTTTTCTATCGGCGCCGGCCACCATCGCCCAGCGCATCGTGCGCGCCAAGGCGAAAATCCGTGATGCGAAAATCCCCTATCAGGTGCCATCCCTTGCGGAACTGCCCGAGCGCCTCGACAGCGTGCTGCGGGTGATTTACCTGGTGTTCAACGAAGGCTATTCGGCGTCCGTCGGCGCGCAAGTGACCCGCGAAGACTTGACCCGTGAAGCGATCCGCCTGGGGCGTTTGTTGATGGAGTTGCTGCCGGAACCGGAGGTCATGGGCTTGCTGGCCCTGATGTTGTTACACGAGTCTCGGCGCCTCGCCAGGACCTGCGCGGACGGCGACCTGATTTTGCTGGACGACCAGGACCGCACGCTGTGGGACGCGCAAATGATTGCCGAAGGCTGTGCACTGGTGGAGCGGGCATTGGGCTCCAGACGATTTGGTCCGTATTGCCTGCAAGCGGCGATTGCGGCGGTGCACGCCGAAGCGCCGTCGATCGAGGAAACCGACTGGGCGCAGATCGTCGGGCTGTATGAGGTGTTGCTGCGGGCGTGGCCGTCTCCGGTGATCGAATTGAACCGGGCGGCGGCAATCTCCAGGCGCGATGGACCGTTGGCAGGGCTAACGCTGGTCGAGGGGATTCTGGGCCGTGGTGAGCTGCTCGATTACCACTTGGCGCATTCGGCGCGGGCGGAGTTCTGTCGACAGTTGGGCAGGGTGGAGCAGGCGCGGGCGGCCTATGAGCGGGCGCTGGAGTTGACGCAGCAAGCACCGGAGCGGCGGTTTATTGAGGCTCGATTGCGGTCGTTGGAGTGATGTGATTTTTGCTGGCCTCTTCGCGAGCAGGCTCGCTCCCACAGGGAATGACGTGCACCACAAACCCCTTGTGGGAGCGGGCTTGCCCGCGAAGAGGCCAGTAGCGACACCCCTATTCCAGCATCTTGCCCAGCAACCAACTCCCAGCCGGCCCCGGCGGATGCAAGCGTGACCACAGCGCATCCACCGACACCGTTTTTGGCCAGCCACGCACCTGCAGCTCTTGCAAGGTTCCCGGGCCGAAGCGCGCCACCAGCCAGCGTGGCAGCGGTGCCCAGCCAAAACCACCCTGGGCCATTTCCAGCAGCATCAAATAACTCGGCGCCGACCAGACGCGCCCTTTTGCACGGCTCTCATACGGATTGACGATGGTCGCCAGGCGCAGTTCGCGATGCTGTTGCAGTACGTCCTGGTCGATGTGTTCCAGCGTCGCCAGAGGATGTTCGGGTGACACGAACAGGGCGATTTCCGTGCGTTCGTCCACCGTCGAATTGACCAGGTCCGGTGGATAACTGTCCTGCATTTCGGCAAAGGCTATCTGCGCCCGGCCACTCTGCACCAAGGCCACCAGATCGTCGCATTCGGCGATCAGGCATTCGAGCTCCAGGTCCGGATAACGCTGTTCGAACGCACTGAGCGAGGCTTCGAAGCGGTCGGATTGATAAGTGTCCGAGAGCGCCACGGTCAGCTTCGCCTCGACGCCTTGGGACAGTTGGCTGGCGGTCATTTCCAGGCGGCTGGTGGCGGCCAGGATCTCTTCGGCCCGTTGCAGCATCACGTGCCCGGCCGGGGTCAGGCTGGGCTTGCGGCTGCTGCGGTCGAACAGCGTCAGGTTCAGATCGATTTCCAGGCTGGCGACGGCGGCGCTGATGGTCGACTGACTGCGGCCCAGCTTGCGCGCTGCCGCGGAAAACGAGCCTTGGGTCGCCGCCTGGACGAACGCCTGCAACACTTCCTGGGACGCCATGAACTATCGCCTTGATCGATGGTTATTGGTTATGAAGTATCGGTCTGAAGTTGGATGATGGCAATCGTCGTCACTCAAGGAGTCAGGCCATGAGCGCCAATAAATCCATTACCGAACGTATTTTCCAGGCCATTGGTTTCGAACTGCTGGCGATCCTGATTTGTACGCCTTTGCTGGCATGGATCATGGACAAACCCATGGTGGAAATGGGCGTCGTCACCGTCGTCATTGCCGTATTGGCCCTGGCCTGGAACGTGGTCTTCAACGGCCTGTTCGACCGCGTGCTCAAGCGTTTCGCCATTGCGCACAACGCCTGGGTCCGCGTGGTGCACGCGCTGTTGTTCGAAGGCGGCCTGGTCGCTCTCGGCGTACCGTTGATTGCGTGGTGGCTGAATGTCAGCCTGTGGCAAGCGTTCCTGCTGGATATCGGCGTGCTGCTGTTTTTCCTGCCGTACACCTACGTTTACCACTGGGTGTATGACGTGGTGCGCGAGCGGGTGCTGATGCGCGAATCCTGTAACGCATGACTTTGTAGGAGCGAGCATGCTCGCGATGGTCGTCAACGATAACGCGGGGCGTTTGAAACCCCACGGCGTTTTCGAGTCCATCGCGAGCATGCTCGCTCCAACAGGTAAAATGCTAGAACATCTGGGTGAACAGCCAATACAGACTGCCCGACAACACAATCGCCGCCGGCAAGGTCAACACCCAGGCCATCAGCAGATTGCGGATGGTCTTCATCTGCAAGCCTGCGCCATTGGCAACCATGGTCCCGGCCACCCCCGAAGACAGCACATGGGTGGTCGAGACCGGCAAGCCGAACATGTCGGCAGCACCGATGGTCAGCATGGCCACGGTCTCCGCCGAGGCACCTTGCGCGTACGTCAGGTGGGTGTTGCCGATTTTCTCGCCCACGGTCACCACGATACGCTTCCAGCCGACCATGGTGCCCAGGCCCAGCGCTATCGCTACGGCGATCTTCACCCACAACGGGATGAAGCGCGTGGCGTTGTCAATTTGCTGCTTGAACAGCTGCAGTTTGCCGGTGGTGTCGGCGTCGAAGTTACCGACCTTGTTCTTGTCCATCAGGCGAATGGTTTCGCTGGTCAGGTACATGTCGTTGCGCACGTTGCCCATGGCCTCGGCCGGCACTTTGGACAGCGAACCATACCCCTTCACTTCGTTGCCGATGTTGCCGGCCAGCGCCGCGAGGGCGGGGATCAGTTGCGGCGTGACATCCTTGCTGCGCACGAAATCGGAGAGGATCGCTCGCGGGTCGGCCGGAGCCGGCAACGGCGCACTCTTGACCAGCGCCTGTTGGGTCACTTCAGCGACCGCGGCGAACTGCAACGTCTGATCTGCGGGCATGGTGCGGTTCAGCGCATACGCCATCGGCAAGGTCCCGACCAGGATCAGCATGATCAGCCCCATGCCTTTCTGGCCGTCGTTGGAGCCGTGGGCGAAGGACACGCCGGTGCAGGTCAGGATCAACATGCCGCGAATCCACCACGGTGGCGGTGTATTGCCCTTGGGCGCCTTGTACAGCGCGCGATTCTTGACGAAAACCCTCAAGGCCAACAGCAGCAGTGCGGCGCAGCCGAAGCCGACCAGTGGCGAGAGCAGCAGGGCGTAGCCGACCTTGGTCGCCTGCGCCCAGTCCACACCGCTGGTGCCGTCACGCCCGTGCATCAGGGCATTGGCCATGCCGACTCCGATGATCGAGCCGATCAGGGTGTGCGACGACGATGCTGGCAAGCCCAGCCACCAAGTACCGAGGTTCCACAGGATCGCGGCGATCAGCAGGGCGAAGATCATGGCGAATCCGGCCGAGGAGCCGACTTGCAGGATAAGCTCCACCGGTAACAACGCGATGATGCCGAACGCCACCGCGCCACTGGACAGCAGCACTCCGAGGAAGTTGAAGAACCCGGACCAGACCACCGCGAAATTCGGTGGCAGCGAGTGCGTATAGATCACCGTGGCGACAGCGTTGGCGGTGTCGTGGAAACCGTTGACGAACTCGAAGCCCAAGGCAATCAGCAAGGCCACGCCCAGCAGGAGGAATGGCGTCCAGGTGGTCACCACCGTGCCGAGTTCATTCACGTCGCGCATCAGGCTGTACGCGGTGAACAGCAGTCCGATACTCAGTACTGCAAAAAACACCACCAGGGTGAATACACCGGGTTTCTTGTCGAAATGTGGATGGGCGCTACGGGCGGGCGCCGGGGCGGCAATAAAGGAGGGGCTGGCCATGCCGGACATTCCTGGGAAGGGTAGGAGTGTCGCCCATGATCGTTGCGAAGTTTTACCGGAGAACTGCGCTGGATCAGGGTTTGGTTTTTTTGCGGCGACCACCCGTCGAAAGATCGCTCGCGTCTACAAATCCTGACGCTTGCGAAACGCCCAACGTCCTGCAATCAGGGTAAAGGTCGCAACCAGCGCCACCAGAATCCAGAACCCCTCCGGGTCCTGTGAGAGCGGCACCCCACCCACGTTCATGCCGAAGAAACCGGCAATGATGTTGATCGGCAGAGCCAGCACCGTCACCACCGTGAGGGTGAACAGGGTGCGGTTACTCTGTTCGTTGAGGTTGGCGGCGATTTCCTCCTGCAGCAGCTTGATCCGTTCGCCCAGTGCCGTGAGGTCGTTGATGATCAGCGCAAACTCCTCGGTGGACTTGCGCAACTCCTTGACGTCTTCCTTCTGCAACCAGGGGGGCGGGCGATTGAGCAGGCGCAGCAACGAGCCGGGCTCCAGCGCAAGCAGGCGTTGCAGACGCACCAGCACCCGACGATTGGCCCCCAGTTCCGCACGGTTGGTCGACAGGCGCGAGGACAGCAGCTCATCTTCGACCTGATCCACGCTCAGGCTGGACTTGCGCACGATCTGGGTCAGAATTTCCCCCTGGTCACGCAGCAGATGCACCAGTAACTCCAGCGGCGAGCGGAAGCATTCGCCAGCCTTAACCGACGAACGAAGCTTGTCCACCGAATGCAGCGGTTGCAGGCGTGCGCTGATGAGCAGTCGACTGCGGGCGCAGACCCACAGGGTCGAGACATCCGAGGACGTCATGCTGCTGAGGTTGAACACCACGTCGTTGACCACCGCCAGCAATGCCGAATCCACATGTTCGATGCGCGTCGACCGTGAGCCCTCATGCAGGGCCTCGAAAAACTCGTCGGGCAGTTCCAGATGGCTCTTCATCCAGCGTTCGCACGCGGCATGGGCGAGGTTCAGGTGCAGCCAGAGAAATTGCTCGGTGTCTTGCGGATGTTGCAGGTACTGCAAGGCCCTGGCCGAATCGATTTCCTGGCCGCGCTCACCGGGACGAAAGCTGAAACCGTAGAGCAGGCCGAACAGATCCGGATCGCGATGACTGTGATCGATGCTGTGGTTCATGAGGGCTCGCATGGGGGGCGCCTGTCGCGTGTTTTACAGGTTCACGTGAGCCGCATCATCGCAAGGCTGGATGACGAATTTGTGACCGTGGCCGGATCGGTCACTCAAACGCAAAAAAGCCGCACGAGGGGGAAATCGTGCGGCTTTTTTGTGGTGTGCATCAGTCGTCTTTTTTGTTCTTCAGGACTTCGCCGGTGGCGGCATTCAGGTCCACGTCCCATTCAACTTTGTTGGCATCGAGCAACTCGACTTCGTACTCATAGCCGTTGAAGTGGTTGTCCAGCTCGCTGTCAGTAATCGTGGCACCCGGGTGCAGCTTCATTACGATCTGGTTCAGCTCTTCCAGCGGCTTGATCTTGCCATCCTTGACCAACTGAGGGATCTGGTCGACGGGCACGTCTTTGGCCTGGGCCAGGCCGGCGGTGAAGGTCAGGGCGGCAGCGGTGAACAGTGCGGTCAGGGTTCTCATGAGGTTCATTCCTTGGGTGAGCCGTTTAAGTGGGATCAGATTAATTGTGGCAACTTAATTCACGCTTAAATTCCCTTGAACCGAATGATCAATACCCATTATTGCGCAGCACCTGCGCCACACTTGCCGTCGCCGGGCGCTTGTAGAACTTGAGCAATTCGCTGGCGCGGTTGGTGAAAATACCGTCGACCCCGGCATCCATGACTTTCTGGAAGTCCGCCGCCTCATCAATGGTGTAGACATGCACCAGCAGGCCCTGATCGTGGGTGTACTGGTTCATCCACGGCTGCACCAGGTCGGCGTAGCTCTGATCGCCCCCGTGGGTCAGTGCAGCGGACGGGCCTGTGCCGATCGCACCCTGAGACTTGGCGTAGTCGACCCAACGCTGGAATTCGGCTTGGTCTTTCGGTTGCTGTTTAGCGTAGTAAGCGGCCTTATCCTTTTCGCCGGACTCGGCAAAGCTCACTGTCGATTTTGGCTCGATGCTGCCTTCGCCGACCCACAACAACAGGATCTTCGGCACCTGCGGCATTTCCTTTTGCAACAGTTCGAGGCTGCTCTTCTCGAAGGTTTGCAGCACCACCTTGCCTTTGCCCTGGCCAACGCCCAGTGCGCTTTTGGCCAGCTTCGACCCCGCGGGGCTCAGCCAGCCGCGATCCTGGAGTTTTTCCTTGAGATCGTGTTCGATGCCGGGAAACTGCTTTGGCTCCTTGGTTTCGATATACAGGCCAGGCTTGTGCAGTGGATTGCCTTGGGCGATGTCGATGATTTCATCGAGGGTGAGGATTTTCAGGCCGGCAAACGCAGGCTGCGCGCGATCTGGATAGGCCGTGTTGAACCAACTGCCGGCGTCCAGGGTTTTCAGCTCGGCCATGGTGAAGGCGTTGGCCGGGCTGTCCTTGCGTTCGGGGAACTTGCTGGCGACGTCGGTGGTGCGTTGCAGATTATTGTCATGCAGGGCGAACAGCACGCCATCCTTGCTGCGCTGCAGGTCCAGTTCCAGATAATCGACGCCCAGGTCGCGGGCCAATTTATAGGCGGCAGCGGTGGATTCCGGTGCATCGAAAGACGCGCCACGGTGGGCAATCACCGCCGGGTGTGGAATGCCCGCGCGGGTCGCCAATGCAGCGGGGCCGGGTTCGCTGGCGGCCTGGGCTTGACCCAGCAATAGCAGCAAGCTCAGGAGCAGGGCGCTTTGGGTGGAGGTGGCCGGCATGGTCGAGATCCTTTCGCGATAGGTTTCAAAGAGGTCTCTTTTAACAAGTGAACCGGACAAGCGCTATCGTCAGACCGACATAAATCTGTTCAAAGCAGATGTTTACTGCGCTTTTGTGCACTGTCGCTGCTTTTGCTTTTCTTGCCCCCTCACACCTTGAGGCTGTCACAGGTTGACAGAGCGCTAGCTGAAGTTGCCGTAGGGGCCGATCACGTTTTTGGTTCATCCTTGCGCACCAGATGCTGATGCAATTCTGTGGTCAGGTTCTCGATGCGTTCGCTGAGGGTTTTGGTCATTTGCGTGAGGCGGGTGTTTTGCTCAAGCAGTTCCATCAGTTGTGCGGTGTTTTTCGCCGCTTCCGCCTGTCGTTCACTGTTGGCGATCGCCAGCGCTTCGCGGTGCTGCGCATCGGCATCGGATTGGGCTTTGTCCCGTGCGGCCTGGCGGGTCTGGGCCAACAGAATCAAAGGGGCGGCATAGGCCGCTTGCAGGCTGAAAGCCAGGTTAAGCAGGATGAACGGGTAGGCGTCGAAGTGGGTGAAGCCAAATAGATTCAGGCACATCCAGATCACCACGATCAGTGTTTGCGCACCCAGAAAAGTCGGTGTGCCGAAGAACCGCGCAAAGGCTTCGGCACGCAGGGCGAACTTGTCATTGCCAAAGGTTGGCGCCAGATGGGCATGTGCGCGATGGAACCGCAGGTGATCGACGGGGGCGGGGGCTTCGTTGCTCGAGGAGGTCATGATGCTCTCTGCAGGGCGCTAGGACTGAGATTCACTATAGCCTCAGCGCGAGTTTCATTCTGAAACACATACCCCCGTAAAAAACGCCGCGATCAATCGTTCGGCGCCGCCGTCGAATTGTCATTTATTGCAACTCGTAGCAGGCCAGGAACATGTCCAGCGCCGATTCCACCACAGTGCTCCGCATCTCGGCCGACAAGCCCGGTAACCCCATTGAGATCTGCGGCCAAAAGGCAAAGGACTTGAGCATTCCATAGACTTGTTGCGCGGCAAACGCCGGGTCGACCGCTTTCAAGCGTCCATCGGCCTGGGCAGCGCGAATCCACAGGGTCAGGTTTTCTTCGCGCTCACCCATCCGGGTCACCATGCTTTGCGCGCGCTCGGGAGAATGAATAGTGGCGGCTATGGCCACCCGCGCCAGGTCGAGCAGATTTTCATCGCTGAGCATCTGCAGTTTTGCCGTCAACAGGTGGTGCATCTGTTCACGCAAGGGCAGGTCGGGGCGGTAGGGTACTTCCTGTTCCGCCGTTACCCGGACCCACAACTGATTGAGGATTTCGGCGAACAGTTCTTCCTTGCTGGGGAAGTGGTTGTACACCGTGCGCTTGGACACCCCGGCGGTGGCGGCAATCTTGTCCATGCTGGTGATGTCGAAACCATTGGCACGGAACTCGACAATTGCCGCCTGAATGATGGCTTCGCGTTTACGGTCGGTGAGGCGCTGTGGAGCTGTCATAAATACGCTTCGGCAGGAAAAAAAGGAAAATTACACTCAGCAGTTTACTTGTCGACGGCTTTGCTGCAACCTTAAAACTACACTGTGCAGTGTAATGTTTTGTTAATCCTGCCCGGTAAAAGTAGAGTATTCGGCTGATGCGTGCGTGCCTTGGCCATTTATCGTCCCAAAACGAAAAATCGTGAAACGTGCGGTTTTTCTGGAGTCATTTCCTCATGGCCAAATCAACTCCCCCGGCGAACGGCACCTCCAGGCCTGAAGCTTCCCGACAGGCTCAAGGGCAGTTTCAAAACCACAGGCCGATACAGCATTTGAGCCTTGGCAAAACCCTGCGCATCCTCTGGAATGCGATGTTTCACAAACCACGCAACACCCGCCCGACGGCGCCTGTTCCAGTGCAACCGCTGACGCAAGCGGCATTGATGGCGGCGCCCAACCACAGCGTCTATCGCCTGGGCCATTCCACTCTACTGCTCAAGCTGCGGGACAGATTCTGGATTACCGACCCGGTGTTCGCCGAGCGTGCTTCCCCCGTGCAATGGGCCGGCCCCAAGCGTTTTCACCAGCCGCCGATCAGCCTCGACCAATTGCCGCCAATTGAAGCGGTGATCCTGTCTCACGATCACTACGATCATCTGGACTATCACGCAGTGCGTAAACTGGCCGACAAGGCCAAGTACTTCCTCACTCCGTTGGGGGTGGGCGACACCCTGATCAAATGGGGTATCGACGCCAGTAAAATCCGCCAACTGGACTGGTGGCAGGGTACCGAGGTGGAGGGTATCCAGTTCGTTGCCACCCCCTCGCAGCACTTTTCCGGTCGCGGCCTGTTCGACGGCAACAGCACCCTCTGGGCCTCTTGGGTGATGATCGATGGCGATACGCGGATCTTCTTCAGTGGCGACAGTGGATACTTTGACGGCTTCAAACGCATCGGCGAACAATACGGCCCTTTCGACCTGACCCTCATGGAAACCGGCGCCTACAACGTCGACTGGCCCCATGTGCACATGCAGCCTGAGCAGACCCTCCAAGCCCATCTCGACCTCAAGGGGCGCTGGCTGCTACCGATTCACAATGGCACCTTCGATTTGTCGATGCATGCCTGGTACGAACCCTTCGACCGCATCCTGGCCCTGGCCTGGGAGCGCAATGTATCGATCACCACGCCACGGATGGGCGAGGCATTCAATGTGCTGGCTGCCAAGCGTGGCATTGCGTGGTGGTATGAAGTTGAAGAGCAGGTCTACCAGAACCAACAAAGCCTCGGGTGAAGCATCTACAAAAAGAGGCGAGCATTCCTGGATGGATCAGGTCGTAGCTCCAGTATTGAAGTTGCGACCTTATTCAACCATTGCAAAATCCGCCCGCCCCACCGGATTCGGCGTAGACCCTTGCACATTCATCCCTCTACCCGGCGCAAACCCCGGGAAGAACACCAGCCCCTCCGATTCAAGCCGATACGCCAATGCCAGGCGGGTGACATCCAGCACCTCCTGCCGCGCCTCGAAGCGCTCAATGGCTTGCACCGAAACCCCGGCTTCGCGGGATAACGTTTCCACGCTCCAGCCCAGCATCGCTCGGGCCTGGGCGCAGTGGGCCGGGGTGAACTGGAAGAGGGCGATACGTTCCAGGGTGATTTTCATCGCTTGAGAGGCCATGGGGTTCTCCGGGCTCGAGAGTGTTGAATTCAAATATACTGTGTTTTTGTACAGTTGTTTTCGCTCCGGATCAAACGCATTTTTCGATTTTAGCTATTTCCCGCCCATGGCCAGACGGAAGGTCGCGGGGTCACCACTGCGCGCGATGTGCTCCCAGTTCAGATGCCGCAAGCGTCCACTGCAGTGGGGTCCCGGTGATTTTCAGCGGCACGTGCAAGCGATGCGCCGGGCCCCATGGCGTTTGCTCGACCAGCATGCCCTGATCGTGCTCATCCTCGGCCCGTAATGGCGTGTTGCTGCCGGGACCATTTTCGATCAACAGTTTTGCCGTACGCGCCAATGACAATCGCGCCGAACCACCCTGTCCGCTGTTCAAGCGTTCTGCCAACAACTTGATCGCGCTGGCCGCCATCAAATACCCGGTGGCATGATCGAGCGCCTGCAACGGCAAGGGCGTCGGTTTCTCCGCTTGGGTGAGGTGCATCCCCGCGTCAGCGATGCCGCAGCTCATCTGCACCAGGCTGTCGAAGCCGCGGCGGTTCTGCCACGGGCCACTCCAGCCGTAGGCGTTGAGGCAAACGTCGATCAGGCCAGGGAACCGTTGCTGGCGTTCGGCGGCACCATAGCCCAGACGCTCCAGGGCATCGGCGCGGTAACCGTGGATCACGATGTCGGCGTCCTTGAGCAGGCTTTCGAATACCAATCGATCGGTTTTATCGTGCAGATCCAGGCGTGCGCAACGCTTGCCCAGTGTCATTTCCGGCACTACGCCCGGCTCGTTCCAGGAGAGTGGGTCGATGCGCAGCACATCAGCGCCCAGGCCCGCGAGAAAACGGCTGGCGACGGGGCCAGCAAGCACGCGGGTCAAGTCCAGCACCTTGATGGCAGCCAGTGGTCGCGCCACCGAACCTTGCCAGGGTGTGCCGGGTCGGTTGTGGCCGGCGATGAATTGAATCAGCGGTTCGGCGTTGACCGCGAGTCCTTGCGCATGGACCTGCCATTGGTCCCAGCTGCGCATTTCGGCGGCACAGCCACCGGCCTCGACCACGGCCTGTTCCAGATCACTCTTGGCCCATTGCGCCACTTTGCTGGCCATCGCCTTGCGGTCGACGCAGGCGCCCAACACCGATTCGGCGGCGGCGCGGTGATGGGGCGCATTGGTGTGCAGGCGGATCCAGCCATCTTTGGTGGCGTAGTCACCGGCGATCGGGTCCCACAGCGGTGGTACGTTCCAGCCTAGCGGGCGGATCGAGCTGGAGAACCAGAATGACGCCAGGCGCCGGTCGACTTCCAGGCCTGGCAAGCGACCGGTTTGCTGGTGCAACAATTCGCTGACAGCCTGGCCGGCGGCGGCGATGCTGGCGCAAGCCAGGTCGGTAACGGCAAACACCGAGGGCAGGGCGCCGCTGGAGGTGAACGCAACAGGGGTGTGCGGCATGCCGAGTTCGGCTTGAATGGACGTGAGTAAATCATTCATCGACGGGCCCTCCGGAACGAGAGCCCGAGCATAAATCAAAAAACCTTTACACCCTGAACTGATCCATCAGTTTCATCTGCTGGGTGGTCAGGGCATTGAGCTGGCTGCTGATCTGCGCCGATTCGGTGGCTTGTCCGGTCAGGGTTTCGGTGACGGTACGAATCGCCGAAACGTTGCGGTTGACCTCTTCAGCCACGGCGCTTTGCTGTTCGGCGGCGCTGGCGATCTGCAGGTTCATGTCGCTGATCACCGTGACCGCGTCGCTGATTTTGCCCAGGGCCTGGACCGCTTGCTGGATCTGCCCGGCGTTGCTGTGGGCCTGGGTCTGGCTTGAGTGCATGGTGGCGACCACGCCGCGGGTGCCGCTCTGGATGCGTTCGATCACCAGGCGAATTTCTTCCACCGAGTCCTGGGTGCGCTTGGCCAGGTTGCGCACTTCGTCGGCGACCACCGCAAAACCGCGACCGCTCTCGCCGGCACGGGCGGCTTCGATCGCCGCGTTGAGCGCCAGCAGGTTGGTCTGTTCGGCGATGCTGCGGATGACTTCCAATACCGAACCGATCTGCTCGCTGTTGACCGCCAATGCCTCGACTTCAGTCACGGCCTTACTGACTTCGTCGGCCAGTTGATTGATGTCGCGGGTGCTGCGCTCGATGATCTGCATGCCATCGCGGGCCGACTGATCGGCACCCTTGGCCGCGTTGGCGGCGTTCGACGCGCTGTTGGCGACGTCGTGGGCGGTGGCGCTCATTTCATTGGACGCAGTGGCGACCTGGTCGATTTCGCGAAATTGCACCTGCATGCCTTCGCTGGTCTGGCGCGCGATTTCCGAAGACTGGTCGGCGGTGCCGCGGGCATCGGTGATGCTCTGCTTGATCTGCGCGATGGTCGGCTGCAGCTTGTCGAGGAAACGATTGAACCAGTTGACCAGTTCGCCCAGTTCGTCCCGCTTGCCGTAGTTCAGGCGCTGGGTCAGGTCGCCGTCGCCACTGGCTATCGCCTTGAGCATTTGCGCCACGCTGTTGATCGGCCGGGTCACGCCCGAGGCGGTCAGCCACATCAGCAGCAGGCCAATCAGGCCGGCAATGATCGCCACGCCCACCGCTTTGATCGTGCCGCTCTGCTGGGCGTCATCGAGTACCGCTTGCAGTTTTACCGAATCGGCCAGCAGCACTTGCCTGGGCAGGTCGATCACCACGGCCCACGCCTTGGCGTCGGCAATCGGACTGACCGGGTACACCGCCCGAATCAGGTCGCCCTGTTGGAGAATCTTCGGCGCACCGCTGGCAAGCAATTGCAAGATGTCCTTGCCGTCCGCACCCAGGGTGTCACCGATGCTCTTGCCTACCTTCGTCGGATCGACGCTGTACGCCGCCACCACGCCGGTGCCGGAAACGATCAGCATGTGGCCGGCGTTGTTGAACAACTCACGCTGGGAGTCGACCGCCGCTGCTTGCAGCGCGTCGAGGGCGATGTCGATACCGACCACGCCGATGGACTTGCCATCCACCAGCAGCGGTACGGAAATGGTGGTCATCAACACTTCCTTGCCGCCAACGGTATCGGCATAAGGGTCGAGCAGGCAGGTGCGCTTGCTGTCCCGAGGGCAGGTGTACCAGACGTTGTAGGGCGTGCCGCTGAGGTTCAGGGTGGTCTTGGTCATGTCCTCCTCGACCATGATCGTGTTCAGCGCTTCGCCCCCGGCACGGCTCCAGTAAGTGGCGAAGCGTCCGGCTTCGTTGGATTGGCGGGCCGCGTCATTGACGAAATCGCTGTCCTTGCCGTCCAGGCCATTGGGTTCGAATGCCAGCCAGATGCCCAGCACTTTACCGTTGCGTTCGAAGGCGGTTTTCAGGCTCTGGTTCAACTCTTCACGCAGGGCGCCGGGCTCAAGCGACCGCTTGGCGGCCATGTTGCGCATGTCCTTGATCTGGTCCGCCAGGGCGGTCACCACGGTCTGGGTTTCAGCAAACGTCTTCTGCATCCGCACCCCTTGCTCGGCGGCCTTGGCTTGCAGCAGGTTCTGTACGCTCTCGGTGAGCATCCTGCTACTGGAAGCGCTGACCAGTTCATCGTTCTGATTGGTCTGGTAGAGGTTCATGCCCACTATCGAGGCGACCACGCCAAGCAGGCACAGACCGGACAGCAGGACGATTTTCAGGCGGATGGACAGTGAGTCGAACATAGGGCGAGCTCGCGAATGGATGAGGGGGCGGCTGTGAGCCATTGCGGCTCGACACGCCAAATCCATTTAGCGCCATTCAATGCACATCGGCCTGGGGCACAGATTGCATGAGCGCGCGTCCGACGAACGGTCGTGGTTAAACGTTTGCGCGGAAAAATATGCCGAAAAGTGGATAAAAAACGGAGAAAGTCGCGGCGACCTCTAAGGTTGTCGCGCCAGTGACTCCGGTCGCGACCAGATCCACAAATTGCCCAGGCCCATCCCGGTAATTGCCAGGTAGATCGGCCAGCCGTGATCGAGCATGACCAGCATCAGCGTGGCGCACAGCAGCATGCTGACGGTGGCGCTGACCTTGGCCCGGCGCGCGATGATCTTGCCGTTGCGCCAGTTACTGAGAATAGGGCCGAACAGCCGATGATTGTCCAGCCAGGCACTCAAGCGCGGCGAGCTTCGGGTGGCAGCCCAGGCGGCCAGCAGGATGAATTCGGTGGTCGGCAGGCCGGGTATGACGATGGCGACCAGGCCGATGGCGAGGCTGACATAGGCCAGCAGGCCGAAGAGGAGGCGGGCGAGTTTGGAGGAGGCAGGCATGGGCTCTGTTGGCATGAGGCGGGTCGGGATCTTACAGACTTGCTCGGTCCATTGTGGGAGCGAGCCTGCTCGCGAATGCGGTGTGTCATTCGACATAAACGTCGCATGTGCTGACCTCTTCGCGAGCAGGCTCGCTCCCACAGGGGAGGGTGTTTCTTCAGGCAAGTTCTGGGGCGTAAGCCTGTTCCAGCAACACCGTGAAGCGGTTGAAGGCATCGATGGCGCCTTTGTCCAGCTCGGCTTCTTCCTGGGCGCTGAGCTCCAGTTCATCGAGGGTCTTGACGAAGTTTTTCCAACCTTGCGCACGACCACCGGCCGGTTCGCCAAGGTGACGGGCACCGAGGGTCTCGCTCAGGCCGAGGCCCACGGCACGCTTGAGCAAAAACGCTGCGCCCAGCTTCGAGCCTTCGGAGACGAAGAGCCAGCCCATGGCCTGGGCCTTGGTCGGGTTTTGCAGTGCGCCTGCAACCGGCGCCGGCACCTCGGTGTCAAGGTCCGCCAGGTCCGCCTTCGCCGCCTCGGCACGGCAACGGGCTGGCAGGTCCGGAACGACGGCTGTCAGTTCGGCATCGTTGTATAGCGCCACCAGTTCCGACTGGAACAGGTATTGCGCTACCACGAAGCGGGCGAAATTGGCCTGGGTTTCAAAGGGGGCATGGGCTTTGACCAATGCATCGAGCTTGCTGTGCGGCTCGTTGGTGACCTGGTTCAAGCGTTGCGAGCGCAGGGTGGGGCGTTGGGCGGTGTCCTGGGTGGTCATGGCAGATCCTTGGGAAAGAAGAGGCGCTTGGTAACGAGACGAATGAGCAGGTGCATGACAGTAAAAAATCCTCATCGGGCGGCTGTTACAGCGCCCGGTGAGGTGCACGGGGTCAGATATCCCACACCAGATTGATCGCGAAATTGCGTCCAGGCTGGGTCAGGCGATCGAGGTTGGCGGGCTGTGTCACCGAGGCTTCGCCGACGCTGTCGTAGCCGCGTACGTCATCCCACTGCCAGTACTTTTTGTCGGTCAGGTTGTACAGGCCGGCATTCACGGTCAGGTCGTCGGTCACCTTGTAGAAACCCGCCAGGTCGAGCACGCCGTAACCCGGTGTCTTGAACTGCGTGCTGGTGCCGTCCGGGGTGTTGAAGCTGGTGCTGTCGACCCGGGTCTTGCGTTTGACCAGGGTCCAGCTCAGCAATGTGCCGTACTTGTCCTGGTCATAGCCCAGACCGAATACGCCGGTCAGCGGGTTGATGCTGTTAAGCGGTTCGCCGCTGTCATCGTTGCGACCATACAGGTAGGCCACCGAGCCCTGTGTATAGAGGCCGCTTGGCGCGCCGAAGGCATCCAGGTTCAAGCGCCCCTTGAACTCCATGCCCTTGATGGTGGCGTGCTTGATGTTGTTGCTCTGGAAAGTGGTCTCGGTGTAGCCGGGAGTAATGGCGTTCTCGTCGATGAAGTCGCGATATTTGTTGTAGAACACCGCGATATCGAAAGTACCGGCCTCGAACTGCCCGCGCAGGCCGGTTTCATAACTCTTGCTCTTTTCTGGTTCGAGGTCGGGATTGGGCGCGACCTGATACCCGCCAGCCAGGTTTTCGAAGCGACCATAGAGAGCCTTGGCGGTCGGCGTGCGGAAGCCTTCAGCGTATTGGCCGTACCAGGTGTAGTTGTCATCGAAGCGGTAGGTCGTGCCGAATTTCGGTGACAGGCGATGCCAGGTTTTTTCGTCGTCGTTCACCTCACCGTTGCCGCTCTGGTCGGCAGTGGCCAGGAACTCTTTGGTCAGGTGCGGCTTGAGCTGGGTGTAGTCGTAGCGCAGGCCGGGCACGAAGGTCCAGTTGTTCCAGGCGATCTGGTCCTGGGCGAACAGGCTGTAGGTGTTGATGGTCGGATCCGGAAAATCACTGGCCGGGGTCAAAGTGTCGGCAGCGCTCGCAGCACCCATGACGCGGCAAGCACCGGCCACGGTCAGGCAGGTGCCGCTACCGGTGCGCAGGCCGGTGACTTTGTCCTGCTTGATAGTGGTGCCATAAGTGATCGCATGGTCGGTGTCGGCAATGGCAAACGCCTTGTCAGCCTGGGCATCGAATACCCATTGGCGATCCTTGTAGGTGGTATCGCGGTGACGCAGCACCGTGCGTGACGGTGCGTAGATTTCTTCGGTGCGCTGGTCGGTCTTGGCAATCTGGTAATTCAACGTCCACTTGATGTTGTCAGCCAGGAGGCTGTCCACAGCGAAACGGTGATCCAGGCCGAAGCGCTCGCGGGTGATGGTGTCGTTGCCGGTGCGCGATTTGTAGAAGCCGAAGCCGCGTCCTGCGTTGAACGGGCCACCCACGGCGCTTAGCTGATTGGTGTCGCGATCGTCCTTGTAGTGCTCGTAAGTCAAGCCGAAGCGCGCATCGTCGGCGTAGTTCCAGTCGAGCTTGGCCAGCACGTTGGTGGTGCGCACGTCCTCGGGGTTGGCTTCGGTGCGGTCCAGGCCGGTTCCACCGGTTTCGCCATGGGACTGCGTTTCGTGGCCATTGCGCTGGCTCAGGTGCAGCAAGCCGTCGAAGTCGCCGGTGCGACCGGCCACGGTGCCGGAGGTGAGCCAGCTTTCATCGGCCGAGCTGTAGCCGGTCTTCAGGCGAGCACCGACGTCCTGGCCTGGCTTGATGATGTCGTCCGGGTCCAGCGTGTAGTAGCTGACCGCGCCACCAATGGCGCTGCTGCCGTACAGCACCGAAGCCGGGCCGCGCAGTATTTCCACGCGCTTGACGATTTCCGGGTCGACATAGTTGCGGTTGGTCTGGGCGTACGGACCATTGAAGAAACCATCGGGCACCTGGACTCCGTCGACCTGGGTCAGCACGCGGTCACCGTCGATACCGCGGATGTTGTAGCCGGAAAGGCCCGCGCGGGTACCGGTGCCGCCTACCGATACACCCGGTTCGTAGCGCACCAGATCCTTGATGCTGTTGACGTTGTTGCGGTCGAGTTCCTCGCGGGTGTGGACGGTGACGGTGCTGGGCACGCTGCTCACGTCCTGTTCCTGGCGCGTGGCGCTGATGGTCACCTGTTCCAGATTCAGGGTCCCGGCGCTGCTTCGGCGCTCCAGCACGATGTTGTTGTTGCCGAGTTTGCGATAGCTCAGGTTGGTCCCCACCAACAGGCGATCCAGGGCTTTTTCCGCTGGCAGCGATCCGCGCACGCCCGGTGAGTCCATCCCTTGCGCCAGTTCGGCTGAAAAGCCGACCTGCCAGCCGGTCACTGCGGTGAACGAATTGAGTGCCGACACCAGCGACTGTGGCGCAATGGCGAATGCGTAATCGCCCATTTTGCGCGCCGACTGTTCAGGGGCCGTGGCGGCCATGACGGGCACAGCACCGGCCATCAGAATGGCGGCGGTCAGCAGCGACAGTACGCAAGAAGGTGAACTAACTGGGCGGGTAAGGCGAGAGGACATCGATAGCGCTCCGTGTCGCACGAATCTTTATAGGTGCTGATTGGCATTTAGAGATGCGAATCAATTGCATTGGCTATAACGAGACGTACGAGGTTCAGCTATCGAGTAAAAATAATTCTCATTTAGTTCAAGATGACCAGCGCCGGGTATTCCTTGAGCTGTGCCGAGGCAATGTGAGCCAGCGAGCGGACCACGTCCAGCGGCTGGTCGAGACGATAATTTCCGGTCACGGCAACATTCGCCAACTGCTCATTGTTGTTGATGATCCAGCCCGGATAGTAGCGACGCAGCTCTGCCAGCACCTGGCTCAGCGGGCAGTTTTCAAACACCAGGCGACCCTGGACCCAGGCCAGGTCAGTGGCCGCATCCAGTTTGGCCGGCTGGTCGAAACCATTGGGGCCGATGCGGATGCTTTCCCCGGCTGTCAGGCGCACCCTCGCATCGTCGTCGCCGGTAGCGCGCAAGTCGACATCCCCGCGCTGCACTCGAACTTGGGTTACGCCGTCGAGGTAACGCACGGCAAATGCCGTATCGCGAACACTCGCGGTAACCAGGCCCGCGTCAATTTCCAACGGCAGACCGCGATGCGGCTGCACGTCGAAAAACGCCTCGCCCTGATACAGGCGGGCCACGCGCTTCTGGTCGTTGATGGTGCTGGAAAACGCCGAGTTGGTATTGAGCAGGACTTTCGAGCCGTCCTCCAGTTGCAGGCGCTGGCGTTCACCGACCACGGTCAGGTGATCGGCCTGCAGGCGCATCGGCAGATTGCTGAAGCTGAACAACCCGAGGATCAGCACGGCGGCGGTGGCCAAGGGTCTCCAGTGCGGGCGCAGACGCGACAGCGCAGTGACTTTGACTGGGCTCGATGCCAGTTTTTGCGCGCATTGCGTGACTTGCGCACCGTTCCATATCGCCTGCGCCCTGGCGAACGCCTCGGCGTGCGCAGGGTCTGCCGCGAGCCATTGGTGGAACTGGCGGGTCTGTTCTTCGCTCGGGCTGTCCAACACGATCAGCCAGTCCAGGGCCTGGTCCATCGCCTCGGCTGTGGCCTGCGCCGGTGAGGGCGAAGGGGCGCGGTGGGTGTCCGTCACGGTGTTTCCTCGGCGTGTCTGTGCACGGCTGTTTTTTTAGTGAAGCGCAAAAGAGGGCCAAGGGTAGCCCTGATGAACAAGGTCGTCGAGCCGCGGGTGGCTCAGTGGCCTTTCGACCGGTCGGCGACGCCGATGCAGATGGTCATGATCAACTTCAGCTCCTTCTGCACGGTACTGAGTGAGACGCCGAGTTTCTCGGCAATCTCCAGATAGCTATGGCCGTGCAGGCGGCTGAGGATGAAAATTTGCTGCTGGCGGGAGCTGAGTTGACTGAGGCGCACATTCAAACGCTCGAGCAATTGTTCGGCATGGGCGGCGTCCTCGGCACTGCTGGCGGGGGCGGCGATGCTGTCCACCACGTCCGGTGGCACGTCATCGACCATGGTGCGCGAGTGGATGCGCCGCGCGCGCAAATGGTCCAGTGCCAGGTTGCGGGCAGTCTGGAAAACGAAGGGTTCCAGGTGATCGATGGCCCGCTCGCCGAGTGCACGGCTCACCCGCAGGTAAGTCTCCTGCAAGAGGTCTTCGGCGGTGCTGTGATTGTTGACCATCCGCTCCAGCGTGCGCAGCAGAGAGATTCGCTGGGAGATGAAGACGTCGTTGAAACGCGATTGACTCACGGGAGGACCTGATCCATTTCGAGTGAATGATAATGCTTATCATCCGCTCGAATGGTCAAGCCTTGATTTGTGAAGGGCTACGCCCGACCCTGCAGATACATGGGGTAATCCGGAATCCGATGCCCGTGTGCCTGATCCATCAGCGGGCTGCTGAGCAGGTAGTCGGCGCTGCATTCATTGCACGCCACCGGAATGTTCCAGACCGCTGCGACCCGTAGCAATGCCTTGATGTCGGGGTCGTGTGGCTGAGGTTCGAACGGGTCCCAGAAGAACACCAGCATGTCGACCCGTTGCTCGGCGATTCGCGCGCCGAGCTGTTGGTCTCCGCCCAATGGGCCGCTGATCATGCTCTCCACCGGCAGGTCGAGACGTTGTTGCAATAACAAACCGGTGGTGCCGGTGGCGACCAGTTCATGTTGCGCGAGCCGGTCTTTCTGCCGTTCGGCCCAGTCCAGCAAAAACACTTTGCAGTGGTCATGGGCGACCAGGGCGATACGCTTGCGCGCGGCCATGGTTTTTTGGGTAAACGTAATGCCGATCATGGGTACAGCTCCAAAGCTTTATGCGTCCTGTGTAGGAGCTGCCGCAGGCTGCGATCTTTTGATCTTGTTTCTAAAAAACAAAATCAAAAGATCGCAGCCTGCGGCAGCTCCTACAGGATTGCGTCAACGCGGAACGAGTCGTCGTAATTCGTCGCTTATTCGGCGTTGCACAGCGCCAGGCAGTTATCGAGCATGCGGTTGGAGAAGCCCCATTCGTTGTCGTACCAGGCCAGCACCTTGAGCAGCTTGCCGCTGGACTTGGTGTGGTTGGCGTCGAAGATCGACGACAGCGGGTTATGGTTGAAGTCGCTGGAGACCAGCGGCAAGGTGTTGTAGCCGAGAATTTTCGAGTGCTGGCTGGCTTGCTTGAGCAGTGCATTGACCTCTTGTGCGCTGGCTTCTTTTTTCAGCTGCACGGTCAGGTCGACCAGGGATACGTTGATCACCGGCACGCGCACCGCCATGCCCGTCAATTTGCCCGCCAGTTCCGGCAGCACCAGGCCGACCGCTTCAGCCGCACCGGTCTTGCTCGGGATCATGTTCTGCGTGGCCGAACGGGCGCGGTACGGGTCGGTGTGGTAGACGTCGGTCAGGTTCTGGTCGTTGGTGTAGGCATGGATGGTGGTCATCAGGCCACTTTCGATGCCCAGTTCGCGGTGCAGCACCTGGGCCACCGGGGCCAGGCAGTTGGTGGTGCACGAGGCGTTTGAAATAATCTGGTGCGACTGGCGCAGAATGTCGTGGTTGACCCCATATACCACGGTGGCGTCGGCACCCGTGGCCGGGGCCGAGATAATCACTTTGCGTGCACCGGCCGTAATATGCGCGGCGGCTTTGGCGCGGTCGGTGAACAGACCGGTACATTCGAACACCACATCAATCTTTTCCGCGGCCCAGGGCAAGTCGGCCGGATTGCGAATGGCGCTGACCGCGATACGGTCGCCGTTGACGGTCAGGCTTTCCTGATCATGCTGGACATCGGCGTCGAACGTGCCGTGAACCGTGTCGTACTTGAGCAAATGCGCATTGATTGCGCTGTCACCCAGGTCGTTGATGGCGACGATCTGCAGATCCTGGCGATAGCCTTGGGTATAGAGTGCTCGGAGGACGTTGCGACCAATACGGCCAAAACCATTGATTGCGATTCGTAGAGTCATTTGTCAGCGCCGCCGTCGTTTTGTTGTTGGAATTACAAGATTATTCGCAAAAAAATAGAAAACAAGCCTTTTTAATGGCAATATTTTCTTCAATCTACAACGAGTGACCTGAATCAACTGGTCCGAATGGTCAGAAAAGCCGTCTGTCATCCCATCGACACCGGTGTTTGATCAGCATAGACAATCAGGTCGCCACATCCGTTAGCCTGGAGTTCTACACATGCATCCCCGCGTACTTGAGGTCACCGAACGGCTTATCGCCCGCAGCCGCGCCACGCGTGAGGCTTACCTTGCACTGATCCGTGATGCCGCCAGCGACGGTCCGATGCGCGGTAAGCTGCAATGCGCCAACTTCGCCCACGGCGTGGCCGGTTGCGGCAGCGACGACAAGAACAGCCTGCGGATGATGAACTCCGCCAACATCGCAATTGTTTCGTCATATAACGACATGCTCTCGGCGCACCAGCCGTACGAAGTCTTCCCGGAGCTGATCAAGAAAGCCCTGCGCGAAATCGGTTCCGTCGGCCAGTTCGCCGGCGGCACCCCGGCCATGTGCGATGGCGTGACCCAGGGCGAGCCGGGCATGGAACTGAGCCTGCCGAGCCGTGAAGTGATCGCGCTGTCCACCGCCGTGGCGCTCTCGCACAACATGTTCGATGGCGCGCTGATGCTCGGCATCTGCGACAAGATCGTCCCGGGCCTGATGATGGGCGCGCTGCGCTTCGGCCATCTGCCGATGATCTTCGTGCCGGGCGGGCCGATGGTGTCGGGTATTTCCAACAAGCAGAAAGCCGACGTGCGCCAGCGCTACGCCGAAGGCAAGGCCAGCCGTGAAGAGCTGCTGGAGTCGGAAATGAACTCCTACCACAGCCCTGGCACCTGCACCTTCTACGGCACCGCCAACACCAACCAGTTGCTGATGGAAGTCATGGGCCTGCATTTGCCGGGCGCTTCCTTCGTCAACCCGAACACGCCACTGCGCGACGCCCTGACCCGCGAAGCGGCGCACCAGGTGACGCGCATTACCAAACAGAACGGCGACTACCTGCCGATCGGTGAAATCGTCGACGAGCGTTCGCTGGTCAACTCCATCGTTGCCCTGCACGCCACCGGCGGCTCGACCAACCACACCCTGCACATGCCGGCGATTGCCATGGCGGCGGGCATCCAGTTGACCTGGCAAGACATGGCCGACCTCTCCGAGGTCGTGCCGACCCTGAGCCACGTCTACCCGAACGGCAAGGCCGACATCAACCACTTCCAGGCTGCGGGCGGCATGTCGTTCCTGATCCGCGAACTGCTGGACGCCGGGTTGCTCCACGAAAACGTCAACACCGTGCTGGGCCACGGATTGCGCCGCTACACCATGGAACCGTTCCTCGATAACGGCGAACTGGTCTGGCGCGAAGGCATCACCGAAAGCCTCGACGAAAGCATCCTGCGTCCGGTTGCCCGGGCGTTCTCGCCGGAGGGCGGCCTGCGTGTGATGGAAGGCAACCTCGGTCGCGGCGTGATGAAGGTGTCGGCCGTGGCATTGGAAAACCAGATCGTCGAAGCGCCGGCCATGGTGTTCCAGGATCAGCAAGACCTGGCTGATGCGTTCAAGGCCGGTTTGCTGGAGAAGGATTTCGTCGCGGTGATGCGTTTCCAGGGCCCGCGTTCCAATGGTATGCCGGAATTGCACAAAATGACGCCGTTCCTCGGCGTGCTGCAGGATCGCGGCTTCAAGGTTGCCCTGGTCACTGACGGGCGCATGTCCGGCGCGTCGGGGAAAATCCCGGCGGCCATCCACGTCAGCCCCGAGGCCTACGTGGGTGGGCCTTTGGCGCGGGTGCAGGAGGGCGATATCATCCGCGTCGATGGCGTCAAAGGCACCCTGGAGCTTAAGGTGGACGCCGAAGAATTCGCAGCGCGCACGCCGGCCAAGGGCCTGTTGGGCAACAACATCGGCACCGGTCGCGAACTGTTTGGTTTCATGCGCATGGCCTTCAGCTCGGCAGAGCAGGGGGCCAGCGCCTTCACTTCTGCCCTGGAGACGCTTAATTGAAACTGGCTTTGGTCGGTGACATCGGTGGCACCAACGCACGGTTCGCGTTGTGGAAAAACCAGCAGCTGGAATCGGTCCAGGTGCTGGCGACGGCCGACCATGCCAGCCCGGAAGAGGCCATCAGCCTCTACCTGGACGGGCTGGGCCTGGCGCCGGGTGCGATCGGTTCGGTGTGCCTGTCGGTGGCAGGCCCCGTGAGCGGCGACGAATTCAAGTTCACCAACAATCACTGGCGCCTGAGCCGCAAGGGTTTTTGCCAGGCCTTGCAGGTGGATCAACTGCTGTTGGTCAACGATTTCTCGGCCATGGCCCTGGGCATGACGCGTTTGCAGCCGGGCGAATTCCGCGTGGTCTGCGAAGGCACGCCGGAGCCGTTGCGCCCGGCGGTGGTCATTGGCCCGGGCACGGGTTTGGGTGTCGGCACCCTGCTAGATCTCGGGGAAGGGCGTTTTGCCCCGCTGCCGGGGGAGGGCGGTCACGTCGATCTGCCGCTGAGCAGTCCGCGCGAGACTCAACTGTGGCAGCAGATCTTCAACGAGATCGGACATGTCAGCGCCGAAACGGCATTGAGCGGCGGCGGCTTGCCCCGAGTCTATCGGGCGATCTGTGCGGTGGACGGCCACGAGCCGGTGCTCGACACGCCAGAAGCGATTACGGCTGCCGGTCTGGCGGGTGATCCGATTGCAATGGAAGTACTCGAGCAATTCTGCTGCTGGCTCGGTCGCGTGGCGGGCAACAACGTGCTGACCACCGGTGCGCGTGGTGGCGTGTACATCGTTGGCGGGGTGATTCCACGCTTTGCCGATTTCTTCCTCGAAAGTGGGTTCGCCCGGTGCTTTGCCGACAAGGGGTGCATGAGCGATTACTTCAAAGGGATACCGGTGTGGCTGGTGACGGCGCCGTATTCGGGGCTGGTTGGCGCGGGTGTGGCGCTGGAGCAGGCATAAGACCGCGTCGTGCCATTCGCGAGCAGGCTCGCTCCCACAGGATCGCCGATAATCTTGTGGGAGCGAGCCTGCTCGCGAAGAGGCCCGCACAGACACCAAAGATTTACGCTCAATCAGGCATAATCCGCCCAATTCAAACAACAAGGACGCCGCCCCGTGAGCTCAGTCAACAAGTCGATTTTGTTGGTCGATGACGATCAAGAGATACGCGAGTTGCTGGACACCTACCTGACCCGCGCCGGGTTCCAGGTGCGTACCACGCCCGATGGAGCGGGCTTTCGCCAGGCCCTCAACGAGGCCCCCAGCGACCTGGTGATCCTTGACGTGATGCTGCCGGACGAAGACGGTTTCAGCCTGTGTCGCTGGATTCGCCAGCACCCGCGCCAGTCGCAGGTGCCGATCATCATGCTCACCGCCAGTTCCGACGAGGCCGACCGGGTCATCGGCCTGGAACTGGGCGCCGACGACTACCTAGGCAAACCTTTCAGCCCTCGCGAATTGCAAGCACGCATCAAGGCTTTGCTGCGCCGGGCGCAGTTCGGTCAGGAGCGCTCCGGCAGCGAAGTGCTGGCCTTCGATGACTGGCGCCTGGACATGGTCAGCCATCGCCTGTTTCACATCGATGGCGAAGAGGTGATTCTGTCCGGTGCCGATTTCGCCCTGTTGAAGCTGTTTCTCGACCATCCGCAGGAAATCCTCGACCGCGACACGATTGGCAACGCCACCCGTGGCCGCGACTTGATGCCTCTGGATCGCATCGTCGACATGGCGGTCAGTCGCTTGCGCCAACGCCTGCGCGATACGGAAAAACCACCGCGACTGATTCGCACCGTACGGGGCAGCGGTTATCAGTTGGCAGCCAGTGTGGTTGCCTCCAATGGTCACTGATTTCTTGCGCAAGCTGGCCGGCCGCGTGCCGGTGCCACGCTCGCTGCTCGGGCGCATGTTGTTGCTGACGCTACTCGCGGTGTTGTTCGCCCAGGCATTGTCGAGCGTGATCTGGGTTTCCCAACTGCGTGCGACCCAGCTTGAAGGCCTGGTCACCAGTGCGCGCAGCCTCGCTCACTCGATGAACGCCAGCGTCAGTTACCTGCGCTCGTTGCCGGTGGCGTACCGCCCGTTGGTGCTCGACCAGTTGCGCAGCATGGGCGGCACGCGTTTCGTGGTGACGCTCAATGACAAACCCCTGGGCATGGAAGTGCTGCCGATCACCCCGCGCAAGGAGGCGGTGATCAACGCGGTGGACGAAGTGCTGCGCCAGTCCCTGGGGCAGGACACCGACATCTCGGTGACCTTTGTCAGCCCCGAAGACCTGCGGATCTTCAATGGCGGTCTCAAGCTCGACGAACTGCCGCGTTCCTGGGCGCACTACGCATTGACCCTGGAACCGGTGAACCCGCCGGTGCTGGTCACGCAGATCCAGATGGCGCCGGGGGAATGGCTGTACATCGCCTCGCTGCTGCCCGAACCCTACACCAGCCTCGAAGAGCAGGGTCTGCCGGCGCAGCAAGTGTGGTTCATCGTCCTCACCAGCGGTTTCCTGCTGTTGTTCATCGGCCTGCTGGTGCACTGGCAAAGCCGGCCGCTCAAGCGCCTGGCGCGGGCGGCGCGCGACCTGTCGCTGGGTGCCGACGTCGAGCCGGTGGCCGAAGGTGGCGGCAGTGAAGTGGTCGAGGTCGGCCGCGCCTTCAACACCATGCGCGAACGGATCAGCCGTTACCTGACCGAACGCAGCCAGTTGTTCAGTGCGATTTCCCACGACCTGCGCACGCCCATCACCCGTTTGCGACTGCGCGTCGAGTTGTTGGAAGACGAAAAGCTGCAAGCCAAGTTCGGTCGCGATCTGGATGAGCTGGAGCTGCTGGTCAAGGGCGCACTGCAGTGTGTGAAAGACACCGACATCCACGAGAACATCGAACCGGTGGACCTCAATCATGTGCTCGAGTGCCTGGTGGAGCCGTACCTGTCGCCCACCGGTAACGGTCGCGTGACCCAGGAAGGCCGTGCCCTGGCGGCCTATCCGGGCAAACCGCTGGCGCTCAAGCGTTGCATTGGCAACCTGATCGACAACGCCCTGAAGTACGGCCAGAACGCCCACCTGCACATCGACGATGACGACAGCGCCTTCGTCCTGCATGTAGACGATGAAGGACCGGGGGTTCCCGAACAGCGGCTGGAGCAGGTGTTCGAGCCGCACTTTCGCTTGGCTGGGCAGCAGCAGGGGTATGGGTTGGGCTTGGGGATTGCGCGCAACATTGCCCATAGTCATGGCGGTGAAGTGAGTTTGCAGAATTTGCGCGAGGGCGGTTTGCGGGTGACCCTGCAATTGCCTCGTAGTGTTGATTAGGGATACCGCGTCATCGTTCTTCGCGAGCAGGCTCGCTCCCACAGGAATCGGTGGTGACTTTGTGGGAGCGGGCTTGCTCGCGAAGGCGCCAGGCCATTCAGTACATCCTTCAAGGTAAATGTCACAGCTTGGTGACATAACTCCCCCCCTTCGTTACAAGCCCGCCATCGCCCGTTGTTTAGACTGCCCCTCAGTCATAACAACAAAAAAGGCACCCCATGGACTCCTCTCAACCCGCCTTCAGCAGTTGGCTGAACGCCCCCGCCCACCAGCAATGGCTCGCCGCCGAAGGCTTGCGGCTGCTGGCATTTGCCAAGGCTTCGAAGCTCCCCGAGGGCTTCGGCAACCTTGATGAAAAGGGCCGCTTGCCGGGCGACGCGCAAGCACAAACCATGAACACCGCGCGTATGACCCACAGCTTCGCCATGGCGCACATCCAGGGCCTGCCGGGTTTTGCCGAGCTGGTGGATCACGGCATCCGGGCCCTGCGCGGGCCGTTGCGCGATGCCGTGCACGGCGGTTGGTTCGCGGTTGCCGAACACCGCGACGGCAACACCGGCAAAAATGCCTATCTTCATGCCTTCGTGGCCCTGGCCGCCAGTTCCGCGGTGGTTGCACAACGGCCCGACGCGCAAGCCTTGCTCGATGACGCGGTCGACATCATCGACACGTACTTCTGGAGTGAGGAGGAGGGCGCCATGCGCGAATCCTTCAATCGCGACTTCAGCTGCGAGGAAGCCTATCGCGGCGCCAACAGCAACATGCACGCCACCGAAGCCTTCCTCGCCCTGGCCGATGTCAGCGACGACAAGCGCTGGTTGTGCCGCGCCCAGCGCATCGTCGAGCGGGTGATTCATGGCCGCGCCGCCGCCAACGGCTTTCTGGTGATCGAACATTTCGACCGCGACTGGCAGCCCCTGCGCGAGTACAACCGCGACAACCCGGCCGACGGTTTCCGCCCCTACGGCACCACGCCAGGCCACGGTTTCGAATGGGCCCGATTGCTCTTGCATCTGGAAGCCGCGCGTGTGCACGCCGGCATGCTCACGCCGGGATGGTTGCTCACCGACGCGCAAAAACTCTTCGAACAGAACTGCGTGCACGGCTGGGAGATCGATGGCGCACCGGGCATGGTCTACACCCTCGACTGGGACAACAAGGCGGTGGTTCGCCATCGCCTGCACTGGACCCATTGCGAAGCCAGCGCCGCTGCCAGTGCCTTGCTCAAGCGCACGGGCGATGAGCAGTACGAACGCTGGTACCGACTGTTCTGGGAATTTTGTGAGTGTCATTTCATCGACCGTGAATGCGGCAGCTGGCACCACGAACTCGACCCATTGAACCGCCCCAGCGGCGATATCTGGGCGGGCAAACCCGATCTCTATCATGCCTGGCAAGCGGTGCTGATCCCGCGCCTGCCGCTGGCGCCGAGCATGGCCAGTGCGCTGGCAGCGTTGTCCCAGAGCGTTTCCATGTAACCATGCGGTGACATTCGCGCGTCCCTTCGTTACCTGCGAAGGGACTTCCCCTGTTTAAACTCCTCTGCAGCGCAAGCACCAGACTTGCATGCATAACAACAAGAAAGGTACTTATCGATGAATGCGATTTCTCGCCTCGCTACTGTCATTTCTCTCGTCTCCCTGTCTGCGCTCCCTCTCAGTGTGCTTGCCGCCGAATCCAAGGGTTCCGTGGAAGTCGTTCACTGGTGGACGTCGGGTGGTGAAAAAGCAGCGGTCGATGTCCTCAAGGCTCAAGTCGAAAAAGATGGCTTCACCTGGAAGGATGGCGCAGTCGCCGGTGGTGGCGGTTCCACGGCCATGACCGTGCTCAAGAGCCGCGCTGTAGCGGGTAACCCGCCGGGCGTTGCCCAGATCAAGGGGCCGGACATCCAAGAGTGGGGCAGCACTGGCCTGCTCAGTACCGAAACGTTGAAAGACGTCGCCAAGTCGGAAAACTGGGACAGCCTGCTGCCTGTGAAAGTCTCCGACACCGTGAAATACGAAGGCGATTACGTCGCCGTGCCGGTGAACATCCACCGCGTCAACTGGCTGTGGATCAACCCGCAAGTATTCAAGAAAGCCGGGATCGAGAAAGCGCCAACCACCCTCGAAGAATTCTATGCCGCTGGCGACAAGCTCAAGGCCGCCGGCTTCATCGCGCTCGCCCACGGTGGCCAGCCTTGGCAGGACAGCACCGTGTTTGAAGACGTGGTGCTCTCGGTCATGGGCGCCGACGGTTACAAGAAAGCCCTGGTAGACCTGGACCAGAAAACCCTCTCGGGCGCCGAGATGACCAAGGCCTTCACCGAGCTGAAAAAAATCACCACCTACATGGACCCGAACCGCGCCGGTCGTGACTGGAACATCGCCGCCGCCGACGTGATCAACGGCAAGGCCGGCATGCAGATGATGGGCGACTGGGCCAAGAGCGAATGGACCGCGGCGAAGAAAGTCGCGGGCGAGGACTACCAGTGCGTGGCGTTCCCGGGCACGGAAAAAGCCTTCACCTACAACATCGACTCCATGGCTGTGTTCAAGTTGAAAGCTGATCGCAAGGGCGATATCGCCGCGCAGCAAGACCTGGCCAAGGTCGCCCTGGGTAAAGATTTCCAGAAAGTTTTCAGCATCAACAAGGGCTCGATCCCGGTGCGTACCGACATGTTGAACGACATGGCTGGCCAGGGCTTCGATTCCTGCGCCCAAGCGGCGGCCAAGGACTTCCTGGCGGACGAGAAAAACGGCGGCCTGCAACCGAGCATGGCGCACAACATGGCCACCTCCCTGGCCGTTCAAGGCGCGATCTTCGACGTCGTCACCAACTTCATGAACGACAAGGACGCCGACCCGGCCAAGGCCAGCGCCCAACTGGCTTCCGCGGTCAAAGCGGCCCAGTAATCCCTGACACCGAGCACCCCTCTGTGGGAGCGAGCCTGCTCGCGAACGCGGTCTGACATTCAGAAATGATGTCGACTGAAACACCGCCTTCGCGAGCAGGCTCGCTCCCACAAGGGATCACTGTGTCGATCATTTCTCTAACCTGGATTATCCCGATGAGCTCTGTGGCGGTTTTCAGCAAAGCCTCACCGTTCGATGCGCTGCAACGCTGGTTACCCAAGTTGGTACTCGCGCCGAGCATGCTGATCGTGTTGGTTGGCTTCTACGGTTACATCATCTGGACATTCATACTGTCCTTTACCAACTCCAGCTTCATGCCGACCTACAAGTGGGTCGGCCTGCAGCAATACATGCGCCTGATGGACAACGACCGCTGGTGGGTCGCGAGCAAGAACCTGGCGCTGTTCGGCGGCATGTTCATCGGCATCAGCCTGGTGCTGGGCGTGTTCCTCGCCGTGCTGCTGGACCAGCGCATCCGCAAGGAAGGCTTCATCCGCACCGTCTACCTGTACCCGATGGCGCTGTCGATGATCGTCACCGGTACCGCGTGGAAATGGCTGCTCAACCCAGGGCTCGGCCTGGACAAGATGCTGCGTGACTGGGGCTGGGAAGGCTTTCGCCTGGACTGGCTGGTGGATCAGGATCGCGTGGTCTACTGCCTGGTGATCGCCGCAGTGTGGCAAGCCTCCGGCTTCGTGATGGCGATGTTTCTGGCCGGCCTGCGCGGTGTCGATCAATCGATCATCCGTGCCGCGCAAGTCGACGGTGCGAGCCTGCCGACCATCTACCTGAAGATCGTGCTGCCGAGCCTGCGCCCGGTGTTCTTCAGCGCCTTCATGATCCTTGCGCACATCGCGATCAAGAGCTTCGACCTGGTGGCGGCGATGACCGCTGGTGGCCCCGGATACTCGTCCGACCTGCCGGCGATGTTCATGTATTCCTTCACCTTCAGCCGTGGCCAGATGGGCATCGGTTCGGCCAGCGCCATGCTGATGCTCGGCGCCGTGCTGACCATCCTCGTGCCGTACCTGTACTCCGAGCTGCGAGGCAAGCGACATGACTAATCAACTCGCAAAACCAGGCATCAGCTTCAGCCGCATCGCCATCTACGCCACCCTTTTGCTGGCCGCGGCGGTGTACCTGATCCCGCTGGTGGTGATGCTGCTGACCAGCTTCAAGACTCCGGAAGACATCCGCACCGGCAACCTGTTGAGCTGGCCGACCGTGATCGACGGCATCGGCTGGATCAAGGCCTGGGACGTGGTCGGTGGCTACTTCTGGAACTCGGTGAAAATCACCGTGCCAGCGGTACTGATCTCGACCTTCATCGGCGCCATGAACGGTTATGTGCTGTCGATGTGGCGCTTCCGTGGTTCGCAATTGTTCTTCGGCCTGTTGCTGTTCGGTTGCTTCCTGCCGTTCCAGACCGTGCTGCTGCCGGCGTCGTTCACCCTCGGCAAGTTCGGCCTGGCGAACACCACGACGGGGCTGGTGCTGGTGCACGTGGTCTACGGTCTGGCGTTCACCACGCTGTTCTTCCGTAACTACTACGTGAGCATTCCGGATGCGCTGGTCAAGGCCGCGCGGCTCGACGGCGCGGGCTTCTTCACGATCTTCTGGAAGATCCTGCTGCCGATGTCGATCCCGATCGTGATGGTCTGCCTGATCTGGCAGTTCACCCAGATCTGGAATGACTTCCTGTTCGGCGTGGTCTTCGCCAGTGGCGATGCCCAGCCAATTACCGTGGCCCTGAACAACCTGGTCAACACCAGCACCGGGGCCAAGGAATACAACGTTGATATGGCCGCCGCGATGATCGCCGGGCTGCCGACACTGCTGGTCTACATATTCGCTGGCAAGTATTTCCTGCGTGGGCTGACGTCCGGCGCGGTCAAGGGGTAGAACATGGCAACTCTCGAATTACGCAACGTCAACAAGACCTACGGCGCCGGTTTGCCGGACACCCTGAAGAACATCGAACTGAAAATCGATGACGGGGAATTTTTGATCCTGGTCGGCCCGTCCGGCTGCGGGAAATCCACCTTGATGAACTGCATCGCCGGGCTGGAAACCATCAGCGGCGGCGCGATCCTGGTGGACGACGCCGACATCAGTGGCATGAGCCCGAAAGATCGTGACATCGCCATGGTGTTCCAGTCTTACGCGCTGTACCCGACCATGAGCGTGCGCGACAACATCGCCTTCGGCCTGAAGATTCGCAAAATGCCGACCGCCGACATCGACGAAGAAGTCGCCCGGGTTTCCAAGCTGTTGCAGATCGAGCACCTGCTCAGCCGCAAGCCCGGCCAACTCTCCGGTGGCCAGCAACAACGCGTGGCAATGGGGCGCGCCCTGGCGCGGCGGCCGAAGATTTATCTGTTCGACGAGCCGCTGTCCAACCTCGACGCCAAGCTGCGGGTCGAGATGCGCACCGAAATGAAACTGATGCACCAGCGCCTGAAAACCACCACGGTGTACGTGACCCACGACCAGATCGAAGCCATGACCCTGGGCGACAAAGTGGCGGTGATGAAGGACGGGATCATCCAGCAGTTCGGCACGCCGAAGGACATCTATAACAACCCGGCCAACCTGTTCGTGGCGAGCTTCATCGGCTCGCCGCCGATGAACTTTATTCCCCTGCGCCTGCAACGCAAGGACGGGCGTCTGCTGGCGTTGCTCGACAGCGGCCAGGCCCGATGCGAGTTACCGCTGGGCATGCAGGACGCCGGTCTCGAAGACCGCGAAGTCATCCTCGGCATGCGCCCGGAGCAGATCATCCTGGCTAATGGCGAAGCCAACGGTTTGCCGACCATTCGCGCTGAAGTCCAGGTCACCGAACCGACCGGTCCCGACACCCTGGTGTTCGTCAATCTCAACGACACCAAGGTCTGCTGTCGCCTGGCGCCTGACGTCGCACCGGCCGTGGGCGAGACCCTGACCCTGCAATTCGATCCGGCCAAAGTGCTGCTGTTCGATGCCAAGACCGGCGAGCGCCTGGGGACGGCTGGCTTGCCGAAAACCGAATCACACACGGCCAACGTCACCCAATTCAAAGGCCGCTGAAGATCAAAAAACTGTGGGTGATCGATGTGGGAGCGAGCCTGCTTGCGAAAGCAGTGTGTCAGACGACATCTGTGTTGAATGCCAGACCGAATTCGCGAGCAGGCTCGCTCCCACTAGGGGCATCGCTCACTTGGGGAATCCGCGGTGCGCGGCCTGTCGCGCACCGCACCCGATGTAAACCGCGTTAAACAAAAAAGTTAATAACAATAAGACGAGGAAGTAGGGATGAAGAAGAACAACAGCGCTCAGCTTATCTGCCAGTTATCGGCCGTTGCAGCCATGATGCTGGCCGGCAGCGTTCACGCGGCTGAAGCGTTCAGCGCCGATTCCGAATGGATGACCGGCGATTGGGGGGGCGAGCGGACCAGGCTGATCGAGCAGGGCATCGACATCAAGATGGACTACGTCGGTGAAGTGGGCGGCAACCTCCACGGCGGGTTCAACGATGACAAGACTGCACGCTACAGTGACCAGTTTGGCCTGGGCGCGGCGCTGGACCTGGAGAAACTGTTCGGCTGGGATAACACCCAGGCCAAGATCCAGCTCACCAACCGTAACGGTGAAAACATCTCCAATGACCGTATCGGCGACCCGCGTGCCGGCACCTTGAGTTCCTCGCAGGAAGTCTACGGTCGTGGGCATATGGTCCGGCTGACCCAACTGTGGATCAAGCACCAGTTCCTCGACAATAAACTCGACATCAAGGCCGGTTACTTCGGTGAGGGTGAAGACTTCAACTCCTTCCCGTGCGAATTCCAGAACCTGGCGTTCTGCGGCTCCCAGGTGGGTAACTGGGCCACCAACATCTGGTACAACTGGCCGGTCAGCCAGGCCGCTATCCGCCTGAAGTGGAACATCTCGCCTGAGTTCTATGCGCAGATCGGCGCCTACAACCAGAACCCGTCGCAACTGGAACACGGCAATGGCTTCAAGCTCAGCGGCAGTGGGACCGAGGGCACCGTCCTGCCGGTCGAGCTGGTGTGGTTGCCTAACCCTGGCAACCTGCCGGGCGAATACCGTGTCGGTTACTACAAGAGCACGGCCAGCGCCGATGACGTTCTTGAAGACGACAACGGCAATAACGCGGCAACCAGCGGCAACGCCTATCGCAGCCACAGCAGCAAGCACGGCTACTGGTTCGTTGCACAACAGCAACTCACCAGCCATAACGGTGACTCGACCCGCGGTCTGAACATTGCCGCCAACGCCACTTTCCACGACAAGGACACCAACATCGTCGACAACTACCAGTCGCTGATGTTTGTGTACAAGGGGCCGTTCGATGCGCGTCCCAAAGATGACCTGGGCATCGGTTTCGCCCGTATCCATGTCAACGATGACGTGAAGAAGAACGCTGAACTGGTCAACGCCTCCAATGGCGTCAGCGACTACAACGATCCACTGTTCTCGCCGCTGCGTGACACCGAATACAACTACGAGCTCAACTACGGCTTCCACGTGACCAACTGGCTGACCGTGCGTCCGAACCTGCAATACATCACTCACCCAGGTGGCGTCGATGAAGTTGATAACGCTTTGGTCGCCGGCCTGAAAATTCAGTCGGTGTTCTAACGCGACTGCGATAAGCTCTTCTCCATGTGCGCATTTTGCGGACGGCTATGGCTGTCCGCTTTTTTTTGCGGGTCGCGCACCCCGGTAACAGATGATTTTCAGGACCGTGGCACATGCTTGAGCATCCGCTACAACGCTTCTTCAAATCCCTGCGTGAACGGCCGGTGTTCGCATGGGAGCGCTATCAGAAGCGCGACGTGTTGGTGATCGATCATCCGCTGTGTCAGGCGGTGTTCAGTCGTCAGGGTGCGCAGTTGCTGCACTTTCAGCCCAAGGGCCAGAAGCCCTGGCTGTGGTGCGCGGCGAAGTGGCCGCAGGTCGGGGCCATTCGCGGTGGCGTGCCGGTGTGCTGGCCATGGTATGGCCGACATCCAAGCGAAAACGCCTGGCCATCCCATGGTTGGGCGCGGTTGCTTGACTGGAAACTGATCGACAGCAGTAGCGATGACGATGGCGTGCGCCTGCATTGGCAGCTTGAGCTGTGCGACTGGCAGGTGGACCTGCACGCGCACCTCGGTGAGCGCATGGATTTACGTCTGAGCACTGAGCATCAGGACGACATGCCGTGCCAATTGAGTCAGGCTTTGCACGCTTACTGGCGTATTGGCGATGTCAGTGAGATAGCGCTGTCTGGGCTGGAAGGTGTGCAGGGTTATGACCAGTTGAACCGCCAGGTTTGCCAGCAGGAAGGCGAGTTGCGCGTCGATGGAGGTTGTCAGCGGGTGTTCCAGCATAACGGTGAACTGCAGCTCAACGACCATGCCTGGCAGCGGGCGTTATGTATCGATACGGGCGCCAGTGCCGACACGGTGGTCTGGCATCCGGGCTCGCGGCCGTTGCTGGGGGTGAGTTGGAATGAGATATCTGAATTCGTTTGCGTAGAGGCGGCGAGCGGCGGCACCGACAGCCTGTGCCTGAAGCCTGGGGATCGGGCGTATTTGAGTTTGCAGGCGCGGGTTGGGGCATGATTTTGCGGTGTTGCGGCTGGCCCCTTCGCGAGCAGGCTCGCTCCCACAGTAGATCTTCAGTGAACACAGTATTTGTGTTGAACAAAGGTCCACTGTGGGAGCGAGCCTGCTCGCGAAGAGGCCGGGCCAGGCAATGAAGCTGTCGTCAGCTGAACTCGTCACCCACCGGATACCGGCTGGCATTCAAGCTCTCCTTGATCTTGCGCAAATGCGGCTGGAAATCCACCCCGCGGCGCAAGGTCATGCCGGTGGCGAGCACATCGAGCACCGTCAACTGAATGATCCGCGAAGTCATCGGCATGTAGATGTCGGTGTCTTCCGGCAGCGGGATATTCAGGCTCAAGGTACTGGCCTTGGCCAGGGGCGAGTTCTCGGCGGTCAGGCCAAGTACCGAAGCGCCGTTCTCCCGGGCGATGCGCGCCACTTCCACCAGTTCGCGGGTGCGGCCGGTATAGGAAATGATCACGAACAACTCGCCGGTGTGCGCAACCGAAGCAATCATGCGCTGCATCAGCACGTCGGCATGGGCGGTCACAGCCAGGTTGAAACGGAAGAACTTGTGCTGTGCATCCAGTGCCACAGGGGCTGAAGCGCCCAGGCCGAAGAAGTGAATCTGTCGGGCCTGGATCAACAGGTCGACGGCGCGGCTGATCAGGTTCGGGTCCAGTGCCTGGCAAGCACTGTCCAGGGACGCGATGGCGCTACCGAAGATCTTTTGCGTATAGGCTTCGGGGTTGTCGTCGGCCTCCACCGCACGGCTGACGTAGGCCGCGCCACTCGCCAGGCTCTGGGCCAGCTGCAACTTCAGCTCGGGGTAACCGCTGACGCCGAACGAACGGCAGAATCGGTTGACCGTCGGTTCACTGACCGAGGCGGCCTGGGCGAGGGCGGCGATGCTGAATCGGGTGGCCTGCTGTGGATTGAGCAGGATCACCTCGGCCACTTTGCGTTCGGCCTTGTTCAGCTCTTCAAGGCGATTCTGGATCTGCTCCAGTAAATTTCGCACGCGGTCCATATGAGTTTCCTTGATTCACCTGCGCCAATAAGCGCGCGGCTAATGCAAAAAGGGCCTTTGGTGAGGCCCGTAACGGTGGCCTATCCTACTGATGGCTCCGACCGACCACCACTCGGAATCTGTATTTTGCGAAAATGTTGTGGTTATTACTACATTTTCCCTTGAGTGATGCCTTGAAAAAAGGTATTTGTAGCTTAACTTGATAAAAGAACAAACATCATGCCTTCGATTACGGTTGAACCGTGCACCTTTGCCTTGTTCGGCGCTTTGGGCGATCTGGCCTTGCGCAAGCTGTTTCCTGCCCTTTATCAACTCGATGGCGCAGGCCTCCTGCACGAGGACACGCGCATTATCGCGCTGGCCCGCGAGCCGGGTAGCGCGCAGGAGCACCTGGCGTTCATTACCTCCGAGCTGCGCCGCTACGTCGGTGCCAAGGAGCTGGACGAAGCCGTGGTCGAGCGTTTCCTTGCGCGCCTGAGCTACCTGCACGTCGACTTCCTCAAGCCTGAAGATTACATCGCCCTGGCTGAAGTGGCCGGCAGTGCGCAACGGGTCATCGCCTATTTCGCCACGCCAGCGGCGGTCTACGGCGCGATCTGCGAGAACCTGGCCAAGGTTGGCCTGGCTGAAAATACCCGCGTGGTACTGGAAAAGCCCATCGGTTCGGACCTGGAATCCTCGCGCAAGGTCAATGACGCCGTGGCGCAGTTCTTCCCGGAGAACCGCACTTATCGCATCGACCACTACCTGGGCAAGGAAACCGTACAGAACCTGATCGCCCTGCGTTTCGCCAACAGCCTGTTCGAGACCCAGTGGAACCAGAACTACATCTCCCACGTGGAAATCACCGTGGCCGAGAAGGTCGGCATCGAAGGCCGCTGGGGCTACTTCGACAAGGCCGGCCAGCTGCGCGACATGATCCAGAACCACCTGCTGCAACTGCTCTGCCTGATCGCCATGGACCCGCCGGCCGACCTGTCCGCCGACAGCATCCGTGACGAGAAAGTCAAAGTGCTCAAGGCGCTGGCGCCAATCAGCCCGGAAGGCCTGACCACCCAGGTAGTGCGTGGCCAGTACATCGCCGGGTACAGCGAAGGCAAACCGGTGCCTGGCTACCTGGAAGAACCCAATTCCAACACCCAGAGCGACACCGAGACCTTCGTCGCCCTGCGTGCCGATATTCGCAACTGGCGCTGGGCCGGCGTGCCGTTTTACCTGCGCACTGGCAAGCGCATGCCGCAGAAGCTGTCGCAGATCGTCATCCACTTCAAGGAACCGTCGCACTACATTTTCGCTCCCGAGCAGCGCCTGCAGATCAGCAACAAGCTGATTATCCGCCTGCAACCGGACGAAGGCATTTCCTTGCGTGTGATGACCAAGGAACAAGGCCTGGACAAGGGCATGCAGCTGCGTAGCGGTCCGTTGCAGCTGAATTTTTCCGACACCTGGCGCAGCGCACGGATCCCCGATGCCTACGAGCGGTTGTTGCTGGAAGTAATGCGTGGCAATCAGAACCTGTTTGTCCGTAAAGATGAAATCGAAGCCGCGTGGAAGTGGTGTGACCAGTTGATCGCCGGGTGGAAAAAATCCGGTGATGCGCCCAAGCCGTACGCGGCCGGGTCCTGGGGACCGATGAGTTCCATTGCTCTGATCACGCGGGACGGGAGGTCGTGGTATGGCGATATCTGATTTGAAACTGCCCAAGGGCGTCCACGCACATGCGTTCAAGAGCCCGGTGCTATTGGCTGAAAGCCTGGCGCTGAACGTGGCCAAGCAACTGAGCGATGCCATAGAGGCCCAAGGCACGGCGACCCTGGTGGTCTCCGGTGGCCGCAGCCCGGTGGCGTTCTTCCAGCACCTGGCCAAGCAGGCGCTGGACTGGTCGAACGTGGTGGTCAGCCTTGCCGACGAGCGTTGGGTGCCGGTCGAGCATGCCGACAGCAATGCCGGCCTGCTGAAAAAATACCTGTTGCAGGGGCCCGCAGCCAAGGCGCAGTTCCTGAGCCTGTACAGCGCCAGCGCCAACCTGGAGCAGGCCGCCGAGCAGGCCGATCGTTTGCTGTCCGAACTGCCGGTGATCGACGTGCTGGTGCTGGGCATGGGCGATGACGGCCACACTGCCTCGCTGTTCCCCAACAGCCCGAACCTGGACGAAGCCTTGAAGGCGGATGGCATTCGTCGATGCTGGCCGATGCTCGCACCGACCGTACCGCATCAACGCCTGACCATGAGCCGTGCGCTGTTGGCCTCGGCCAAACACAAGATTCTGTCGATTTCCGGTCAGTCCAAGTTGACCACCCTGAGTTTCGCGCTGGCCGGTGACGATGTCGCCGAAATGCCGGTGCGCGCCTTTCTGCAACCCACGTTAGAGATTTACTGGTGCCCATGAGCCAAGGAACAGCCGCTATGACAAACCCATCCCCGACCGTTTCCATGGCGGATAAAGTTGCCCTGATCGACAGCCTCTGCGCCAAGGCGCGGATCCTGCCGGTGATTACCATTGCCCGCGAGCAGGACATCCTGCCGTTGGCCGACGCCCTCGCAGCCGGTGGCCTGACCGCCCTGGAAGTGACCTTGCGTTCGCAGTTCGGCCTCAAGGCCATCCAGGTCCTGCGTGAGCAGCGTCCGGAACTGGTAACCGGTGCCGGCACCGTACTCGATCGTCACATGCTGGCTGCGGCGGAAGCAGCCGGTTCGCAATTCATTGTCACGCCAGGCATCACCCGTGACTTGCTGGAAGCCAGCGTTGCCAGCCCGATTCCGCTGTTGCCGGGCATCAGCAACGCCTCGGGCATCATGGAGGGCTACGGCCTGGGCTATCGCCGCTTCAAACTGTTCCCGGCAGAAGTCAGTGGTGGCGTCGCCGCCATCAAGGCGCTGGGCGGTCCGTTCGGCGAAGTGAAATTCTGCCCGACCGGCGGCGTGGGGCCTGCCAATATCAAGAGCTACATGGCACTGAAAAACGTCATGTGCGTGGGCGGCAGCTGGATGCTCGATCCGGAGTGGATCAAGAACGGCGACTGGGCCCGCATTCAGGAATGCACCGCCGAGGCCTTGGCGCTGCTGGACTGATCAGCTTTACCTGACACGTAGTTGTGTGTTTTACGGCTTTACGGTGCGCTTGGTCGGTGCACCGTTTTTTTTTGCCTGTGTGTAGGAGCGAGCATGCTCGCGATGGTCGTCAACGATAACGCGGGGAGCCTGACACCCCATGGCGTTCTCGAGTCCATCGCGAGCATGCTCGCTCCTACAACACAGGAAGCAGGCGTCAGCGCAGTTCGGTGAGTGCCGTGGTCAACAGCATCATGTCAGCCGCGGTGGTGGTCAGTCCCGGCGTGATGCGGATACACGGACCACAGGCCGCACCGCTGCGAACCACGGTGAACAGGTTGTAGTCGCGCAGCAAGCGTTCGACCATCGGCTGTTGGTCGGCATGCGCGACAAAGCGCATCGACGTAATGCCGCAATACAGCCTCGGGTCATCCGGCGTCATGACTTCAATGCCCGACAGTTCGCGTGCTGGCTTTACCCAAAGGTTGCGCAAATAGTTCAGCCGCGTCCCCTTGGCTGTCGAACCGCCCATCGCATGATGTTCCTCGATGACCAGCGGCAGGGTCAGCAAGGCAGGAATGTTCGGTGTGCTGTAGGGCGTGCGGGCGCGGATGTCGGTCACCGGGAAGTGCATCTCGCCCATGTCGGGGTCGATGTCGGCCAGGCGCTCGGGGGCGATGAAGATGAAACCCAGGGTCAGAGGCGCTCCGATCCACTTGTGCAGGTTGTAGGCGGCGAAGTCGATACCCAGCTCATTGAGATCGAATTCGAACTGGCCCAACGCGTGGGCGCCGTCGAGAATCACGTCGATGCCATGTTCCCTGGCGGCGGCTGCAATCGCCTGGACGGGCATCACCAGGCCGGTGCGGTGGGTGACGTGGGTCAGGGCCATCAGCTTGAGTCGCGGGTAACGCGTGAAGGCTTCGCGATAGGTGTTCAGCAGGCTGTCGAAACTGGCGGGATGCGGGTGCTCGATCTCGATCACTTCGACGCCTCGATTGCGCGCCAGCCAGCGCATGGCGCCCTTGACCGTGTCGTACTCGAGGTCGCTGAAAAGAACCTGGTCGCCCGGCTGCAAGCGGTTGTAGTTGCGGATCAACGCTTGCAGCCCTTCCGTCGCATTGCGGGTGAGGGCGACGCTTTCTGCGGCAACGCCAATCAAACCGGCCACCTGCGAACTGATCTTCTGGCTCTCGCCTTGTTCGAAACGCTGGCGCACATAAACCGAGTTGCTGCGGTTGATCAGCTCGATGTTGCGTTGGTATTCCTCGACCACCGTGCGCGACATTCGCCCGAAGTAACCGTTTTCCAGATTGATCGGGCCAGGTTGGACTTCGTAGCGGTCGGCAAAGGTTCGCCAGAAAGCTTCATCACGGGCACGGAGGGTGTTGTCGGGCATGGATTACTCGATGAGTGGGCGATTTCAATGACGGGGCGCGGGTTTGCCATGTTTGGCGCGCAAGGGTTCGAGCAACTCGGACAAGCCGTTGTGATCGATTTCCTGCATCAGGGCCAGCAAGCCACCCAGTTCGCCATGGGGGAAACCTTCCCGGGCGAACCAGTTGAGGTAGGGGCCGGGCAGGTCGGCGATGATTCGCCCCTTGTATTTGCCAAAGGGCATTTGGCGAGTAATCAGCAATTCGAGCTTTTCAGGGTTCATCAATCGGTCGCCTTGAATCAATCAGTCTCGAAAATACAGGCATTCTGCATGCAGGCCAAATGACAGATCATGCAAATAAAACGGGTACAGATTTTCTGTTCTATTCTAACTTATTGAAAATTAACAAATTAACGATCGGTTCCAGGCTGGCATGACCAGTGCAATACCTATTGCATCTTTCATCAACCCGCAAGGAATTGAAAAATGACCGACATGAATAAAGAAGCGATTTCTGTACTCAACGACCTGATTGAAACCAGCAAGGACGGTCAGGAAGGGTTCAAGACTTGCGCTGAAGACATCAAGCACCCTGAGCTCAAAACCCTGTTCGTGCAACGTTCGGCCGACTGTGCCGCGGCGGCTGCAGAACTGCAAAGCGCCGTGCGCTCCATGGGTGGCGATCCGGAAACTTCCACCAGTGTCAGCGGTGATCTGCACCGTCGCTGGGTCGACGTGAAGTCGATGTTCACCGGCAAGGACGAAGAGGCCGTGCTCAATGAAGCCGAGCGTGGTGAAGACCATGCACTGAAGGCCTACAGGGACGCCATGGAAAAAATCAACAAGCACAACCTGGTGGGCATTCGCGACCTCGTAGAGCGTCAGTACCATGGCGTACAACGCAATCACGATCAGGTGAAAGCCCTGCGCAACCAGGCTCGCGCACGCTCGTAAGCGTCCGTTAGCTGTCAAAAACGCCAGCCAGTCTGGCGTTTTTTTGTGTTATGGATTTACTGCTGGACGCGATATAGATAGCTAGCTAATAATTTGTTTTCAAGTTACACGGCTCAGGCCGACTATCGTTCGTTAAATCGTGCTCCCAAGAGTCCATTCCGTGCCTATCACTTTGCAGGCCTTGTTCCTGCCCGACCGCCGCGCCGTGCAATTCGCGATCAAGACCTTGATCGGCGGGGGCGTGGCGTTGTGGCTGGCGTTGCGCTTGGGGCTTGAGCAACCGGCCTGGGCGTTGATGACGGCCTTCATCGTGGCCCAGCCGTTGTCCGGTATGGTGCTGCAAAAGGGCCTGGCGCGGCTGCTGGGGACCCTGGTCGGGACAATAATGTCAGTCGTGTTCATGGGTGTCTTCGCCCAGACGCCCTGGTTGTTCCTGCTGGCCCTGGCGTTGTGGCTAGGGCTGTGTACCGCCAGTTCAACGCTGTTGCGCAGCGCCTGGTCCTATTCATTTGTGTTGGCCGGCTACACGGTGGCGATCATTGCCTTGCCCGCTATCAACCATCCGCTGACGGTGTTCGATCAGGCGGTGGCGCGCTGTACGGAAATCTGCCTGGGGATTATCTGCGCAACGGCCAGCAGTGCCTTGCTCTGGCCGCTGCGGGTCGAACGGCAATTAGCCGATCAGGCCCGGGCTGCCTGGCAAAGCGGTTTCAATGCGGCGCAGGCGACCCTGGCCGGTGATGCCCAGGCGCGCAAGGGGCTGCTGGAAATCCTCGGACGAATCGTCGCGGTGGACGCCCAGCGCGAACATGCCTGGTTCGAAGGCAGCCGTGGTCGGCAACGTGCGCGGGCCATCAGCGGCTTGAGCCAGAAGCTGTTGATGCTGCTGCGTATTGCCCGTTCGGTGCGCAGGCAGTGGAAGCAGTTGGCGCCGCCAGAGTCCGAGCTGTTGTTGCCCTGGATGAACGAGGTTCAGGAGGCGCTGAACAACGCCGATACCGCGACCCTGCAAGCATTGCGCCCGCGCTTGCTCGATGCTTCCCATGATCCGGGCATCAGTTCTGCGCAGAGTTACTGCCTGGTCCGTTTCACCTTGTTGATAGATACCGCCATGGCGGCAAACGCAGCGTTGAAAGTGGTGGAGCAGGGCGGCCAATCACTCGACCCACCGAGAACCCTGACACCACATCGCGATCTGTCTCTGGCCCTGGTCTTCGGCGCCCGCAGCGCACTGGCCTTCCTGGTGGTGTCGTGCTTTTGGCTGGCGACCGCCTGGCCCGCCGCAGCCGGTGCACTGGTATTGACCTGTGTGGTCTGCAGCCTGTTTGCCAGTCGCGAGAACGGTGCGCAGATCGGCATGAGTTTCATGCGCGGCATTTTTCTGGCTATTCCGGCGGCGTTTATCGTCGGGCAAATTCTACTGCCGCAATGGAGCAGTTTCGCGATGCTTTGCCTGGGCATGGGTGTACCGCTGTTTTTTGGTGCCTTGGGCATGGCCAAGGCGCAGATCGGCGCTACTGCCACCTCGTTTTGCCTGCATTTCATCGTATTGGTCGCCCCGTTGAACCAGATGCAGTTCGACGTCGCAACGTTCTTCAACAGCGTGCAGGCCATGGTGATTGGTGTCGGTGCGGCGGTGCTGGCGTTTCACTTGCTGATCCTGCGCAACCCGGCCTGGCATGGCCGACGCCTGCTGGCGGCAACCCTGGACGATCTGGTACGCCTGACACGGCGTAACCTGGCGGGCGCTGAAAGCTGGTTCGGTGGGCGCATGGCCGACCGCTTGCTGCAATTGGCGCGGCACTATCCGGAACTGCCGGAGCCAGCGCGCAGTCGTTGGGACGATGGCTTGCTCGGCCTGGACATCGGCGATGAATTGTTGCACCTGCGCTTGAGCCTGGCGGTGGCGCAGGTGCCGGTCACAGAGCCGCAACGGCGTTATCTCGATGACCTGGAAAATGTCCTGCGCCAAGGTCCCGCTGGCAGTCGCGCCGAGGCATTGGCCGAACCGAGTGCAGCGTTGCTGCAAACCTTGTACGCCTTGCCACCCGGCGATGCGGTGAAACTGGCCCAGGGTGCGGTGCTGCAATTGCAAAACAGCTGGCGCGCCTGGTGCCGCCAGCAGGAGGACATTGATGGGCTTGCGTGAGTGGTCAGTGGGCGGCGTGCTGCTCAGCCCGTTCCTGATTTATGTGGTGTTGGCGCTGCTGGTGACCGGCGCCTTGCGCCTGCTGTTGCGCCTGACGCCGGTGAGCCGCTGGATATGGCATGAAGCGTTATTTGATTGCGCCTTGTACGTCTGCGTATTGACCGTGATCACCGTCGTCCTCGGACCCTTGTAAGGAGTTGAATATGCGTACTTCCGTACGTGTCGCGGTCACCCTGTGCCTGGTGGCGGTGGCAATTTTTGCCGGCTTTCATTTGTGGCAGTACTACATGCTGACACCCTGGACCCGCGACGCGCGCATCCGTGCCGACGTGGTGGTGATTTCCCCGGATGTGTCAGGTTGGGTGCGCGAGCTCAAGGCCTACGACAACCAGCAGGTCAAGGCCGGCGACCTGTTGCTGAGCATTGACCGCGACCGTTTCGAAGCCGCGTTGGAAAAGGCTGAAGCCGTGGTGCAGACCCGCCAGCAACAACTCAATCTACGCGAGCGCGAAGCCAGCCGGCGCGCCAGTCTTGGGCCGCAGGCGATCAGTGCGGAGCTGCGGGAAAACGCGCAGATCAACGCCGGCATCGCCCGTGGCGAACTGCGCGAAGCCCAGGCCGAAGCCAAGGCTGCGCAAATCAATCTGGACCGAAGCCAGGTCCACGCCCCGCGCAACGGGCACATCACCAATCTGCGCCTGGCCCAAGGCAACTATGTGAATGCCGGGCAATCGGTGATGGCCCTTATCGATGACTCGACCTTTTATGTGCAGGCGTATTTCGAAGAAACCAAACTGCCGCGCATCCATGTCGGCGACCCGGTGAAAGTCTGGTTGATGAGCGCCGGGGATGCCTTGCAGGGGCGGGTGGAAAGCATCAGTCGGGGGATTGCCGACCGAAATACCACGCCGGATGGCCAGTTGTTGGCAGAGGTGGAGCCGACATTCAACTGGGTTCGGCTGGCGCAACGGATACCGGTGCGCATCAAGTTGGAGAACGTGCCTGAGGGGCTCAACTTGAGTGCGGGGATGACGGCGAGCGTGCAGGTGCAGGAGGGTTCACACTGATCGTTCCCCACGCTCCGCGGGGGAATGCAGCCCGGGACGCTCTGCGTCCCAAAAAGCCGAACGCGGAGCGTCCGTTGAGGCATTCCCACGCGGAGCGTGGGAACGATCATAACGACACGTCAGCCAATGCTGATCGGCGGCAACTCGGTCAAGGTCACCGACTGTTGCTTGCGCGGTGCGAGGATCTGCGCCTCGCCGTCCACCACCAGCTCATCGCGCTGGTTGAACACGCGAGTGGCAATGCGCACGCGAAACTTCGGCAGTTTCTCGAGGATTTCCAGGCGCACCGTCAGGGTGTCGCCAATCTTCACCGGCTTCTGAAAGCTCATCTGCTGGCCGATGTAGATAGTGCCCGGCCCAGGCAGCTCGCAGGCCACCGCGGCACTGATCAGTGCACCGCTGAACATGCCGTGGGCGATTCGCTCCTTGAACATGGTACTGGCGGCGTATTCGGCGTCCAGGTGCACCGGGTTGTGGTCGCCGGACATCGCGGCGAACAGCTGGATATCGCGCTCTTCAACGGTTTTGCTGAAGCTGGCGGTCTGGCCGACTTCGAGGTCTTCGTAAGGGGTGTTGGTAACCTGGGTCATGTCTCTCGATTCCTGTGACGAATTAAAAAATTCACAAAAAACTATTCGGTTCGGTGTGGTCGTGGACTGCTCAACGCCTGGTTGATCCAGGCCAACACGTCGCTCGTCACTTCATCACGGTTGATGTCATTGAACAGTTCGTGCCGCGCCTGCGGGTAAACGGTCAGTTGCAAGTTCTGGCTGCCAGCCTTGCGCAGCGCGTTGGCCAGATCCTTCAGACGCTTGCCCTCACTCACCGGATCACATTCGCCGCCAATCACCAGCAGCGGCAGGCCCGGATCGATCTGGGCGAGATTGGACGCTTTGCTGATTTGCTGCAACCCGCCGAGCAAGTCGATCCAAAGCTGGTTGGTACAACGAAAGCCGCACAGCGGATCGTTGGCGTACAGGTCGACTTCCACCGGGTCACGGCTGAGCCAGTCGAAGCGGGTGCGCGCCGGTTTGAATTTTTTGTTGAACGAGCCAAACGACAGCCATTCGATCAGGGCGCTGCGGCCCTTGGGGCCCTGGCGCAGGCGTTCGACACGGGCGATTTGCCGGGCTGCACGATAAAGCGCCACCGGCTGGAAGTTCGAACCGCTGAGAATGGCCCCGTGCAGGCTGGCACTGTGATGCAACAGATAGGCCTGGGCGATGTAGCTGCCCATGCTGTGCCCAAGCAGCACGATAGGCACCCCGGGGTGTTGCTGGCCGATGTGCTGGTTGAGGCACGCCAGGTCACCCACCACTTTGGCCCAGCCGTCACTGTCGGCGAAATGGCCGAGCGTCCCGTTTTCGGCAGTTTTGCCATGTCCGCGCAGGTCCGGCGCGTAGACACCGTAACCCTGCTCGCAGAATTTTTCCGCCAGGCGCGCGTAGCGGCCGCTGTGTTCTGCCATGCCGTGAGCCAGCAAAATCACGGCCTTGAGCTCGCCAGCAGGTAGCCACTGGTTGGCGAAGAGGCGGTTGCGGTCACTGGTGGTCAGCCAGAACGTGTCGTGGATCATGGCGATTCCTTTCCATGCAGGGTGCGCGAGGTGGTTGCATTGTATAGCGCATAAAGCCGCTGGCATCAGCCCACGCCACGGCGGGAAGATTCACACGATCAATGACGCCTTGGCCCATATTTGCCTGATTCACCATAGCTGCTAGTGTCCGTGAAGCTCCGCGTTCTGTTGTTGCGAAAAGACAGGGCAGCGGCCCCGGATAGGTTCAGGTAAAGAGGACAAGAACAATGCAACCTGATTTCTGGAATGACAAACGCCCGGCCGGCGTCCCCCTGGACATTGATGTCGCTGAATACAAGTCGGTCATCGAGGTGTTCGAACGTTCCTGCAAGAAGTTCGCGGATCGCCCGGCATTCAGCAACATGGGTGTCACCCTGACCTACGCCGAACTGGAACGCTACAGCGCAGCGTTCGCCGGTTACCTGCAAGCCCACACCGACCTGATGCCGGGGGATCGCATCGCGGTGCAGATGCCCAACGTCCTGCAATACCCGATCGCCGTATTCGGCGCCTTGCGCGCCGGGCTGATCGTGGTCAACACCAACCCGCTGTACACCGCGCGGGAGATGCGCCATCAGTTCAAGGACTCCGGTGCCCGGGCACTGGTGTACCTGAACATGTTCGGGGCCAAGGTCCAGGAAGTGCTCCCGGACACCGACATCCAGTACCTGATCGAAGCGAAGGTGGGCGACCTGATGCCCACCGCCAAGGGCTGGTTGGTCAATACGCTGGTGAGCAAGGTGAAAAAAATGGTCCCGGCCTATTCCTTGCCCCAGGCCATTTCCTTCAAAAGCGCCTTGCATCAGGGCAAAGGGAAGAGCATCAAGCCGCTGAACGCCGGCCTCAAGGATATTGCCGTGCTGCAATACACCGGCGGTACCACCGGCCTGGCCAAGGGGGCGATGCTGACCCACGGTAACCTGGTGGCGAACATGCAGCAGGCGCGGGCCTGCCTTAGCCAGTTCGCGGCCGACGGCCAGGCGCTGCTGCGCGAAGGCCAGGAGGTGATGATTGCACCGCTGCCGCTGTACCACATCTATGCCTTCACGGCCAATTGCATGTGCATGATGGTGACCGGCAACCACAACGTGCTGATCACCAATCCGCGGGACATTGGCGGCTTCATCAAGGAGCTGAAAAACTGGCGGTTCTCGGCATTGCTGGGGCTCAACACGCTGTTCGTCGCGCTGATGGACCACCCGGATTTCAAGACCCTCGACTTCTCCAGCCTGAAACTCACCAACTCCGGCGGCACCGCACTGGTCAAGGCCACGGCCGAGCGCTGGGAGCAGTTGACCGGTTGCCGCATCACCGAAGGTTACGGCCTGACCGAAACCTCGCCGGTGGCCTGCACCAACCCGTACGGCGACCAGTCGCGCATCGGCACGGTCGGCCTGCCCGTGCCGGGCACCACGTTGAAGGTGATCAACGACGAAGGGGTCGAGCAGCCATTGGGCGAGCGGGGCGAGTTGTGCATCAAGGGCCCGCAGATCATGAAGGGCTACTGGCAGAAACCCGAAGCGACCAACGAAGTGCTGGATGCCGAGGGCTGGTTCAAGTCGGGTGACATTGCGGTGATCGACCCGGACGGCTTTGTGCGCATCGTCGATCGCAAGAAGGACATGATCATCGTCTCGGGTTTCAACGTGTACCCGAACGAAATCGAAGACGTGGTCATGGCTCACCCGAAAGTCGCCAACTGCGCGGTGATCGGTGTGCCGGACGAGCGTTCGGGCGAGGCGGTGAAGTTGTTCGTGGTGGCTCGTGAGGCAGGGGTCAGCCTTGAAGAGCTGAAGGCCTACTGCAAGGAAAACTTCACGGCATACAAAGTGCCCAAGCACATCGTCTTGCGTGAATCGCTGCCGATGACGCCGGTCGGCAAGATTCTGCGGCGGGAGTTGCGGGATATCGCATAACCGCCAATAAATTGAGGCGATCCCAAAAGATCGCAGCCTTCGGCAGCTCCTACAATGGAACGCGATCCCTGTAGGAGCTGCCGAAGGCTGCGATCTTTTGCTTTGATACCCCGATTTACGGGGCTTTCAGCGACATATAGGTTTTTTGCTCTAAAATGACCGATTAGCAATCTTGAGTCATGATTGTGACCGTAGAGGCCGATTTTGGCTCTAGTCGACCCTTTTTAAAGCTGCTACTCTCGGCGCGCTTTGTGACTTCTCGGCCTAGTAAAAGCCAGACTCACCTATAGACAAACACCAATAATAATCGCATCAAATGCGGTGTTGAATTCGCGTTGCTGAGGAGTGGGCTTCCATGATCGAAGACTTTTGGAAGGATAAGTACCCAGCTGGAATTGCTGCCAACATCAATCCAGACGAGTACCCGAATATTCAGGCAGTGTTGAAGCAGTCCTGCCAACGCTTCGCCAACAAACCGGCATTCAGCAACCTGGGCAGGACAATCACCTACGGTGAGCTGTACGAATTGTCCGGTGCCTTTGCCGCTTACCTGCAACAGCATACCGATTTACAGCCGGGCGATCGAATCGCCGTGCAACTGCCTAACGTGTTGCAGTACCCGGTTGCCGTCTTCGGCGCCATCCGAGCCGGCTTGATCGTGGTCAACACCAACCCGCTGTACACCGCGCGGGAGATGGAGCACCAGTTCAACGACTCCGGTGCCAAAGCCCTGGTTTGCCTGGCCAACATGGCGCACCTGGCTGAAACCGTCGTGCCGAAAACCGGGGTCAAGCATGTAATCGTCACAGAAGTTGCGGACCTGCTGCCACCGCTCAAGCGCCTGCTGATCAACAGCGTGATCAAGTATGTGAAGAAGATGGTGCCGGCCTATCACTTGCCCAAAGCCGTCAAGTTCAACGATGTGCTGAGCAAGGGCCATGGCCAGCCCGTGACCGAAGCCAGCCCGGCCAGCAGCGATGTCGCGGTGCTGCAATACACCGGCGGCACCACTGGCGTCGCCAAGGGCGCGATGCTGACCCACCGCAACCTGGTGGCGAACATGCTGCAGTGCAAGGCGTTGATGGGCTCCAACCTTAATGAAGGCTGCGAGATCCTGATCACGCCGCTGCCGCTGTACCACATCTATGCCTTCACCTTTCATTGCATGGCGATGATGCTGATCGGCAACCACAACATCCTGATCAGCAACCCGCGCGACCTGCCGGCGATGGTCAAGGAACTGTCGAAGTGGAAGTTCAGCGGTTTCGTCGGCCTCAACACCTTGTTCGTGGCCCTGTGCAACAACGAAGGCTTCCGCAAGCTGGATTTTTCGGCGCTGAAAGTCACTCTGTCCGGCGGCATGGCCCTGCAACTGGCGGCGGCCGAGCGCTGGAAAGCAGTCACCGGTTGCGCCATCTGCGAAGGTTACGGCATGACCGAAACCAGCCCTGTGGCCACGGTCAACCCGATCCAGAACATCCAGATCGGCACCATCGGCATTCCGGTGCCGTCGACCCTGTGCAAAATCGTCAATGATGCCGGTGTCGAACAGCCATTGGGCGAAATCGGTGAGTTGTGCGTGAAAGGCCCGCAAGTCATGAAGGGCTACTGGCAGCGCCAGGAAGCCACTGATGAAATCCTCGACAGCGAAGGCTGGTTGAAAACCGGCGACATCGCGCTGATCCAGGCGGATGGCTACATGCGCATTGTCGATCGCAAGAAAGACATGATCCTGGTGTCCGGCTTCAACGTGTACCCGAACGAGCTCGAAGACGTGCTGGCGACCCTGCCGGGCGTGCTGCAATGCGCGGCCATTGGTGTACCGGACGAGAAATCGGGCGAGGCGATCAAGATATTCATCGTCGCCAAGCCGGGCGTGACCCTGACCAAGGAGCAGGTGATGGAGCACATGCGCGCCAACGTCACCGGCTACAAGGTTCCGAAAGCCGTGGAGTTCCGCGATGCGCTGCCGACCACCAACGTCGGCAAGATCCTGCGTCGTGAACTGCGTGATGAAGAGTTGAAGAAGATCAACGCGAAGAAAACCGCCGCGTAATCAAACAAAAAGCCCCGCAGATGCGGGGCTTTTTGTTTGTGTTCTGATCGTTCCCACGCAGAGCGTGGGAACGATCAAGCAAGAGGGGCGTTATTGGCGGAACGGCGCGAAATTAACGTTGGTGCCCGCCGGGCGCATGTCCTGCAGGAACGAGTCCTTGTCGGCGCTCAGTTCCAGGCTCAGGGCCGCCTTGCGCTTGCCTTCGTTGCGTACCACCAGGCCTTCGAGTTTTTCGCGCAGGAACACCGTCGGCACTTTCAGGTGCAGCAGTTCGTCGGTGTCTGGCGTGTGCATCAGCAGGTGAATCCACTCGTACTGGCCAACAGCCAGGCGCGACACCGGAATGTCGAACCACCAGATGTTGCGGTTGCGGTTCAGTTCGGTGAAGTGGCAATTGTTGACGCCAAGCACAGCACCGCCGAGTTCCTGATTTCTGCGGGCAATGGCCTGCTTTTTATCGAGTTTCATAACATTCCTACAAAATTGGATCTTCAGCGCCAGGGCCTGAATACGTTGCGCATTCTCGGGGGTTGGCCGGTAAACATAAAGCCCAACCTGCTCGGATCGATGAAATGTCGCGATAAAAATAAATGAAACTCCGTGCAAACGCCTCCGGTCAACCTTCTGTAACCACTTTATTCATCAATATGTTCGGGAGAAATACCATGAGCAGCACAGGCGATAAAGTTAAAGGCATGGCCAATGAAGCCGCTGGTAACGTCAAGCAAGGCGTTGGCAAGGCTACCGGCAACGACAAGATGCGCGCCGAAGGCGTTGTGCAGGAAAAGAAAGGCGAAGCTCAGCAAGCCGTGGGCAAAGCCAAGGACGCTGTCAAAAAAGGCGTCGACAAGGCCTGATTCGGCCTGATTGGCAAACGCGACGGCCATCCACGGATGGCCGTTTTTGTGTCAGCCTGAACTTGAGCACGGAAATCGTTTCAAAGTCGCCAAGTAAACTGCTTTGATGTAGAAAACAGCCCCTGAGTCGCCACGACTTCAACCCTATCTTGATTGCGGCGAATGGAGACGCTAATGATTTTTCCAGACATGAGAGGCCTGCCTATCCACCGTGTGATGATGCGCACGGTCACCGAGTTCGTCGATGACGAGATGTCGACCTATGCCTCGGCGCTGGCCTATCAGATGCTGTTTTCGTTGTTTCCTTTCATCCTGTTCCTGATTGCCCTGATCGGCTTCCTGCATCTGCCAGACTTTTTTTCCTGGTTGCGCCTGCAATCGGAGCTGGTGTTGCCACCCCAGGCGCTCGAGCAAGTGAACCCGGTGATCGACCAGCTCCAGCAATCCAAGGGGGGACTGCTGTCGGTGGGTATCGTGATTGCCCTGTGGACCGCGTCGGCCGGCGTGCGCTTGATGATGAGCGCGATGAATGCCGCCTACGATGTGGTTGAAGGCCGGCCGGCGTGGAAGCGCTTTCCGCTGTCGATCATCTACACCGTCGGCATCGCCGGTATGCTGCTTATCGCTGCCGCCCTGATGGTGCTAGGGCCGCAGGTGATGAGCTGGATCGCATCGCAAGTTGGTCTTGAGTACTTCATTGTCACGCTGTGGAGCATCGTGCGCTGGCCGATGATCGTGATTTTGTTGATGGTTGCCGTCGCTTTGATCTACTACGTCATGCCCGACGTCAAACAGGAGTTCCGCTTCATCACGCCAGGTTCGGTGCTGTCGGTGGTGGTTTGGATCATTGCGTCCCTGGGCTTTGGTTTGTACGTCAAGGAATTCGCCAACTACAACGCCATGTATGGCAGTATCGGTGCGATCATCGTGCTGTTGCTGTACTTCTACATTTCCGCCGCGGTGTTGCTGCTGGGAGCGGAAATGAACGCGGTAATCGAGCACATGTCGCGAGAGGGCAAAGACCCTGGCGAGAAGGTTCCCGGCGAGCATGGACCCGTCCATGAGGAAAAACACCACGTGTCGGGACTGGGCCGGGATCATTCAAAACCCAAACCGACCATTGACGAAACCTGACCATGATCCGTGAAATCCTGAAAATGGGCGATGAACGCCTGCTGCGCATCGCCCCGCAAGTGCCGGCCGAGATGTTCGACAGCCCCGAATTGTGGCAACTGATCGACGACATGTTCCAGACCATGGAAAGTGTCGGCGGGGTAGGCCTGGCCGCACCGCAGATCGGAGTCGACCTGCAGCTGGTGATCTTCGGGTTCGAGCACAGCGAACGTTACCCGGACGCCGAAGCGGTGCCGCAGACCATTCTGATCAATCCGCTGATCACGCCGCTGAGCCCGACGATGGAAGAAGGTTTCGAAGGGTGCCTGTCGGTGCCTGGCCTGCGCGGCGCGGTGGATCGATATCAACACATCCGCTACGAAGGGTTCGACCCCAAGGGCGAGCCGATCGTGCGTATCGCTTCAGGGTTTCACGCGCGGGTGGTGCAGCATGAGTGCGATCACCTGATCGGTCGGTTGTACCCGTCGCGCATCAGCGATTTCAGCAAGTTCGGGTTTACCGAGGTGATGTTCCCGGACCTTGATCCCAACGCAGACGACTGACTGTTACGGCTCCAGGCCCATGGCAATCATCGGCTTGCTGCGCGCGTAGCGACTCAGGCGCTCGACCATGGCGTAGGGCATTGGCGGATCGAAGGCAAAGCCACGACGTTGGTAAAAATCACGCAAGTCCGGATGACAGAACAGCCATACCGGGCTTTCAATGTTTTGGGTGGCGGCGGCGATCAATGCCGCGGCGACACCCTGTCCGCGACAGGCCGGGTCGACAAACAGCCCGGTCAACCAATGCCCGCCGGACACCGGCCGCAAACACAGCGCCGCGACGATCCCGTCGCGCCGCGCAACCCACAATTGTGCGTCGCGGACCGCCTTCATCGACGATTGGTGGGCGCGATAAAACTTGTTCATCAGCGGCCATGACGGCTCGTCGAGACGGGTGTACTGGGTGTCGGGCATGGTCTGGGACTGTCGGTGCGCAAAGCGGGTGATTATAAAAGAACACGCCGCCGAAGATAGGTGTATACCTGATCTCACATCCCCAGTCAGTGGAGTACGCATCATGTCCAAAGGTATGGATTCGAAGAAAGCAGCGAAGAAAAAACCGCTGAAAACCGCCATCGAAAAGCGCACCGAAAAGAAAGCCAAGAAGGTAGGCGTGTTCGGTCACTGAGCTGGCGTTGATGGCCGCTCCCATGCAACATGGGAGCGGTCCTTATGAAAAAATCTGCAAAAATTGCCCCTTTGAATCGTCTGAGAGAAGTCTGCATGGAGCTCAAGACCAACGCGACGCTGATCATCATCGACCAACAGAAAGGCATCCTGCATCCCAAACTCGGTCGGCGGAACAATCCCCAGGCCGAGGAGCGCATGCTGCAACTGCTCGGCCATTGGCGCCGTAGCGCTCGGCCGGTGATTCACGTGCAACATTTGTCCCGTTCAGAGGATTCAGTGTTCTGGCCTGGGCAGACCGGGGTGGAGTTTCAGACGCGGTTTCTGCCTGCTCCTGGCGAACGACACGTTCAAAAACAGGTACCGGACGCGTTTTGTTCGACGGGGCTGGAAGCCGTTTTGCGCGAGGCGGGGATCGAGCAACTGGTTATCGTTGGCGTGGCGACTCACAACTCGGTGGAGTCCACGGCGCGCACGGCAGGCAATCTGGGGTTTGAGACCTGGGTCGTGGAGGATGGCTGCTTTACCTTCGACAAGGCCGATTTTTTCGGCAATGCCCATTCAGCCGAAGAGGTTCATGCGATGTCGCTGGGGAACTTGCACGGCGAGTACGCCACCGTCACCAGCACCGCACATATCCTGAACAACGACTGATTCTACGTAGGAGCCAGGCTTGCCGGCGAACCAGGCAGCGCGGTGTGTCAGCCTGCCGCTTTCTGCAAAGCGTCGACCCGACAAGCTAGCCCTACAGATCAGCCGATCAAGCGCCGTGGCACTTCTTGAACTTCTTGCCGTTGCCGCATGGGCAAGGATCGTTGCGGCCGACGTCTTTCAAGGCGTTGCGCACCGGTTCCTGGTGTGCGTGGCCGCAGTTCGGGCCGTGAACATGGCCATGGTCGTGATCATGCTGGTGATGGTCATGATCGTGGTTGCAGTCTGGGCCATGAACATGGGGTTGCTGGGTCATCGAGGTTGCTCCGGAATTAGATCGGCGGGGATTATCACGCCATTACGCGCCAGGTGCACGTAGTGAGCGATGAATAAACCGGTTTCCATCTCACCTTCAAGACGATAGGGAATGGCCTGCTCGGAGTTTTTCAGTTGTTTGACCAGGTCCCTGACCTTAGGCCACAGGTTGGTGCGGATCGGCACCTTGTAAAAACGACTGCTCTTGGGGTTTACGGTGATCCAGTGCTCGTGCTCGCCCTCGGCCAGCAGGATGTCGCCCAAGTGGATGCGGTACTCCAGGCCGCGCACGGTCAGCTCGCTGTCATTGCGGTTGTCGATGCGAAAATGCAGGACGAACCGCTGCTCCAACAGCTTGGCCCGCACGACTTCGACCCTGACCAGATGCACCTCGGGGTCTGGCTCATCGTTACTGAACCAGGACGCGCAGCCGCCGAGCCCCAGGCAAAGAGCCAGTATGAGCAGAATGCGTGCGAGTTGCTGGGTGATCATGGTCGTTTTTCTCTCCCTAGAACCCCAGTCTAGCCGCTAAAAGATCGCAGCCTTCGGCAGCTCCTACAGGGTGTACGTCAATTCGACGTAGGAGCTGCCGCAGGCTGCGATCTTTTGACCTTGTATCAGCTACCGAAATACCCCGAACAGCACTTCTTGAACTTGTGCCCGCTCGCGCAAGGGCAGGCGTCGTTGCGCCCGATGTCCAGTTGCACGGTAGGGTCGATGAAGTACCAGCGTCCGGCATTCTGTACAAACGATGAGCGTTCACGATGGCTGTGCTCGCCGCTGCCGTCGTGCCAGCGTGCGGTGAACGTGACGAAGGCATGCTCCGGCTGGCCGCCGAGCACTTCGGAGCTTTCGACTTCAAGGCCCAGCCAGGTGCTCTGGGCACTCCAGTCAGTAATCGATTGGCGATCGAGCCCGCTTTGCTGGGCGGGCAGGGTGGTGGCCACCAGGTAATCGATCAGGCCCAGCACGTAGGCGCTGTAGCGCGAGCGCATCAGGGCTTCGGCGCAGGGTGCCGGATGTCCGGCATGGTAATGGCCGCAGCAGGCATCGAGCAGGGTGCCGCTGCCGCAAGGGCAAATGGATGTACTCATTGCGTTACCACCAGTATTTCCCAAAGTTTTCCGGATTGGCCCAGAACCGCGAGTTGAGCCAGTCGGGTACTTGTTTGTAGTCAAGCAGATCATAAGTGAACAGCGTCAGCACCTGCTCGTCACGCTGGAAGCGTTCGCTGGCTTGCAGTGCCAGGGAGAAAAAATCGGTTTCCTGCCAGCCGCTCGCGGGCAAGTCGGCCAGCACCGCGATGCGGCTGGCATTGAGGTTGCGAATGCCACCGAGCAGGTTCAGCCCATCTCGCTTGGGCAGGTGTTCGAGGCAGTCGACCACCAGCGCGAGGTCAAAGCGGCGCGCCGCCAGCTCGGCAGGCAGCGGTCCGGGCGCCGTATGCGCCACGCTGCTGTCCGGATGCGCAAGCTTGAAGGCCTCAAGCGCGGGGAATTCGCTGGCGCCAATCAACAACAGGCGCGCAGGGGCATAACGGTCCAGCAAAGCAGCCAGCGCCTGCTGCGGCGTGCGTGAAGAAATACCTGCATTCATTGAAGATCCTCAATCAGATTTGCCAAGACTAGCCTGCCCGCTTGTTCGATCCTAGAGCGGCTTTGCGTGAAAAGTCACGATCCCCTGTGAACACGAGATAAAACTGCCATGGCCTATTGCTGGCGGAGATTAAAACTCCGGTCTTTACTCCCTGAATCGGTTCTAAGCCGATCCTTCAGGAGAAAACTAGATGAGCATAGTTCGGACAGCATTACCCCTGGTTCTGCTAACCAGTGTGTTGACTGGTTGCGCAGGTTTGCAGAAAACCGACTGGCCGACCTGTGCCGCGGTCGGTGGTGTCGTAGGTGCGGGTCTCGGCGCGACCGAGAGTTCATCATGGGCCGGTTATGGCGCGTTGGTAGTCGGTGCTACGGCGGCAGCCTATTGCTGGGTTCACGGTGATGGTGACGAAGATGGCGATGGTGTGCTCGATAGCCGCGACAAGTGCCCGGGCACGCCACGGGGCGTGAAGGTCGATGCCGATGGTTGCCCACCACCAGCGCCTGCTCCAGTGGTTGAAGAGGTCGTGGTCGTCAAGGAAGAAACCATCGTCATCCGCGATGTCAACTTCCAGTTCGACTCGGCCAAGCTGACAGCCGCCGATAAAGAGAAGCTCAACACCATCGCCACTCGCCTGAAACAGGAAGCAGCCAGCGCCCAACTGACCGTGACCGGTCACACCGACAGCGTGGGCAGCGATGCCTACAACCAGAAACTGTCGGACCGCCGCGCGCATTCGGTGGTGGAATACCTGATCGAAAGTGGTGTGCCTCGCAGTAGCTTCGTATCGGTCTCCGGGGCCGGGGAAAGCCAGCCGGTTGCCGACAACAAAACTGCTGACGGTCGCGCGATGAACCGTCGCACGGAAATCAAAATCAACCGCTAGAGCCCTCGCATCCACGGCTTGTGCAGTCGTGGATGCGGGTCTTTACTCCTGTGTAACCGGCATCGGCCGGTGGCACAGGAGCTTTCAAAAATGAGCAATTTCACAAGGACCGTCTTGCCGGTTCTGCTGCTTGGCAGCCTGTTGACCGGTTGCGCTACTCACAGCGATGGCACCGCCCCCCTCAATCAACGTACCTGGCCGATCTGCAGCCTCATCGGCGGACTCGTCGGTGGAGGTCTGGGCGCTATCCAAAGTAGCGGTTGGGCGGCCGGTGGAGCGGCGCTCGGGATCTTGAGCGGTGGTTTGATCTGTTATGCCCAGGATGGCGACGAAGACGATGATGGCGTATTCGACCGTCGCGATCGCTGCCCCGACACGCCCGCCAATACCCCTGTGGAACATCATGGCTGCCCGCTGCCGCAATACCCGGCCAGCGTGAAGGCTGAACCTATGCAAGCCGAAGTCATTACCCTGAGCGATGCCGACGATGTGCTGTTTGCCTTCAATAGCGCTGACTTGACCCCCAGCATGCAAAGCAAGCTGGATTCGGTGATGGGTAAACTGCAGGACCCCAGCGTCGCGAGCATCAAGGTGGTCGGGCATACCGACAGCGTTGGGTCGGATGAATACAACCAGGAACTGTCGCAAAAACGTGCCAGCAGCGTCGCCGAGTATCTGCTCAGCCAGCACGTTGCGCCCAATAAAGTCACCAGCGAAGGCAAGGGCGAGAGCGAGCCCGTTGCCGATAATGATACCGAAGAAGGACGCGCGCAAAACCGCCGCGTGGAGTTGCACCTCAATCGCTGAACCGCGCAATAGAGCCGTCGGGCGATGATTTACGTCGTTCCGTCGGCCATTTGCCATCTTCGTCCGGAATTTTCGCTTGCCCTCTGGCTTATCCCGCGTGGTAGCCGTTACTGTGCGAGCAAATAATAATTCTGATCGGGGGTGCGTATGAACGTGATATGGGGGCTGGGGAAGCTGTTGACCCTGGTGTTCTGGCTGGTGGTGCTGCTCAATCTGCTCACGCCGTTCATCTATCCGCTGCACCCGTTGGTCAACCTGGCCGGCTGCCTGCTGGCGGGGCTTCATCTGCTGGAGGCGCTGTTCTGCTACCGCAGCCTCAGGGGCCGCGCCCACCCTTGGCTCGATCGCTTGAAAGTGCTCTTTTTCGGCGTTTTCCACCTGCAAACCATCCCGGCTCCCATCCCGTCTAAGGCTTCCCATGCGTAAATTCTGTCTGCTCGCCGCCCTCATCAGCCCATTGGCTTGCGCCCAGGTGGTGAGTGTCGAAACCAACTCGCTGATGCGCCTGCCCAACACTGCCAGCACCTTGCAACTGGAACGCCTGGAAGTGGCCGACTACGGCACCTTGCTGATTCCCTCGAACGTGACCGAAGTCAGCGTCGGTGAACTGCGCCTGGGCCGTGACGCGCGGATTACCATTGTCCCTGGTGAGCAGGCGCTGGAGTTGAAGGTCAACCGAGCCGAGCTGTCCGAGGGCAGCCAGATCACCGCGCGCGGCGCACCGGGGACTTACCAGAAGGCTGCCCGCTCCGGGCGCAACCTGAACTTGCAGATCAAGGCACTGACGGCACCGCAACTGCTGGTGGATGGTCGCGGTGGCGCGGGCGCACCAGGATTCGTCGGCCTCGACGGGGCCAACGGCCAGGCACCAGGTTGCGCCTGGGGCCAGGCGGGTCGCGGTGCCGACGGCAGCGATGGCAGCAATGGCCAGGCCGGTGCGCCTGGCGCGGCGGTCAGGCTGGCGGTGCCTCGCGATTACCCCGCAGACAAGATCAAGGTTCAAGTGGCCGGCGGTGCCGGTGGCGTGGCCGGGCCAGGTGGTAAGCCGGGGGCGGGCGGTAAAGCCAAGGGTTGCCTGGTCTACAAGGCCGATGGCGGCAAGAGTGGCAAGCCTGGCCTGGACGGGCAACCGGGAGAGGAGGGGGCTGCAGGTTCGGTGACGGTGCAGCGGTTGTAACCCCCATCCCCCAGACCGATCGTTCCCACGCAGAGCGTGGGACCGATCACAACGTCGGCCGAACCGCCGCAATCGCCACCAACACCAGACCTACAATCAGATTGATCCCCACCAACCGGCGAATCCTCCCCAGCACCGCAGCTCCCGCCGGCCAATCCTGGGTTGTCACCGCGGCGCGCAACTCCGGCAACATCAACGCCTGGATCCGTATGAACAGCGCGGTCATCACCACATACAACCCCATCATCACCTGCACGTAACGCGGCGCGGCTTCAAATCCTGTGTATTGCAGATGAATCATGCCCACGCCGCTGATCGGCAACAACAGTACCGCGACCCAGACCCAGCGGAAAAAACCCTGAAACACTTCTAGCCACAGCTTCAACCGGGCAGGGCCCTCCAACGCCTTCAAGGCCGCGGGGCGCAAGACCATCCAGGCGAAAAACATGCCGCCGACCCAGACCAGGGCCGCCAGTACATGCAGGCTATATATGAGGCTAAAAGGTGTCATCGGGTTACTCCGTTCTGCGCGGGATTCATTAGCGGGGTATGATAGCGGCCGAACCGAACTACTGAAAATTTATCCAGCGTTTTTTGCGCCCGACAATTCATGATCAGCACTGAACTCAAAACCACGATCCAGGGCGCCTATTCGCGTTTTCTCGAAGCGAAGAGCCTCAAGCCGCGTTACGGCCAACGCCTGATGATCGCCGAAATCGCCAAGGTCCTCGGTGACATCGACACCGACGACGAAGGCCGGCGCAGTGGCGACCCCGCGATTGTCGCGGTGGAAGCCGGCACCGGTACCGGCAAGACCGTGGCCTACAGCCTGGCGGCCATCCCCACGGCCAAGGCGGCCGGAAAGCGCCTGGTGATTGCCACGGCCACCGTCGCCTTGCAAGAGCAGATCGTCTACAAGGATCTGCCCGACCTGATGCGCAACAGCGGGTTGAATTTCAGTTTTGCGCTGGCCAAGGGGCGTGGGCGCTACATGTGCCTGTCCAAGCTCGACATGTTGCTCCAGGAAGGTCACGCACAAACCGCCACTGCCCAGTTGTTCGAGGAAGAAGGTTTCAAGATCGAGGTCGATGAGGCCAGTCAGAAGCTGTTTACCAGCATGATCGAGAAACTCGCCGGCAATAAGTGGGACGGTGACCGCGACAGCTGGTCCACTGCCCTGGAGGACGCCGACTGGGCGCGCCTGACCACCGATCACAGCCAGTGCACCAACCGCCATTGCCCGAACTTCGGCCAGTGCGCCTTCTACAAGGCCCGCGAAGGCATGGGCAAGGTCGATGTGATTGTCACCAACCACGACATGGTCCTGGCAGACCTGGCACTCGGTGGCGGTGCCGTGCTGCCCGATCCACGCGACACCATCTATGTGTTCGACGAAGGCCATCACCTGCCGGACAAGGCCATCGGTCATTTCGCCCACTACACGCGCCTGCGCTCCACCGCCGATTGGCTGGAAACCACCGCCAAGAACCTCACCAAGCTGCTGGCCCAGCATCCCTTGCCGGGTGACCTGGGCAAACTGATCGAGCAAGTGCCAGAGCTGGCGCGGGAGATCAAGACGCAGCAGCAGTTCATGTTCACCGCCTGCGAACAGGCTGCCGATTTCAAGCCCGGCGAAGACGTCGAAGGCCGCGAACGCCCGCGTCACCGTTTCGTCGGCGGGGTGATTCCCGAGCACATGCGCGAAATGGGCATCGAACTGAAGAAAGGCTTTGCGCGCCTGACTGATTTGTTCACCCGCCTCACTGAATTGCTCAAGGAAGGCATGGACGGCGAGGTCAATATCGGCATCGCCAGTAACCAGGCCGAGGAGTGGTATCCGCTGTTCGGCAGCCTGTTGTCCCGTTCTTCGGGCAACTGGGAGTTGTGGGTCGCGTTCACCGCTGAAGACCCCGAAGACAACCCGCCCATGGCGCGCTGGCTGACCTTGTCGGAAAGCGGCTCGCTGTTCGATATCGAGGTCAACGCCAGTCCCATCCTGGCGGCGGAAATGCTCCGGCGCAACCTGTGGAACGTGGCCTATGGTGCGCTCGTAACCTCCGCGACCTTGACTGCCCTGGGCACCTTCGACCGCTTTCGCATGCGCGCCGGCCTGCCGAAAAAGGCCGTGACCGCCGTGGTGCCGAGCCCGTTCCATCACGCCGACGCCGGCGTGTTGCGGGTGCCGAACCTGAACGCCGATCCGCGGGATGCAGCGGCCCATACCGCGGCGATCATCCGCGATCTGCCGGAACTGGTCGAAGGCTCAAGGGGCACGCTGGTACTGTTTTCCTCGCGCAAGCAGATGCAGGACGTGTTCGATGGCCTGGATCGCGACTGGCGCAAGCAAGTGTTCATTCAAGGCAACCTGTCGAAGCAGGAAACCCTGAACAAGCACAAGGCGCGGGTCGATGGCGGGGATTCGAGCGTGTTGTTCGGCCTGGCGAGTTTCGCCGAAGGGGTCGACTTGCCGGGCGCGTACTGCGAGCACGTGGTGATCGCGAAGATTCCATTCTCGGTACCGGATGACCCGGTGGAAGCGGCATTGGCCGAATGGATCGAGGCCCGTGGTGGCAATCCATTCATGGAAATCTCGGTTCCCGATGCCTCGCTGAAACTGGTCCAGGCCTGCGGCCGCCTGCTGCGCACCGAAGAGGACCGCGGCACCATCACCTTGCTCGATCGGCGCCTGGTCACCCAGCGCTATGGCAAGGCGATCCTCAATGCGTTACCTCCCTTCCGACGTGAAATTTCCTGATAAACCGGTGGGCAGTTTTGCCCACCGCGCTGTCTATCTCTCTACCATCGCTTTTCCATTGGCCCATCCGGGTCGCTAGGGAGAATATCGTTCTCATGATTCGCCGTTATGTGCGTCGCTCGCTACCTGCCGTTCTTGCCCTGTTCGCAACGCCCTTGTTGGCCGCACCCGCAGGCCAACAGACGCTGTTCAACTTTGTGCGCCCCGCCGATGTAGTCCAGGTGGCGACCCAGGACGCCAGCCTGCCGCAATCCAACGCCGAACAAACCGCCGAGGGTGAAGTGCTGCGTCGGGTGACGTTCAACCCGGTAGCCCGGCCGACCCTGCGCCTGTCTCCGCAGAGTGGGGCATGGGACTGGTCGCAGTCGGGCGTGATGAGCTTGCGGATCCAGAGCGCGATGAACTGGGCCGTGACCCTCTACGTGACCATCCAGAGCAACGACGGCAAGACTTTGGTCAGTCGCGTCGATCTTCCAGCCGGCCCAGCGCAGACCCTGCTGGTGCCATTGCAGCCGACTTCGCCGCTCAGCCAAGGCATGAAGGCGGGGCCACCGATGCCGATGACGGTCGACGGCCAGCGCGTCCTGCTGGCCAGCAGTGCCGGTGAACTGGACCGTAGCCAGGTAGTGTCGGTCAGCCTGTCCATGGATCAGCCGAAAGTTGCCCAAAGCATCCTGCTGGAGCGTTTTGGGGTGCAGGACGGCGAAGGGGTGACCCAAACGGTCTATGGCGCGTTGGTGGACACTTATGGCCAATCGACCCGGGCCAAATGGCCAGAAAAAATCAGCAGCGACGAACAACTGAAAAGCGTCGCCGCCAAGGAGCAACAGCAGCTGAAAACCTGGCTGGCTGAGCGCGAAAAGTCTTCCCTGGACAAGTTCGGCGGGTGGACCAACGGGCCGACGTTCAAGGCCAGCGGCTTTTTTCGCACAGAAAAACGCGACGGCCGCTGGTACCTGGTGACGCCACAAGGTCACCCGTTCTACTCGCTGGGGGTCAATGCCGTTACGGCGGACGTCAACCAGACCTACGTCGCCGGTCGTGAATGGATGTTCGAATCCCTGCCCAAGGCTGACGAGCCGCTGGCCAGTCACTACGGTGAAGGTGATAACCGCGGTGGTAATGGTGTGGATCAGGGCCGCGGCTTCAATTTTGGCCAGTGGTACGACTTCTACGGCGCCAATCTGCAGCGTCTGTATGGCGACCCCTGTGCATTGGGTAGCAATAACAAAGCCGGAGTCGCTGAGGCGGCCAAGGCTGACGCGGTAGAGGCAACGGCCGAGAAGGCTGCCGAGCCCACCGTCGCGCCATCAACCGCCGAATCCGGTGTCGCCGAAGCCGCCAAGGCCGGCGCCGTCGATGCGACGGTGGCGAAAGCCGCGGAGCCGACACCTGTCGAGCCGTGCAAGGCGACGTTTGATGAACGACGCTGGACCGCTCACACCCTCGATCGCCTGCAAGCCTGGGGCTTCAACACCCTCGGCAACTGGAGCGCCTCGAGCCTGGGTGACGCGGAACGCGTTCCCTACACCTTGCCGCTGTCGATCGTCGGCGATTACGCCAGCATCAGCACCGGCAGCGACTGGTGGGGCGGGATGCCCGACCCGTTCGACCCGCGTTTCGCCATGGCGACCGAGCGCGCCGTGGCCATTGCCGCCCGCGATCACCGTGACGATCCATGGCTGATCGGTTACTTCGCCGATAACGAACTGGCCTGGGCCGGTCCCGGCGACGACCCGAAAGCCCGTTACGCGCTGGCGTACGCCACCTTGAAAATGACCACCGACGTGCCGGCCAAGCGCGCGTTCCTCAAGCAGTTGCGCGACAAATACCGCAACCAGGCGGGCTTGTCGAAAGCCTGGGGTATCGATCTGCCGGCCTGGGAACTGATGGAAGACCCAGGCTTCGTACCGCCGTTGCCAAGCGCCGAGCACCCGGAAATCGAGGCTGACTTCAAATATTTCCAGAAGGTTTTCGCCGACTCCTACTTCAAGACCATTTCCGATTCCCTCAAGTGGCACGCGCCCAACCAGTTGCTGCTCGGTGGCCGGTTCGCCATCAGCACCCCGGAAGCCGTGGAGTCCTGTGCGCAGTATTGCGACGTCCTGAGCTTCAACATGTACACCTTGCAACCGCAGGATGGTTACGACTTCGCTCAACTGCGCAGCCTCGACAAGCCGGTGTTGATCACCGAATTCAACTTTGGCTCAACCGATCGCGGCCCGTTCTGGGGCGGCGTGACGCAATTGGCGAAGGAAGAAGACCGTGGCCCGGCCTACGCGAATTTCCTGAAACAGGCGCTGAACGAACCGTCGATTGTGGGGTTGCACTGGTTTCAATACCTTGACCAACCCGTGACCGGGCGCCTGCTGGATGGCGAAAATGGTCACTTTGGCTTGGTAGGCGTTACCGATCTGCCATTCCAGGGCTTTGTCGACAGTGTGCGCAAGAGCAACCTGTCGGCGCTTGATCAGTTGGGCAAAGAGGCCCGGAAGGCTGCAGCTGAGGTCGACAAAGCCAGCCACGACGCCGAGGGCGGGCGCAAGGCCGAAGCCGGGAAAGGCCCGGGGAAGGGCGCTGGTGGGCATTCCGGCAAAGGTCATTGAGTCCGATCCCTGTGGGAGCGAGCCTGCTCGCGAAGGCGCCTGAACAGACACTCCAAATGTCCAGTCATTTTTGCGAGTGATTGACCGCCCAGCCCGCACCTGTTCCCAAAACCCTCAAGGGCTGGAACAATGCGGGCCACTTTTACAGAACGTTCTTCGGGGAGTCGCGGGTGCAGATTCAGGGTCATTACGAGCTTAAGTTCGAGGCAGTGCGCGAAGCGTTCGCGGCGTTGTTCGACGATCCTCAGGAACGTGGCGCCGCGTTGTGCATCCAGATCGGCGGCGAAACCGTCGTCGACCTGTGGTCCGGCACCGCCGACAAGGACGGGGCCGAAGCCTGGCACAGCGACACTATTGCCAACCTGTTCTCCTGCACCAAGACCTTCACCGCCGTCACCGCCCTGCAGCTGGTGGCTGAAGGCAAGCTGCAACTGGATGCCCCGGTGGCTCGCTACTGGCCGGAATTCGCCGCCGCAGGCAAAGAATCGGTCACCTTGCGCCAGCTGCTTTGCCATCAGGCCGGGCTGCCGGCGTTGCGCGAGCTGCTTGCTCCCGAAGCGCTGTACGACTGGCCAACCATGGTCGAGGCGCTGGCCGCCGAAACGCCCTGGTGGACGCCAGGCGAAGGTCACGGTTATGCGGCCATCACTTATGGCTGGCTGGTCGGAGAACTGTTGCGCCGTGCGGATGGTCGTGGTCCCGGTGAGTCCATCGTGGCGCGGGTTGCCAAGCCTTTGGGCCTGGATTTTCACGTCGGTCTGGCCGATGAAGAGTTCTATCGCGTGGCGCACATTGCCCGCGGCAAGGGCAATGTCGGCGATGCGGCGGCCCAGCGCCTGCTGCAAGTGACCATGCGTGAGCCAGCGGCCATGACCACCCGCGCTTTCACCAATCCGCCGTCGGTTCTGACCAGTACCAACAAGCCGGAGTGGCGACGCATGCAGCAGCCGGCGGCCAATGGCCACGGCAATGCCCGTAGCCTGGCCGGGTTTTACACCGGGTTGCTCGATGGCAGCCTGCTCGAAGGCGAGTTGCTCGATGAACTGACCCGCGAGCACAGCCTCGGCGAGGACAAGACCTTATTGACTCGAACGCGCTTTGGCCTGGGCTGCATGCTCGATCAACCGGATGTGCCCAATGCCACCTTCGGACTGGGCGCGAGAGCGTTCGGGCATCCGGGTGCTGGCGGCTCCGTTGGTTTCGCTGACCCCGAGCATGATGTGGCGTTCGGTTTTGTGACAAATACCCTGGGGCCGTACGTCTTGATGGATCCGCGCGCGCAAAAGCTTGTGCGGGTACTGGCCACTTGTCTGTAAATCACGCTCAACGGTTCCGGAGCTGGAACCCGATGGCCTTTTCAGTTTCCAACCGTCTGTTTATGCGGGCCGATCCGGCCTGATTTTAACTACTTCATTTTTGTGGATATCCAATGTCAACCAAACCCACCCTCGCCTTGGCACTGTGCTTCGCTATTACAGGTTGCGCACAGACTCCTAAAAGTGATGTAGACGGCGGCAGCTGGTGGCCGTTCGGGTCTTCCGACAAAGTCGCGGCCAAGGAGCCAGCGCCAGCCCCGGCAGCGCTGAAACCCGTTGCCGCACCGGTTGCCAAGGCTGAAGGTTCCAGCCCTTGGTACTGGCCGTTCGGTTCCGAGGAAGCGCTCGATAAAAAACCAGAAGTAAAACCTGCAGCCAAGCCGGTCGAAGTGGCCAAGGCCAAGGCTGAGGCTGATGCAGATGGCAAGTGGTGGTGGCCGTTTGGTGGCAAAGAGCAGAGCACAGCCAAAGCCGTGCCGATGCCCGATCCGAAAGTCACCCAGGCTTGGCTGGACGACTACGAACCGCGTCTGCGCACAGCGATCAAGGACAGCAACCTGCAACTCGAACGCCGTGAAAACGTATTGGTGGTGACCGCGCCCGTAGAGGGCTCGTTCAACCCGGACCGCCCGGCCATGCTCTTGCCGGTGACGCTCGGCCCGTTCACTCGCGTTGCGAAAATCCTTGAAGCTGACCCGAAGACCGCCGTGCTGGTACTCGGCCACAGCGATACCTCGGGCGCAGCGCCCGCCAATGTGAAGCTGAGTCAGGAGCGTGCGCAGTCCGTGGCGGCGATCTTCCGCCTCAGTGGTCTGCAGCGTGATCGCCTGATGCTGCGTGGCATGGGCGGCGAAGCTCCGCGTGCCGCCAACGACAGCGTTGAGGGCCGCGCCTTGAACCGTCGAGTGGAGCTGTTGGTAACGCCGCAAAACACCATGGTCGCGTTGCTGAGCAAGTACAATATGCCGGCCCCGGCGCCTGTGCGCGTGGTTGCAACCCAGGACATCAAGCCGGTGGCCAAGCCTGTGACTCCAGCACCAAGCGAAGCGAAGAAAGCGGCTGCACCGGTGGCGAAAAAAGCGCCGGCCAAGAAAGCCGCCAAGGCTCCAGCCAAGAAGGCACCGGCTAAAACCGCAACGCCAGCGAAAAAGACCGCACCGGCCAAAGCCGCTGCCGACGCGACCAAAGTCGCCGCCGATACCACAAAGAAGTGATTCGTTAACCATAAGGATTGCGCCATGACCAAGGCCCTGGCTGATATGCGCCGCGACTACACCCGTGATGGCCTGACTGAGGCACAAGCCCCGGCCGAGCCGTTTGCGCTGTTCCACCAATGGTTTGCCGATGCGGTGAAAACCGAGCAGGCACCGGTGGAGGCTAATGCCATGACCTTGGCCACTGTCGACCAGGACGGGCGGCCGCATTGCCGGATTCTGCTGCTCAAGGGACTGGATGCGCAGGGCTTCACCTTTTTCACCAACTACGACAGCGCCAAAGGCCAGCAGCTGGAGGCGAATCCATTCGCGGCCATGACGTTTTTCTGGCCGACGCTGGAGCGTCAGGTACGGATTGAAGGTCGGGTGGTGAAGGTCACGCCCGAGGAGTCCGATGCGTATTATCAGGTGCGCCCGCTGGGCAGCCGCCTCGGTGCCTGGGCTTCGCCGCAGAGCCGGGTGATAGCCGATCGTAGCGAACTGGAGTCGCTGCTCAAGGATACCGAGCAGCGTTTCAGCGATACCCAGCCACATTGCCCTGAACATTGGGGTGGGTATCGTTTGCTGCCAGAGCGCATCGAGTTCTGGCAGGGTCGTCCAAGCCGTCTGCACGACCGGCTCAACTATCGTCTGCAGGGCGCCAACTGGATTCTTGAACGTCTGGCGCCTTAAGCAGTCTACCGCTCGGAATAGCTTGCCGCTGCGGCCTCGAGCCACCGCGGCAGGTCTCGACGCTTGATTTTCTGCGCATGAGCGCTTGCCAACTGTTCGAGCATGAAGGCTTTTTTCTGCTCGTCCTTGCCAGCCAGCGCTAATGCCAGGTCACGGTCCATCCAGCGTCTGATGCGCACATATAGCCACCCATGGAAGTACAGTCCAGCGACGGTTGTGACGACAATGATAAAGTAATCCATATAGATCCCTGGTCAGTGGCGCAGTTTTGCAAATAGCCACAACTGTGTGGTGAGCTCGTCAAGGGGCCTGTACAGAGCCTGAATCGAAGCAATTTTCTCCAGGCAAGGCCGTGACAGGCGTTCAGCTGCGGAGTTTAATGGTTACTTGTCCTTTGGAGTTGATGCTATGCGTAAGTCTGTTCTGCTGGTTGCTTCCTTTTCCACCATGGCGATGTTGCTCACTGGCTGCCAATCGAGCTTGACCGGTGACTCCTATTCCCGTGACGAAGCGCGTCGCGTGCAGACGATTCGCATGGGCACCATCGAAGCCCTGCGGCCGGTGAAAATCGAAGGTACCAAGACCCCGATCGGCGGCGCTGCGGGTGCAGTGGTCGGCGGAGTTGGCGGCAGTGCCATCGGCGGCGGCCGAGGCAGTATCGTCGCAGCGGTCATCGGCGCAGTGGCCGGCGGGCTGCTGGGCTCGGCTACCGAAGAAGGCCTGACCCGCACCCAGGGCGTGGAGATCACCGTGCGTGAAGACGACGGCAGCATGCGTGCCTACGTGCAGCAGGTTCAGGAAAACGAAGTGTTCCGCGTCGGCGAGCGCGTGCGTATTGCCACGGTTGATGGCACCAGTCGCGTTTCTCACTAAGCGGTAATACGGGTAAGAGAAAACCCCGACCAGGGTGACTGGTCGGGTTTTTTTTGCGCCGGTTTCCGGCATCGGGCTAAAAATCGTTCTTTAGGGCTGTTTCAATGACTTGCTCGGGTATTAATTCTCGAGCGTCGTCCCCATCACCAAAATATTCGCCGGGCCAGATAAAAAGATCGGAAATACGAGCATCTGGAATATTGAGGGCCAACATTTGCAGCCAAAAGCAGGTGGCGTGTTCCGGGATATCCGCATCCATGACTCTTCGAGCCATTTCGATCATTTCAGGTTGGGAGATATCCTTCAGGCGGCGCTCATAAGGCCCCATCAGGATCTGGCGAACCCAAGTGTCATGATCCTGGGCTTCGTCAATACCTGGAAAATCGAGAGAGGTCAGATCCGTCATAGCCTCTCGATTGAATTGAGCCAGCTGATCCCTGGTCTGATCCTGATTTGCGCCATCAATTTGCGCAGCAAGGTTTGCAAGGCGAGCAACCTTGGTTTCGCAAAGGTGCGGGGGCATCAGTTCCTGACGTAGCGCCATAACCCTCTCCAAAATTGCTGAATTTGACCATGTCTGCATAAAGCAAAAGGCACGGTCACAAATCGCAACGTTAACGAGAAAGGCTTGGGGATTTATGCAGGCAGCTTCCGTAAAGCTCGTAGGAAGAATCCGAAGTTCTGTACGGTTTTTTGTAGGAGCGAGCTTGCTCGCGAAAAACCTGAAAACACCGTTGGGTTTCAGATTTCCCGCATCATCGTTGACGTCCATCGGAACGCCGCCTGGAGCCAGCTTGGTCCTACAGGTGCGCCGTTTGCAGTGCAGGCTTGCGACTCGCCGCAGCCGTGACGGCATAGCCAATCAAGGCCGCCAGAATCGAACCGGTGAGAATCCCCATCCGATCCATCCCCGCGTAGTCACTCACGCCTGGCTCAAAGGCCAGCGAACCGACAAACAGGCTCATGGTGAAGCCTATGCCGCAAAGAATCGCGACACCCAGCACCTGGCCCCAATTGGCACCCTGGGGCAGGGCGGCGATGCCGGTTTTCACCGCCAGCCAGGTCAGGCCGTAGACGCCGATTGCCTTGCCCAGAAGCAGGCCAATCGCGATGCCCATTGGCACGTTATGGGTGAAGCTCTCGGCGGTAACGCCACTCAGCGACAGGCCGGCGTTGGCGAAGGCGAACAACGGCAGGATGCCGTAGGCCACCCAAGGGTGCAGCGCGTGTTCCAGTGTCAGCAGGGGCGACGGTTCGGCGTTTTTCGTGCGCAACGGTATGCAGAAGGCCAGGGTCACGCCCGCCAGCGTGGCATGCACACCGCTCTTGAGTACGCAGACCCAGAGGATCAGGCCGATGATCATGTACGGTCCGAGCTTTACCACGCCGAGCCGGTTCATTCCGATCAGCGCCGCGATGCAGGCTGCAGCCAGTGCCAGGGACAGGGTCGACAGCTCGCCGGAGTAAAAAATCGCGATGATGATGATGGCGCCGAGGTCGTCGATGATCGCCAGGGTCATCAGGAACAACTTCAGCGAGACCGGAACGCGTTTGCCCAGCAACGCCAGTACACCCAGCGCGAAAGCGATGTCGGTGGCTGTCGGGATCGCCCAGCCGTTCAGGGCCGGCGGGTTGTCGCGGTTGAGGAACCAGTAGATCAACGCTGGCACGACCATGCCGCCAATGGCGGCTGCGCCGGGCAGGACGATCTGCGACGGCTTGGACAGTTGCCCGTCGAGGACCTCGCGCTTGACCTCCAGCCCGATCAAAAGGAAGAACATCGCCATCAGCCCGTCATTGATCCATAGGAGCAGGGGCTTGGCGATTTTCAGCGCGCCGATCTGGGCGACAACGGGGGTTTCCAGGAGGCCGTTGTACAGCCACGACAGCGGGGAGTTATTGATGATCAGCGCGAGGATAGCCGCGGCGATCAATAACAGACCGCTGGCAGCTTCCAGCTGAAAGAAACGCGTGAACGTGCTACGCAGAGGCACAGTCGCTCTCCATCGATTAGTCAAAAGGTGGCACACCCTAACCCGTACCGTTAGTTGTTAAAACAAAAGTTATATTCTTTTTTGTTATATGTCGTAACAGCACGATTCTGCGGCAAGGTCTTGAGCCTAGCAGTTGCCGGATGCATTGGAACCCAGCTGTATCTGTGCTGGATGTAGGATTTTTCCTAAGCTTGAAGGCTCAGGCTTGTGAAAAGGCCGCCAATTGCCCGATCCATCGAGATAACTACCATGAGCGACATCCGACAGTGGTCCCGCGAAGCCATCCGGATCATCGAAGCCGATTTCCAGCGCAGCGCCGACACTCATCTGATCCCCTTGTCGCTGCCAGGCTTTGCCGGCATCGAGTTGTACTTCAAGGATGAGTCGAGCCATCCCACCGGCAGCCTGAAACACCGTCTGGCGCGTTCGCTGTTCCTGTACGCGCTGTGCAATGGCTGGCTCAAGCCCGGAGCGCCAGTCATCGAGGCGTCCAGCGGTTCGACGGCAATTTCCGAAGCGTACTTCGCGCGTTTGCTGGGGGTGCCGTTCATTGCGGTCGTGCCGGCCAGCACCTCGAAGGAGAAGATTGCGCAAATCGCTTTCTATGGCGGGCAAACGCATCTGGTCACGGACCCTACACAGATCTACGCCGAATCCGAACGCCTGGCGCGCGAACACGATGGCCACTTCATCGACCAGTTCACCTACGCCGAGCGCGCGACCGACTGGCGGGCGAACAACAACATCGCCGAATCGATCTTCCAGCAGATGCGCTTCGAAAAGCACCCGGAGCCGAGCTGGCTGGTGTCCAGCCCCGGTACCGGGGGCACGACGGCGACCCTGGGACGTTACGTACGCTATCGCCAGCACGCCACCCGCGTGTTGTGTGCCGATGCCGAACGCTCGGTGTTTTTCGATTACTACCAGAGCGGTGATGCCAGCCTGCGCCTGGCTCACGGTTCGCGGGTCGAGGGCATTGGACGACCCCGGGTGGAGGCGTCATTCCTGCCCAAGGTCATCGATGCGATGGTCAAGGTGCCGGACGCGTTGTCGTTGGCAGCCATGCATTACCTGGCGAAACGTCTGGGGCGTCATGTCGGCGGATCGAGCGGGACCAACCTGATCGGCGCCTTGATGGCCGCGCAGCAGATGGCTGCAGCGGGGGAGGAGGGGTCGATCGTGGCGATTCTGTGCGACAGCGGCGAGCGCTATGCCACGACGTATTACGATCAGGCCTGGCTTCAGGCCGAGGGGTTTGAACTGGGTGGGTTGATCGATGCGGTGGCGGCGACGGTCGAGCGCGGCGAGGCGCTACCGGCTACGGTGTTGCGCGCCAATATCTGAATTCGTCATGCGCAGAAATCACTGTGGGAGCGAGCCTGCTCGCGAAAGCGGTAGATCAGTCAACATTTCTGTTGAGTGTTAATCCGCCTTCGCGAGCAGGCTCGCTCCCACAAGGGATATGCGTCAGGCCTGCAAGCCCAGGATGTCCCGCGCCACGGCTTCGGCGATGCGAATGCCATCGACACCCGCCGACAGAATCCCACCCGCATAACCTGCGCCTTCACCCGCCGGGAACAGGCCCTTGACGTTCAGGCTTTGCATCGACTCGTTGCGGGTGATGCGCAACGGCGACGACGTGCGGGTCTCGATCCCGGTCAACACGGCATCGTGCAGCGAGTAACCGCGAATCTGTTTCTCGAATGCCGGCAAGGCTTCGCGAATCGCTTCGATGGCGAAGGCCGGCAAGGCCAGCGCCAGGTCACCCAGGGCAACGCCCGGTTTGTAGGACGGTTCAACGCTGCCCAACTCGGTGGACGGCTTGCCGGCGATAAAGTCGCCGACCAGTTGCGCCGGTGCCTCGTAGTTGCTGCCGCCGAGCACAAAGGCGTGGGATTCCAGGCGTTCCTGCAACTCGATACCGGCCAACGGGCCGCCCGGGTAATCGACTTCCGGGGTAATCCCGACAACGATCCCGGAGTTGGCGTTGCGCTCGTTACGCGAGTACTGGCTCATGCCATTGGTCACCACGCGATTTGGCTCGGACGTCGCCGCCACCACCGTGCCGCCCGGGCACATGCAGAAGCTGTAGACGGAACGGCCATTCTTGGCGTGGTGCACCAGTTTGTAGTCGGCGGCGCCGAGTTTCGGGTGGCCTGCGTACTTGCCCAGGCGCGCGCGGTCGATCAGCGACTGCGGGTGTTCGATGCGGAATCCTACCGAGAATGGCTTGGCTTCCATGAACACGCCACGGCCGTGCAACATGCGGAACGTGTCCCGGGCACTGTGGCCGAGGGCCAGGATCACGTGTTTCGAGTGGATCTGCTCGCCGCCATCGAGTTCGACGCCAACCAGTTGGCCGTCCTCGATAAGCACGTCGGTAACCCGCTGCTGGAAACGCACTTCACCGCCCATGGCGCGAATCTGCTCACGCATGTTTTCCACCACGCCTGTCAGGCGGAACGTACCGATGTGCGGTTTGCTGACGTAGAGGATTTCTTCCGGGGCACCGGCCTTGACGAACTCATTGAGGACTTTGCGCCCGATGAACTTCGGATCCTTGATCTGGCTGTAGAGCTTGCCATCGGAGAATGTCCCCGCGCCGCCCTCGCCGAACTGTACGTTGGACTCGGGGTTGAGCACGCTTTTACGCCACAGGCCCCAGGTGTCCTTGGTGCGCTGGCGCACTTCGGTGCCGCGTTCGAGGATGATCGGCTTGAAGCCCATTTGCGCCAGCAGCAAGCCGGCGAAGATCCCGCATGGACCAAAGCCGACCACGACAGGGCGCACACTCAGGTCGGCCGGCGCCTGGCCGACCATTTTGTAGCTGACATCCGGTGCCACGTTGACGTTACGGTCATCGGCGAACTTGTGCAGCACCGAGGCTTCATCGCGAACATCGAGGTCGATGGTGTAGATGAAGCACAGCTCGGAGGACTTTTTGCGCGCATCGTAGCTGCGCTTGAACAAGGTGAAATCGAGCAAGTCATCGCTGGTGATGCCCAGGCGCTGCAGGATGGCAGGGCGCAGGTCTTCATCGGGATGGTCGATTGGCAGCTTGAGTTCGGTGATTCGTAACATGGCAGGATCCGGTTCGCGGGGCGCACAACTGCGCCAGGGCGTTTGAAACCGGCGATTATAAGCCTCAAAGGCTCAGGCCCGTGAGGCTTAAACGATCAGTCGTCGCGCGATCCGCCGAAATACCCACAACCCCGTTGCACCTGGCCGTTGATCCGCAGTTCAGCACTCATGTGCTGGATGCTGCCGGTGCTGTTGTCGACGCAGCGTTGCGGTGCGACCCACAGTTCGATGTGCTGCTGGTTGGCTTCGGTGCTGAGGTTGAAGCGGCCTTCGCCCAATTGCTCCTCGACATAGGGCACGGCCAACGGCGCCTGGCCGGCGCGTTCAAGGACCATGCCTTTGCCGGTGACTCTCACGCTCCACTCAGGGGCATGGCCGGCGGCGCGCAGGATCAGCTTCTTGAAGTCGGGATCGGCACAGGCATTGCCCGAACGCTCGATGCGATACAGCTGTTCGAGGTCCAGTTGCCCGTCGCCGGAGCCGGAAACGATCCGCCCGCGCACATCGGCAAACAGTTTGCCTTGGGCATCGGCCAGGCTCGCGGCCTGTTGCAGGACGCTGGTACCGCCCGTGTCGTTGACCGCATAACGTTTCTGCTCGCCGCACGGCTGGAACAACAGCTTGCCGTCGGCTGCGCTCAATTGGCCCTGCATACGGGCCTGGCCGACGTGGGAAGCGCTTTCCCTCGAGCCATCGAACAACTGGCATGCGGCGAACAGTGGAAGAAGGGCAACGAGGACTAAGGAACGGGCAGCACGCATCTTGGGGTCTCCTGACAAGTGCCGTCACGTTACTCAGCCTGACCGTTCATCACAAGGCTTTAGCCCACGTGAAAGGTCTGACCTGTCTGCAAGCCTTCGACACTCTTTGCGTAGGCCAATGCCACATCGGCCGCCAGAACCGGTTTGAAGCCGCGGAAGTAAGGTGCGTATTTGCCCATGGCTTCGACCAGCACGTTCGGGCTGATCGAGTTGACCCGCAGGCCACGCGGCAATTCGATCGCGGCGGCACGGACAAAGCTGTCCAGGGCACCGTTGACCAACGCGGCGGACGCGCCGCTGCGGATCGGATCGTGGCTGAGCACGCCGGTGGTGAAGGTGAACGACGCGCCGTCATTCGCGAACTCGCGACCGACCAGCAGCAAGTTGACCTGGCCCATCAACTTGTCTTTCAGGCCCAGGGTAAAACTCTCTTCGGTCATTTCATCCAGTGGCGCGAAGGTCACGTTGCCGGCGGCGCAGACCAGCGCATCGAACTTGCCCGTTTGCTCAAACAGTTTTCGAATCGAGGCGCTGTCACTGATGTCCACTTGGAAATCACCGCTATTGCGGCCGATGCGCACGATCTCGTGGCGCTGGGACAGTTCCTTGTCGACGGCCGAACCAATGGTGCCACCTGCGCCGATCAAAAGAATTTTCATGCGGGCTGATCCTCGTATCGATAAGTGAGGCCTCAGTTTAGAGTGGTTTTTTCCACGGATAAGCGCGCTAATAGGCAACCTTTGGTTTTCAAATGGAAACAATCCATGAGCGAGATGGATGACCTGGCGGCATTCGCCGTGTTGGTCGAAGCAGGCAGCTTTACCTTGGCGGCGCAGCAATTGGGTTGCAGCAAGGGCCAGTTGTCCAAGCGCATCAGTCAGTTGGAAGCGCAGTTTTCCGTGGTCCTGCTACAACGCACCACGCGACGCTTGAGCCTGACGGCGGCAGGCGCTGCGTTGTTGCCCCAAGCCCAGGCGCTGGTGGTGCAAGTCGAGCGCGCGCGCCAGGCCCTGGCACGGTTGAAGGATGACATGGCGGGCCCTGTGCGGATGACCGTACCTGTGTCGCTTGGGGAAACGTTCTTCGATGGCTTGTTGCTGGAGTTCTCGGCCCAGTATCCCGAGGTGCAGATCGAACTGGAGCTCAACAACAACTACCGCGATTTGTCCCGTGACGGCTTCGATCTGGCGGTCCGCTCCGATGTGGCGATTGACCAGCGCCTGGTGGCGCGCCCGCTACTGGCGTGGCGGGAGTTGACCTGTGCCAGCCCGGCCTATCTGGAGCAATACGGTGAGCCGCAGTCCCCTCAGGCGCTGGCCGGGCATCGCTGCCTGCTCAACAGCCACTACAGCGGTCGGGAGGAGTGGTTGTATCACCAACAACACGAGTTGTTGCGGGTGCGGGTTTCGGGACCGTTCGCCAGTAATCATTACAACCTGTTGAAAAAAGCCGCACTGGCTGGCGCCGGCATTGCCCGCTTGCCGTCCTATGCATTGCCGGCGGAATTGGCTGACGGGCGTTTGCGCTGGCTGCTGCGTGATTATCAGACACGCAGCATGCCGATGTATCTGGTGCATCCGTATCAGGGTGGGCTGCCCAGGCGTACGCAGGTGCTGGCGGATTATTTGATGGGCTGGTTCAAGCGCAGCGGCGAGGCGCTGGACAGGCTCTAAACCATCACGCCCCCCCTGTAGGAGCGAGCATGTCGAATCGTCGCACCGTCGCGATGGTCGTTAACGATAAAGCGGGAAGCCTGATGCCCCGCGGTGGCCTCAGGTTCTTCGCGAACATGCTCGCTCCTAAAGGGGGGGGCGATGTTGTTGAAGTTTGGTGGGCATAAAAAAACGGCCCGCAAAGGCCGTCTTTTTGTTTACCGCAAAGGCTTAGCCACCGAGGTACGCATCGCGCACTTTCGGATCGGTCAACAGCGCTTCACCGGTGCCTGTCATCACCACCCGGCCGTTTTCCAGCACGTAGGCGCGGTCAGCGATTTTCAGCGCCTGGTTGGCGTTCTGCTCGACCAGGAACACCGTTACACCGTCCTTGCGCAGCTGTTCGATGATATCGAAGATCTGCTGGATGATGATCGGGGCCAGGCCCAGTGAAGGCTCGTCGAGCAGCAACAGCTTGGGTTTGCTCATCAGCGCACGGCCGATGGCGAGCATTTGCTGTTCGCCGCCGGACATGGTGCCGCCACGCTGGCTGAAGCGCTCTTTCAAGCGTGGGAAAAGTCCGAGGACCTTGTCCATCTGTTCCTGATAGTCGCCTTTGGCGGTGAAGAAACCACCCATGGAGAGGTTTTCTTCGACGGTCAGGCGGGAAAACACCCGACGACCTTCCGGCACCACGGCAATGCTCTTGCGCATGATCTGCGAAGAGTCCTGCCCGACCAGCTCCTCACCCATGTAGCGGATGCTGCCGCTGTGGGCCCGCGGCGAACCGCACAGGGTCATCAGCAGCGTGGACTTGCCGGCACCGTTGGCGCCGATCAGGGTCACGATCTCGCCCTGGCGGACTTCGACGTTGACGCTGTGCAGGGCCTGGATCTTGCCGTAGAAGGTGGAAACGTTTTCGAACTGCAGCATTTACGCTTCCCCCAGGTAGGCTTTGATCACTTCAGGATTGTCACGGATCTGTTCCGGCGTACCGTTGGCCAGGGGCGTGCCCTGGTTGATCACGACGATGTGGTCGGAAATGCTCATGACCAGTTTCATGTCGTGTTCGATCAGCAGCACGGTGACGTTGTGCTCTTGACGCAACACGCTGATCAGCGCCTTGAGGTCCTCGGTTTCCTTCGGGTTCAGGCCGGCGGCCGGTTCGTCGAGCATGAGGATCCGCGGACGGGTCATCATGCAGCGGGCAATTTCCAGGCGCCGTTGCTGACCGTAGGCCAGGGTGCCGGCCGGACGGTTGGCGAACTCCTTGAGGTTGACCTTTTCGAGCCAGTACTCGGCGAATTCCATGGCCTCGCGTTCGCTCTTGCGGAACCCTGGGGTCTTGAACAGGCCGGACAGGAAGTTGGTGTTCAGGTGGCGATGCTGGGCGATCAAGAGGTTCTCGACCGCGGTCATGTCCTTGAACAACCGCACGTTCTGGAAGGTGCGCACCACGCCCTTGAGGGCGATCTTGTGGCCCGGCAGGCCTTCGATCGGCTCGCCATCGAGCAGGATGCTGCCGCCGCTTGGCTTGTAAAAGCCGGTGAGGCAGTTGAACACGGTGGTCTTGCCGGCGCCGTTGGGGCCGATCAAGGCAACCACTTGTTTCTCTTTCACGCTCAAGGCAACGCCGTTGACCGCCAGCAAGCCGCCGAAGCGCATGCTCAGGTTTTCTACTTTAAGGATCTCGCGGCTCATTTGCGCAGCTCCATGTGAGGACGTTGCATGGGCAGCAGACCCTGAGGGCGCCAGATCATCATCAGTACCATCAAGGCACCGAACATCAACATGCGGTACTCACTGAACTCACGCATCATTTCCGGCAGCAGGATCATTACCACGGCGGCCAGGATCACACCCAGCTGCGAGCCCATGCCACCCAGTACCACGATGGCGAGGATGATCGCCGACTCGATGAAAGTGAAGGATTCCGGCGTCACCAGGCCCTGACGGGCAGCGAAGAAGCTACCGGCGAAACCGGCGAAGCTGGCACCCAGGGTGAACGCCGACAATTTGATCACGGTAGGGTTCAGGCCCAGTGCACGGCAGGCAATCTCGTCTTCACGTAACGCTTCCCACGCGCGGCCCAGGGGCATGCGCAGCAGGCGATTGATGACGAACAGCGCGCCGAGCGCCAGCAACAACGCAACCAGGTACAGGAAAATCACCTTGTTGATCGAGTTGTAGGCGATGCCGAAATACTCGTGGAACGTCTGCATCCCTTCAGCGGCCTTACGTTCAAAGGTCAGGCCGAAGAACGTTGGTTTCTCGATGTTGCTGATGCCGTTCGGACCGCCCGTGAGGCCGGTCAGGTTACGCAGGAACAGACGGATGATCTCACCAAAGCCCAGGGTCACGATCGCCAGGTAGTCACCGCGCAGACGCAGCACCGGGAAGCCGAGCAGGAAGCCGAAGGTGGCCGCCATCAGGCCGGCGATCGGTAGGCAGATCCAGAAGCTCAGGCCGTAGTAGTGCGACAGCAGCGCGTAGCTGTAGGCGCCAACGGCGTAGAAACCGACGTAACCGAGGTCGAGCAGGCCGGCCAGGCCGACCACGATGTTCAGGCCCAGGCCCAACATTACGTAGATCAGCACCAGCGTCGCGATATCGACTGCACCGCGAGAGCCGAAGAACGGCCAGACCAGGGCGCCGGCGATCAGCGCGATGATGATCCAGCGCTGAGTGGTAGGCAGGGTCAGGAAGTTGCTGGCCTTGGCTGGGATCAGCGGCATGCTCGGCGAAGAACGCCAGGCCGAGCTGATCTGCTGGTCGAACAGCACACGCAGGAACATCAGTACCGAGCACACCGCGATGGTGATCAGGGTGGCGTCGCTGGTGCCATGAACTTCGAGGTTGATGCCGACGATGGTCAGCTTCAGACCGAGTACCGGGTAGGCCACGGCCCACACCAGCAAAGCGCTGAACAGCGCCTGTTTAAGATTCCTAGTCATACCTTCTCAACCTCCGGACGGCCCAACAGGCCAGTTGGCCGGAACAACAACACCAAAACCAGGAGGCCGAACGCCACGACGTCCTTGTATTGGTCGCCGAAGATATCGGCACCAAAGGCTTCCGCAACGCCCAGCACCAGTCCGCCAAGCATGGCGCCTGGAATGCTGCCGATACCGCCCAGTACCGCGGCGGTGAAGGCCTTGAGGCCGACCAGGAAACCGGCGTTCGGGTTGATCACGCCGTACTGCATGCTCAGCAGCACGGCCGCGATGGCCGCCAGCGCGGCACCGATGACGAAGGTCAGGGCGATGATGTTGTTGGTGTTGATACCCAGCAGGTTGGCCATCTTGATGTCTTCGGCACAGGCGCGGCAGGCGCGACCCAGGCGAGAGCGGGAGATGAACAGCGTCAGGCCGAGCATGGCGACCAGGGTCACCACGAACACCACGATTTGCATGTAGGAAATCAGCACTTCATGTGCGCCACCTGGTCCGAAGGCAAAGTTGCCCGGAATCAGGTTGGGGATGGATTTGTCCTTGGAGTCTTGCGCCAGCAGAACCGTGTTCTGCAGGAAGATCGACATGCCGATGGCGGAAATCAGCGGGATCAAACGGTTGCTGCCGCGCAAGGGGCGGTAGGCGATCCGTTCGATGCTGTAGCCGTAGGCACTGGTGACGACGATGGTCGCCAGGAAAGCGGCGGTCATCAACAGCGGAACACTGTCGAGTCCCAGCATGGCCAGCCCGGCGATGGCGATGAACGCCACGTAGGAGCCGATCATGTACACCTCGCCGTGGGCGAAGTTGATCATTCCAATGATGCCGTAGACCATCGTATAGCCGATGGCGATCAGGGCATACGTGCTGCCAATGGTCAAACCATTAACCAGCTGTTGGAAGAAGTGATAGATGTCAGGCATTACAGCGCTCCTAAAAACCTGATACGCATTTCACTGGTGGAGTCATTTTCCCGCCCGGGCCCCGTGGATCTGCATCCACTTCGAATCCGGGATTTGCCAGCGAACCGCTGATGACGGTTTTGAGATTTTCAGGTGGGGAGACTAGCGGATCACGCCAGCACGGCCCAGATACGTTCGTAAAACAAAGCCCACGGCACGCCGTGGGCTTTGTTGGCAGTCAGTCAGGCAGCGCCTTACTGAGGCTTGGCTTCAGTTTTTGGTTTGCCGAAGTGCCACTCGTAAACCACGAATTTGAAGTCTTTCAGGTCGCCCTTCTCGTCGAAGCTCAAGTCGCCGGTAGGGGTCTTGAAGGTGCCTTTGTGGATGGCTTCAGCCACTTTGGCGGAGTCTTCGGACTTGGCCGCCTTGATGCCTTCGGCAATCACTTCCACAGCCGAGTAGGCCGGGAACACGAACGGACCGCTTGGATCTTCTTTCTTGGCCTTGAAGGCGTCAGCCAGGGCGATGTTGGCCGGATCCTGGTCGAAGGATTTCGGCAGGGTCACCAGCAGGCCTTCGGAAGCGTCCTTGGCAATCTGCGAGATGGAATCGTTACCCACGCCTTCCGGACCCATGAACTTGGCTTTCAGGCCTTTTTCCTGGGATTGACGCAGGATCAGGCCCAGTTCCGGGTGGTAGCCGCCGTAGTAGACGAAGTCGACGTTGGCTTGCTTGAGCTTGGCGATCATCGACGAGAAGTCCTTGTCGCCGGCGTTGACGCCTTCGAACACGGCAACCTTCACGCCTTTGCCTTCCAGGGTTTTCTTCACGGCAGAGGCGATACCTTCACCGTATTGCTGTTTGTCGTGCAGCACGGCAACGATTTTCGGTTTTACGAAGTCGGCGATGTAGTTACCGGCGGCAGGGCCTTGGGCGCTGTCGAGGCCGATGGTGCGGAACACCATTTTGTAACCACGGTTGGTGATGTCCGGGCTGGTGGCTGCCGGGGTGATCATGATCACGCCTTCGTCTTCGTAGATGTCCGAAGCCGGTTGAGTGGAGCTGGAGCACAGGTGGCCAACCACGAATTTCACGCCGTCGTTGACGACTTTGTTCGCGACCGCTACCGCTTGTTTTGGATCACAGGCGTCATCGTATTCAACGGCTTCGAGCTTCTTGCCGTCTACGCCGCCTTTGGCGTTGATCTGTTCAATGGCCATTTTGGCGCCGCTGAACTGCATGTCGCCGTATTGGGCTACAGGACCGGTTTTTGGGCCGGCGATGCCGATCTTGATGGTGTCAGCTGCGAACGAATGGCTGGCAACCCCGGCCAGAACCATAGCGGCAAACAGTTTGGAAATCTGCTTAGTAGCCTTAGTCATAGTGCTCCACTCTTACTGTTGTAATTTTTATAGTCCTGGCGCCGTCGGCGGCAGAACCGGGTCAGTATCTACGACATTCCCCGGAAAAGCCCCTCGGCAACTGTACCGGTACAGTGTAGAGCGCCGATTGTCAGCCTGGGAAGCTGGCGCCGGGGGGCAAAACTTGGGGGTGTCGCTTTTTTGAAAGAAAAAGTCAGAATTGCGGCGGGGCTTTGACGGGCTTATAGCCAGATTCCGTGCATTCCTTGGCATTCCTGCGCTTTTCATTCGATCCTGCAAATTGCATCTGGGTTTTTCTGCCTGACCACCGACGTTATCATTGCGTCGATTTCTTTTCCGGACCGGACCCATGATTGAAGAACCTAGCACCCTCTATGCCAAGCTGCTTGGAGAAACCGCATCTATTACCTGGAAGGAGTTGGAGCCGTTCTTTGCCAAGGGTGCCCTATTGTGGGTCGACCCCGGCCTTGATTTGATCGCTGCCGCCGAAGCCATGGCGACCGATGACGGCGAGAAAGTGGCCGCCTGGCTGGCTGACGACAAGGTCGCCAAGCTGTCTGAAACGCGGGCGCTGGATCTTTTTGAAAGGGATCCGGAGTTGTGGGCGGTGGTGGTTTCGCCCTGGATCATGATTCAGGAAAAGGCGCAGGGTTGAATGGTTGCACTGTCTTGGTGCGATGGCTTGGCGGGGATAAGTGTGTAGCCGAGTAGCGTGATGGCACGTTGCCGTAGAGAAAGGCCACGCTTCACGGTGACGTAAACGTAACGGGAACAGTTGGGTAGGCAATTAAACGACTGCCCAATTGTTTCTGGATTTGCCTTCGCGAGCAGGCTCGCTCCCACAGGGATCGCATTTACCCAGAAGGTACGCGGTCAACTGTGGGAGCGAGCCTGCTCGCGAATGGGCGTGCCACGGATTAAGCGGTTCTACCCGTATGGTTATTCAACGAAATCACCTTGGTCTTGCCAATCCGGTGACGATAGATCTCACGCAGGTACTTGATCGCTTTCTTCACGCAATCGCGTGACAGGCGGATATCGTTGATCGAGACAAACTTGTCCTTGTCGTTGATCAGCTCGCGATACTTCTTCTCGTACATCGGTTTGATCGCATACCAATTGGTATCAAGAATTTTCGCCGGGTTCTCGAACTCGTTGAGCAGGTCGTCGATCAGGTCTTCATCGAATTGTTCGTTGATGATGAAGTCCAGGACCGAGTTGTCCAGGGTGTCATCGAAGCGGTAAGGCGCACGCGCAAAGCAACGCTTGATGAACGCCACGATCAAGGTCAGGAAATCGTCCGACAGGCATGGGCTCTTGGCGATCAGGGTGGTCAGCGACAGGTTGGCCGAGGCACCGATCACCAACGCATAACGCTTGAGCGTGGTGTTGGGGAACAGGTTGTTGAGGTGCGTCTTCAGCCGGTTCAGGTCCATGTAGGACAGCTTGTAGTCCTTGGGCAGGGAAACGATCGACACCACCGACGAACAGTTCTTGAAGAAATGCAGGTCGTGCAGGGCTGCCGCGTCATATCCCGAATTCTTGTATTGCTCCAGCGACGCACGATAGCGCTTGGACTCGATCGGCAACAGGCTGATGCCTTCGATGGCCTGGGTGACCTTGTTGAAGTGCGGCAGGTCGATGGAGCGGAAGAACAGATCGTCGATGTTCAGGCGCTGTGGCTCTTTTTCGAACACCTTGAACTTGTCGCCGGTAGGCGCCTGGGTTTCAGGCACCACGGACTCGGCGTAGGCAATCGCCACGGGGCCGGCCAGACTCATGAACAGGTCGTTGGCATCCAGGCGAATGGTTTCGCCGATGTCGATGCCGGCACGGCGGAAATAGTTCTGGTCGTAATCGGTCGTGACCGCCTGCGCGGTCAGGATGTTGAAGATCTGCTGCGAGATGTACTGGTTGGCATGCTTTTCCATGGCGTTGACGTCGATGTTCTGGATGTTGCCGTCATCGCTTTCTTCGGCATAACGCATGATGTCATTGGAAATCAGCATCATGGCGTTCCATGGGCGGATACGTCCCATGACACTGGCTTCGCTGCTGTCTTCGTTGGCGAAGTTGTAGGAGAAATCCCACTCTTCCGACAGGTATTTGCACAGCAGGCGACCGGCGTTGATGTGCAGCGCTTCGGACATTTCACTGCGGTGATCGGAGATGTTCGGCAGTACGCAGATACCGCTGGTGAAGATCGGCTCGAAGACGAAGGCATGGCCGCTCTTGCTGTCGTGCTCGTCCATCGGCTTGGTGTCGAACGTCTTGTTCATGTACGAGTGTTGCTGGGCCAGGCCGAACTCCGAGGCCATGCCCGAACCGGTGCCGCCACCGGCACTGAAGATCGAAAAATACAGGCGCGACTGGTTGGCCTTGATGCCACAGCTGTCGATCAAGTACGAGTGAATCATCTTCCAGTCCGGGCTGGAGAAGCGCTGGGTGTCCTTGTTCAGGATAATCTTGGCCAGGTACTGGCCGAGGATCGGTGCGTTACCGGCACCCCCGGCATGGACTTCCGACAGGTCCATGATCTTCATCTTGCTGTAGTCACGCAGGAACCCGCTCTTTTCGCCCTTGCGCGAGAAGCGGATACGCCCAGCAATGTCTTTGTCCAGGTCACCCAGCATCACCAGGGGTTCTACCAGGAACACCGGCTTGGTGGCCTTGTTCGACCCCAGGCGCAAGTTGTTACGAATCCACTGCGCCGGGCTATAGCCTTTTTCCGCATAGCGTTTGTCTGGCGAGAGGCGATCGTCGTTGTTGAATTCGTTGAGGTAGAACTTGCGGGCGTTGTAGACCAGTTCTGCGACATCCAGCGCGATGTTCGATCCGCAGCGGCCCAGGCCAATAAGGCACACCGACGGGAATTGCTGGTCGTTGTGCTGTTCGTTGTCGCCTTCCAGATGCGGCGGGCGGGGGAATACCATGTCGCGCAGGCCGTCGAGGTTGTCGAGGATGCGATCGGTATTGGTTTCGGTGAAGTACAGGTATTGCTGGGTCGCGAGCGGGCGCGACGGTGTCAATGGCTTCGACGGTGCGGGGCTGTTCGCCGCCGGGCTCAGCGTCAGGTCGGAAAGCGCAGGGGCCGGGTTGTTTTTGGAAGTCATTGTTCGCCATGTACCTGGGCTGGTTGGTCGGGCGGCATACTGTCGTCGACCATCACGGAATGAGAACTCGCGTCTTTTATCAGCGCGTATTAGTCCCGGGCGGCGCAGTCAGCTTGCGCGTCGCTCGGCGGAATCCTTTCCTGCGTCTTGAAGAATCGGCCAATATTCAGTGTTCTTTAATCCAAAGGAGGCAAAATGATGTCAACGTTACCGGCCCTGGGATTTGCCGGAATCGGCCTGATGGGCCTGCCGATGTGCCGGCGTTTGCTCGCCGCGGGGTATCCGCTGGCGGTGTGGAACCGCAATCCGGCCAAGTGCGCGCCGCTGGTTGAAGCCGGGGCACGCCAGGTCGCCACGCCTGCCGAGTTGTGCCAGCACGCCGAGGTGGTCATGTTGTGCCTGGCGGATACCGCGGTGGTTCGTGAGGTGGTTTTCGGCAAGTCGGGCATTGTCGAAGGGGCGACAAAGGATCAATTGCTGGTGGATTTTTCCAGCCTGGAGCCCACGGCGACCCGCGAGATGGCGACAGAGCTCGGCAAAACAGGCATGGGCTGGCTGGATGCGCCGGTGTCCGGTGGTGTGGTGGGTGCCGAAGCGGGTAGCCTGGCGATCATGGTCGGCGGCACCGTGGCACACCTTGAGCGGGTCAAACCGGTCTTGTTGAATCTCGGCCAGCGTGTGACGCACATGGGCGCCGTGGGCGCAGGGCAGGTGACCAAGGCCTGCAACCAGATGATCGTTGCCTGCAACGCACTGGTCATCGCCGAAGTGGTGGCTTTGGCGGAGCGCTCCGGGGTCGACGCCAGTCGGATCGCCGAAGCACTGGCCGGCGGGTTTGCCGATTCCAGGCCGTTGCAGTTCCTGGCTCCGCAAATGGCCGAGAGCCGTTTCGAACCGGTCAAATGGCACGTGCGGACCTTGCTCAAGGATCTGGACGGTGCGGTGAAATTTTCCCGCGAACAGGGTTCGGCGACGCCGATCAGTGGCTTGGCCGCGCAATTGATGCGCCTGCACGGGGGGCAGGGTTTCCTGGAGAAGGACCCGTCTACGTTAGTGCAGATGTACCGTGAGCCAGACCCAGGCGCCTGACGCTGTACGAATGCTTGCGCTGGTTGATTTCGTTCAGCACCGGTTGCAGTTCGGTCAAAGGTATCGGGCGGCTGAGCAGGTAGCCCTGGACGAAATCGCAGCCGTGGCATTCGAGAAACTGGTACTGCTCGAAGGTTTCTACGCCTTCGGTAACCACCTCCAGATGCAGGGTGTGGGCCATGACGATAATGGCCTGGACGATCTCCATGTCCTGGGTGGATTTCGGAATGTCCTGGATGAATGAACGGTCGATCTTCAGCGTGTTCAGCGGTAAGCGCTTGAGGTAAGCCAGGGATGAATAACCGGTGCCGAAGTCATCGATCGACAACGAAACGCCGAGGGCGCGTATCTGCTGCAGCAGCACCAGCGTCTCGGCAATGTTGCCCATCAGAGCGCTTTCGGTGACCTCCAGTTCCAGTCGATGGGGCTCCACCCCGGCGCTGCGCAATGCCAGTGAGATTTCGTCGCTCAATTCTTCGCGTGCCAGGGTCAGGGGTGAGCAATTGATGGCAATCTTCAAGTGCCCGCAGCCCTGGCGCGCCAGCTCGCCCAGGTCGGCGCAAGCCTTGCGCAGCACCCAGTTGTCCAGCTCGGTAATCAGCCCATTGGCCTCCGCTATGCCAATGAAGCGGTCCGGCGCGAGGAATCCGTGGACGGGGTGTTGCCAGCGGATCAACGCTTCGAGCTTGCTGACCTGGTCGGTCTTGAGGTCAAGGATCGGTTGGTAATAGAGCATCAGGCCGGTGTCTTCGCGCAGGGCGTGGCGCAACTCTTCCTCCATTTGCAGTTCGAGCATGGCGCGTGCCTTGAGGTTGGCACTGAAGAAATTCAGGCCATTACGGCCACCGTCCTTGGATTGATAGAGCGCCAGGTCGGCGTTTTTCAGCAGTTCTTCACAGGTCTTGCCGTCTTCGGGAAATACGCTGATGCCGATGCTGGTGGTCATGACCATGCGCCGCCCGGACAGCTCGATGGGTTCCTTCATTTTCAGCATGATGCGCTGGGCCATCTGTCGCGCCTCATCACGGTCATGCAGGTCGATGAGAATGCAGAATTCGTCGCCGCCAAAACGTGCTACCACATCGTCATGACTGCGCACTGAACTTTTGATGTGCCGGGCGAGCACCTTGAGCAATTCATCGCCGGCATCGTGGCCCAGGCTGTCGTTGATACGCTTGAAATGGTCGATGTCGAGGAACAGGACTGCGAGCATGCCGCCTGCGTGAGTGCGCTCCAGGAGCTTTTCGGCGAAGAGCTGGTTGAACCCGCGACGGTTGAGCAGATTGGTCAGGGCGTCATAGTGCGCCACCTGTTGCAGGGACATCCGCGCCTGGTCCAGTTGGGTGAGTAGCGAATTCACCCGCAGCAGATCGCGATCCTTGTGCTGCAGCTTCTTGTCAGCCAATGCCGCACTGATGCAGCTGCCTATTATCAGGAGCGTCATGACGGCTACCGTCAGGCCCAATTGCAGATGGTTATTTTCGCCTGGCTGGGTTAACTGGCTGCCAGTTGGCAGGGCCAGGTCGAAGGCGGCCATGCCGGTGAAATGCAGGCTCATGATGCCTGCGCCCAGTACCAGGCTGGCGGCGCATTTGCGCAGTTGGTGAAAAATACCCAAGCCATTACGCAGGTAACTCGCCAGCAGCAGTGCTGCCAGACTGGCTCCGATGGCGATCATGATCGAAAGGATGAACAGCCCCGGATGGTAGTAGGCCGTGGCTTGCGAGCGCATGGCGGCCATGCCCACGTAGTGCATGGTGGCGATGCCCAGGCCAATGATGATCGACGCCTTGCAGCATTGTCGAAAATTCAGGGTAGGCAAGCTGAGGGTGTGCATCGCCAGCCACGACGCACACAGGGCGATCAGTAGCGACAAGAGTGTGATGGGCAAATGATAATGAACGTCGATCGGCGCCTGGAACGCCAACATGCCAATGAAGTGCATGGCCCAGATTCCGCCGGCCAGGCATCCGGCGCCGATCCAGCGCCAGAGGCGTTGGGACGCTGGTTTTTGCGCATGATTGATCCGTTCGGCCATATCCAGCGTGGCAAAACAGCTGGCGCAGGCGACCAGATACGCCAGCAGCACCAGAAAAGGGTCATGTACACATTGGAGTATGACCTGTCCGCTTTCTGCTAGCTCTGTAGTGAAATGCAGACCAAGCCACTCCATTAGCATGCCCCGTGTTTGTCTCCCTGCCGACGTTATCAACGCTGGCGAATGTCTTGGAGTATAGAGGCCATGGATTGAACGCAAGCGATGGTGGCACATTGTCTACCAATGATTTTGGAATGGACCTTAGTTCGTTTGGAAATAAAATATTGCCTGGGCCGCGTCTGTCCCCATGGGCGGGTATCAGCTTTACGAATAATTACAGACAGTCCCGGCCTGCCTGACTAGATTGCAGGTTCCGGGCTCGGATGCACTGGCAGTGAAGCCCCCATAACAATAAAAGAGACGGACCCATGCAGAACTCGACCCAAGCGGCGAATGCCTGGCGCATTCTGTTCCTGCTGTTCCTGGCCAACCTGTTCAACTTCTTCGACCGCACGATCCCAGCCATCATCATTGAGCCGATCCGCATGGAGTGGCAGCTCAGCGACTTTCAACTGGGGATCATCGGTACTGCCTTCACTATTGTCTACGCGATCGCCGGCCTGCCACTGGGACGAATGGCCGATACCGGCTCGCGCAGCAAGTTAATGGGGTGGGGCCTGGCGGCTTGGAGCGGCCTGACCGCCGTCAACGGCATGGTCGGCAGCTTCTGGAGTTTCCTGATCGTGCGCATGGGCATCGGCATCGGTGAAGCCAGTTACGCACCGGCCGCCAACTCGCTGATCGGCGACTTGTTCCCGGCGCATCGCCGGGCGCGGGCCATGGGTATATTCATGCTCGGACTGCCGTTGGGCTTGTTGCTGGCGTTCTTCACCATCGGCGCGATGGTCAAGGCTTTCGACAGCTGGCGTGCTCCATTCTTTATTGCCGCAGTACCGGGACTGATCCTGGCGATCTTCATGTTTTTCATCAAGGAACCGAAACGCGGCGCGGCTGAAAGCGTGCAGGTGTCGCAGGAGAAGATTGATCGACCGATTCGCCGGGTGCTGGCGGTGCCGACATTCCTGTGGCTGGTAATGGCTGGACTTTGTTTCAACTTCGCCACCTATGCCTGTAACTCGTTCCTTGTGCCAATGCTGCAGCGTTATTTCCTGATGCCGTTGCAGGAGGCTGCGGTGGCGACCGGGGTGATCGTCGGCGTGACAGGGTTGTTCGGACTGACACTGGGCGGTTGGGTGGCGGACAAGATCCACCAGCGCGTCGCCAACGGTCGCCTGCTGTTCGCCGCGTTCAGCCTGATCATTTCAACGCTGTGCACGGCGTGGGCGCTGCATTCTGGGCGAATAGAGATCGGCGTATTCGTGGCGGTGTTCAGCCTGGGTTGGTTGTTTGCCTATAACTTTTATACCTGCGTCTACACGGCGATTCAGGACGTGGTCGAGCCGCGGTTGCGGGCGACGGCCATGGCGCTGTTCTTTGCCGGGTTGTACTTGCTGGGTGGTGGTCTTGGACCGGTCGTGGTGGGCGCGTTGTCCGATCACTTTGCCCACACGGCGATGCTCTCGGCCGGTGCCGGGCAGATGACCGAGGCGTTCAAGGCGGTCGGCCTGCATGACGCGATGTACCTGATTCCGGTGGCGCTGTTTTTCACCATGGTGTTTCTGGTGTTGGCGTCGCGGTGTTTTGTGAAAGATGCCAAGCGGATGAAGGACGGGTTGGTGGCGGTGGTTGAGCCGGTGGGTTCTGCGGCGACTGCGTAGCCACTTGCGTTGATCGCTCCCACGCGCAGCAAAGGAATGCAGCCCGGGACGCTTCGCGTCCCTTTCGAGAGCTGGAACGCGGAGCGTCCCTTGAGGTATTCCCACGCAGAGCGTGGGAACGATCAGGCCCGCATCGCTGCGGGCCTGATCGTTCAAGCGGTGGAGCAGGGGGGGGCTTAACCCGCCACCAACACCCGGATCGCTTCCAGTCGCAGCGCAGCCTTGTCGAGCATCGCCAGGCCTTGTTCGCGTTGCTTGCGCAAGGCAACCAGTTCGCTGTCACGAACGGTCGGGTTGACCGCTTGCAGCGCGGTCAGGCGTGCCAGTTCTTCTTCGGTATCGGCGGCCAGGCGGCGTTGCGCCTCTGCCACACGTTCGGCGTGACGTGGGTAGATCTTGTCCTCGCCAGCGTTGATCCGTGGCGTCAACTGATCGCGCTGGGCCTGGATGAACTTGTTGGCGCTGGCGCGCGGCACGCTTTCCAGTTGATCGTTCAAGGTCTCGAACGACACCCGGGCCGACAGGTCGTTGCCATTGGCATCGAGCAGGCAGCGCAGGGCGGCCGGCGGCAGGTAGCGGCCCAGTTGCAGTGAGCGCGGGGCAACCACTTCACTGACGTAGAGCAGTTCCAGCAACACGGTGCCAGGTTTCAGCGCCTTGTTCTTGATCAGCGCCACGGCGGTGTTGCCCATGGAGCCGGACAGCACCAGGTCCATGCCGCCCTGGACCATCGGGTGCTCCCAGGTGATGAACTGCATGTCTTCGCGAGACAGCGCCTGGTTGCGGTCGTAGGTGATGGTCACGCCTTCGTCGTCGCCCAGCGGGAAACTGGCGTCGAGCATTTTTTCGCTCGGCTTGAGGATCAGGGCGTTTTCCGAATGGTCTTCGCTGTCGATGCCGAATGCATCGAACAGGGTTTCCATGTAGATCGGCAGGGCGAACTGATCGTCTTGCTCAAGAATCGCTTCGACCAGCGCATCGCCTTCGCCAGCGCCACCGGAATTGAGTTCCAGCAAGCGGTCACGGCCGGTGTGCAGTTCGGCTTCCAGGCGTTCGCGCTCGGCACGGGCTTCGTCGATCAGCGCTTGCCACTCGCCATCGTCGGCTTCTTCGAGCAGCGGCAGCAGGCGCGGGCCAAACTGATGCTGCAGGGCGTTGCCGGTCGGGCAGGTATTGAGGAACGCGTTCAGGGCTTCGTGGTACCACTGGAACAGGCGCTCTTGCGGGCTGGTTTCCAGGTACGGCACGTGCAGTTCGATCGTGTGCTTCTGGCCGATCCGGTCCAGACGGCCGATACGTTGTTCAAGCAGGTCCGGGTGCGATGGCAGATCGAACAGCACCAGGTGATGGGAGAACTGGAAGTTGCGGCCTTCACTGCCGATTTCCGAGCAGATCAGCACTTGCGCGCCAAACTCTTCGTCGGCGAAGTAGGCGGCGGCGCGGTCCCGCTCGAGGATGTTCATGCCCTCGTGGAACACCGTGGCCGGGATGCCGGAACGCACGCGCAACGCGTCTTCCAGGTCCATGGCGGTTTCGGCATGGGCGCAGATCACCAGCACCTTGGTGCGCTTGAGCATTTTCAACTGGTCGATCAGCCACTCGACACGCGGGTCGAATTTCCACCAGCGCTCTTCTTCGCTAGCGTCCGGCTGGGCCTGGAAGCTGACTTCCGGGTACAGCTCGGCGTGATCGCCCAGTGGCAGTTCAAGGTATTCGTCCGGGCACGGCAGCGGGTAAGGATGCAGTTTGCGCTCCGGGAAACCCTGGACCGCCGCTCGGGTATTACGGAACAGCACGCGGCCGGTGCCGTGGCGGTCCAGCAGTTCGCGCACCAGGCGGGCGCTGGCTTCGGTGTCGCCATCGTTGACGGCGGTCAGCAGGGCTTCGCCTTCGTTACCGAGGAAGCCGTGAATTGTTTCATGGGCTTTCGGCGACAGGCGACCTTTTTCCAGCAGTTCCTGAACGGCCTCGGCCACCGGGCGATAGTTTTCGCTCTCGGCGCGGAAGGCGGCCAGGTCGTGGAAGCGGTTCGGATCGAGCAGGCGCAAACGCGCGAAGTGACTGTCCTGGCCCAACTGTTCCGGGGTTGCGGTCAACAGCAAGACGCCCGGGATCGTTTCAGCAAGTTGCTCGACCAGAGAGTATTCAGGGCTGACCTGATCTTCGTGCCACACCAGGTGATGTGCTTCGTCGACCACCAGCAAGTCCCAACCGGCTGCGAACAGCGCGTCCTGGGCTTTCTCGTCGTCGACCAACCACTCCAGGGCCACCAGGGCGAGCTGGGTGTCCTCGAACGGGTTGGAGGCATCGCTTTCGATGAAGCGTTCTTCGTCGAACAGCGCGACCTGCAGGTTGAAGCGACGGCGCATCTCTACCAGCCACTGGTGCTGGAGGTTTTCCGGTACCAGGATCAGCACGCGATTGGCGCGGCCCGAGAGCAATTGGCGATGGATCACCAGGCCGGCTTCAATGGTTTTGCCCAGGCCTACTTCGTCTGCCAGCAACACCCGTGGCGCAATCCGGTCGGCCACTTCGCGGGCGATGTGCAGCTGGTGCGCGATCGGTTGCGCACGCACGCCACCCAGGCCCCACAGCGACGACTGCAGTTGGCGGCTGGTGTGTTCCAGAGTGTGATAGCGCAGGGCGAACCAGGCCAGGGGGTCGATCTGCCCGGCGAACAGACGGTCGCTGGCGAGACGGAACTGGATGAAGTTCGACAGTTGGGTTTCCGGCAGGGTGACTACTTCGTTCTGCGCGTTGAGGCCGTGATAGACCAGCAGGCCATCGATGTCGTCGACTTCGCGAACGGTCAGTTTCCAGCCTTCGAAGTGAGTGATGGTGTCACCCGGCGAAAACCGTACACGTGTGAGGGGCGCATTCCGTAGCGCGTACTGGCGAGTGTCGCCAGTGGCCGGGTAGAGCACGGTCAGCAAGCGGCCGTCCTGTGCCAGAACGGTGCCCAAACCCAGCTCCGCTTCGCTGTCACTGATCCAGCGTTGCCCCGGTTGATACTGCTGCGCCATGCTGCCTGACTCCCACCTTGAAAAAGCGGGCTATCTTAACGGAATCAGGTCTCCAGACCAAAGGAATACCTGTGCGGGAACTGCCTTGGGCTACGATCCTTTGATCTTGCCAGGCTGAAGAAATCGTAGCCTGTGGCAGTTCTTGTCGTGCCGATAGACACACAGTTTGCGACCGATGGCTCAAGTCGCCGTCGCCGCGGCCGACAGCCTGCAGACAGGAGACCGAAAAAATATGCTGCCACCGATGCTCCCCTTGAGTGCCGTGCCGATCACTTCCCAGCACGACCCGGTCCGCCCGCGCCCGGACATCGCGCCCGTCGTGCCGATGCAGGAAAGCGCCAGCGACAGCACCATCGACCTGCAACATCGTGATCCAGAAGAGGCCGCCCTGCTGCTGCGCGAGGAGCAGCGGCGCAAGCAAGAGCAGCAAAGGCGCCGCCGTGAGGCCGATGAAGACCCTGAGGCGCACCTGGCGATCCCGGGTAACGAACTCAATGCCGACAACACCGTGCCGGTGGCCCCGTTGATGGAAGGCCAGCCTCGCCAGGGACTGTGGGTCGATATCGAGATTTGAGCCGGTGGCTGGTCAGCGCCGTCGCCAGACCGCATTATTGGCACAATCCCGCCGATACCTGCGGCAATTGAATTTCATTTCAAGCGATGCACTGACGCCATGAGCCAAGATGACAAGCTGATCGACCTTAATGCCGAACGCGCCAAGCGTGTCCACGATCTCAACGACAAGCGCCTGAATGAAGTGCGCCAGGCGTTCGAGCAGGCCATGCCGTTGGGCAAGGCGAAGAAAAAGCCGAAGAACAAACCGAAAAAGCGTTGAATCCCCCTGCATCGATTGATGCAGGTCAGTTTTTCCCTCCTTCTATGCCCGGTCCCGGGCAACATTGATCCCGGTCAATATTCTCTCCTGCCCAAATGGTTACCTTGGCTCCATCGCAACAGGGCAACTGCAGGAGACGCGTCATGTTTTTCGACAACGTGGTGATCGCCGGAGTGCTGACCGTCAGCCTCATGTTGGTGTTTTTTGCAGGGTTCGGATTCTTTATCTGGAAAGACTCGCACAAGCGAAAAAAGCCGTAGGTCTTTCTGGATGCAATGAGCACGCAAGGCATTTTGGGCAACTTCGGTTGCCCTTTTTTTTGTCTGCGATTCCTGGAAGTGGATCGTTCCCACGCTCTGCGTGGGAATGCCGCCATGGACGCTCTGCGTCCACCTGTGACGCGGAGCGTCACGGGATTCATTCCCACGCAGAGCATGGGAACGATCGAGCGTGCACATTCAAACAGGTAAAAAAAAGGCGCGGTCCTCACGGAGCGCGCCTTTTTTCGTACGACTGCGTATCAGCTACCCAGTGCCTTCGACGCCAGCCAGAACAGGCCGGCCGACAGGGCGACCGTGGCTGGCAGGGTCAATACCCAGGCCAGCAGGATGGTCTTGACGGTGCCGCCTTGCAGGCCGCTTTTGTTGGCGACCATGGTGCCGGCCACGCCCGAGGACAGGACGTGGGTGGTGGACACTGGCAGGCTGAAGATGTTGGCCATGCCGATCAGGCTCGCCGTGGTGATCTGCGCCGACATGCCTTGGGAATAGGTCATGCCTTGCTTGCCGATCTTCTCGCCGATGGTCAGCACCACGCGTTTCCAGCCAACCATGGTACCCAGGCCCAAGGCCAGGGCGACCGCCAGAATGACCCAGAACGGAGCGTATTCGGTGGTGGTGGTCAGGTCCTTGCGCAGCTTGTCGAGGTCAGCCTTTTCACGGGCGCCCAGGATTGGCAACTTGCTGACTTTCTTCGCCGTGTCGTCCAGGCACAGCAGGTAACGGCGTACTTCGATGCGGCTTTCCGACGACAGCGAGTGGTAGTCAGAGACACCTTTGAGGGTGCCAAGCAGAGCGTCGATGGTCGGTTCGGTCTGCTGCGGGTTGCAGCGGAATTTCTCCGGCAGATCGCCTTCGACACTTTTGCCCAGTGCCAGGAACTCGCCCAGGGAGTCGGCATTGCGCTTGTAGAACTGGCTCAAGTGCAAGGTGGCATCGCGGGTGCGTTCGATCTGGTAGGTGGTGCTGTTCAGGTCGAGCACGAATTGCGCCGGTACGATACCGATCAGCACCAGCATGATCAGGCCGATACCTTTCTGGCCATCGTTAGAGCCGTGCACGAAGCTCACGGCCATGGCGGAGATCACCAGCACCAGGCGGTTCCAGAACGGCGGGTGTTTCTTGTCGTCGATCTTGCGGCGCTGTTCCGGCGTCTTGTGCATCTTCGACAGCGGACGCCACCATTTAAGGCCGATCAAAATCAGCGCGGCAATCAGGAAGCCTGCCATCGGCGAGAACACCAGCGACATGGCGATATCGATCGCCTTCTGCCAGTTCACCCCGTCGGCCAACGCAATATCGTTGATCAAGGCATTGGCCAGGCCTACGCCGAGGATCGAACCGATCAGCGTGTGGGAGCTGGAGGCCGGGATACCGAAGTACCAAGTGCCCAGGTTCCAGGTGATGGCCGCCGCGAGCAGCGAGAAAACCATTGCCAGGCCGTGGCCGGTGTTCACGTTGATCAGCAGTTCAACCGGTAGCAGGTGAACAATGGCATACGCCACGCCCACGCCACCGAGCAATACGCCGAGGAAATTGAACACACCGGAAAAGAACACCGCCAGATGTGGGGGCATGGCTTTGGTGTAGATAACAGTGGCTACCGCGTTAGCGGTGTCATGAAATCCATTGATGAACTCGAAGGCGAGGACAAAAGCCAGGGCGAGCAAGAGGCTCACAAGCACCCAAGCATCCAGTCCGCTGAATAAATCGATCATGAAGGTTTTCTGACCCGGTCATAAGGGGGCGCGATTATGCCAGAAAAGACTGGAAATCGATGCACTTGCTGCTCATCGGTAACATTCTTCAACGAATTATTTTGCAACGGTGCCGATAACCCCCGTGAATTACAGGGTTTTGCAAGTGATTGAATTTCTTTGAGAAGCCCGCAGGCACAGGGGTTTGCCTCACCTGAAGGGGGGGTGAGCATGCTTGTATGAAATTTCTGAAAAAAGGGTCAGATTCGAGCCTTCGACCTCGTCCGGTGGGCAAGGCGGCCGCTGCCCGCTCGTAGCGGGCGCAAAAGGCAATATCTATACATTCCGCTTTTAACGGATGCAACGCAGACCCCGGCAGGCATTCAAGCCCAGGCCTTCATGGCTCCTCGGCTTTGAGTTCCTTTTCCATTTTTTCCAGTTCTTGCTTGAAAACCTGATCCTGAACGGTGGCGCGTTTGCGCCATGGCTTGCGTTCCGGTTCTGGCTGGGCGGCGTAGGTGGTGACTTCCCCGCCGTAAACTTCCTTGTAACGTTGTTCCTGGCGCTCAAGTTCCGCGCGCAGTTCGTCTTTTGTCACGGTGCTACCTGATTGAGATGAGATGAGTTCTGGTGAAACGCACTGCACCTGATGTATTGACCGCACGCATCGAATGCAAAAAGCCTTTGCAGGCATCGCGTTTACGACAGGGCGATCATTACTTCCATGTTGCAGGCGGCCACGGCACCAGAGATAAACAGCTGACGTAGCATCAGATCCTGTTTCAGCGAGCGCGTTGGCGCGATGCGGATGCAGTCGGCGTCAGGTGCTTGCTGTGGAGAGCGGCGATGGAACATCGCGCCACCGGGTAGCGGTATCGGCCAATAAAAATCCGAATGGCTACTGAACTACATTATAGCGAGCGATTTACAGAACACTATCACGAGAGAGTTAAAAGTGGATCTTGATGTGTGATTGTTTTTTACCCATAACCGTAACTGGCAACTAGGGCATAGGAGGATGCCACACTACGGTGATGTCTTTCTGACGTCATTAAGTCGCACAACTTAAGACAGTTACATTGCGTCATGAAGTCTGCAGCGCTTGCACAAAAAAACTTGTATCGATGGCTGCATGGGCGATTGCGTCGTGAGCAGCATCGGTTGCGATTATCGCGCAATGGTTCGATAATCGCCCGATGATACCGAGTCGGGCTTGTATACCCTGCACCCAGTGCCCTGTAATAGCTCGCCGATCCGTCCGGGAAAAGGACCTTGTATGAACGATCAACTGCGCAACTCCTTCGCTTCGGTGGCACCGCCGATCGTCGCTTCACCCGCCAAGCGCATCCAGGCCCTGACCGGTGATCCGGATTTCATGACCTCGCTGGCGCGTGGACTGGCCGTGGTGCAAGCCTTCCAGGAGCGCAAGCGGCACTTGACCATTGCGCAGATCAGCCATCGTACGGAAATTCCCCGCGCCGCCGTGCGACGTTGCCTGCACACGCTGATCAAACTCGGTTATGCCACGACCGATGGCCGAACGTATTCGTTGTTGCCCAAAGTCCTGACCCTGGGCCATGCCTATGTGTCCTCGACGCCGCTGGCGGTTTCTGCGCAACCCTACCTGGACCGCATGAGCGAGCAACTCCACGAGGCCTGCAACATGGCTACCCTGGAAGGCGATGACATTTTATATATCGCGCGTTCGGCGACCACCCAGCGCCTGATTTCGGTCGACCTTTCGGTGGGCGGGCGCCTGCCGGCCTATTGCACGTCGATGGGCAGGATCCTGCTCGCCGCCCTCGATGACAGTTCATTGCGCGAGTATCTCGACCACGCCGACCTGCAAGCCAAGACCAGTCGAACCATTCATACCCCCCAAGCCTTGCTCGAATGCCTGCAGGAAGTACGTCAGCAGGGTTGGTGCATCGTCGATCAAGAGCTCGAGCAGGGGCTACGTTCGATCGCCGTCCCGGTATACGACGCTTCCGGCCAGGTGGTCGCGGCTCTCAACGTCAGTACCCACGCCGGTCGGGTTAGCCGCAGCGAGCTCGAGCAGCGTTTCCTGCCCGGCCTGCTGAGTGCCAGTCGTGACCTCAGTACCCAGCTGTTTTCCTAAGCTGTTCGATAATCGCACAGACTCGCGTTTGACGAATTGACGCTCTTTCCCTTGCCTCATTAATGTCGCGCCAGCGCCACCCGGCGCTGGCGATCTCGATCCGGCTCCGGACGACGACCCCATAATAATGAGAAGAGGCACCCATGCGCACATTCCCTGACTGTCGCCGTTCTCCCCGGTTATTTTGCCGGAGCTCGATCACCTGATCCCGGCTCCCCCTTTCTCGTGACAGCCTCGTTAGAGGTTGATATCTGTTCGACTGCGTTCTTTGCGTGGAAAAAAAATAATGAACCAGCCCCAGTCTGCTGTAGGTAACTGCCTCGACGTGCAGTCCTTCATCAATGCCCAACCCATTTCGCGTTATCAGTGGCGAGTGGTGATCCTGTGTTTCCTGATTGTCTTCCTCGATGGTCTCGATACAGCGGCGATGGGCTTCATCGCGCCCGCCCTGTCCCAGGATTGGGGTATCGATCGCGCCAGCCTTGGCCCGGTGATGAGTGCGGCGCTGATCGGCATGGTCTTCGGGGCGTTGGGCTCCGGGCCGCTGGCTGACCGGTTTGGGCGAAAGGTCGTTCTGGTCGGGGCTGTGCTGCTGTTCGGTGCCTTCAGCCTGGCTTCGGCCTACAGCACCAACGTCGACCAGTTGCTGGTATTGCGCTTCCTGACCGGCCTCGGCTTGGGCGCGGGCATGCCCAACGCCACGACCCTGTTGTCGGAGTACACCCCGGAGCGCAAGAAATCCCTGCTGGTGACCAGCATGTTCTGCGGCTTCAACCTGGGCATGGCCGGTGGCGGATTCATTTCGGCCAAGCTGATCCCCGCGTTCGGCTGGCATAGCTTGCTGTTGATCGGCGGGATCCTGCCGTTGATCCTCGGCGTCGTGTTGCTGATCTGGCTACCGGAATCGGCGCGTTTTCTGGTCGTGCGTAATCGCGGCACCGACAAAGTACGCAAGACGCTGGCACCCATCGACCCGAAGGTGGTGGCCCAGGCATCGAGCTTCAGCGTGCCGGAACAGAAAACCGTGAAGGCGCGCAACGTGTTTGCCGTGATCTTCTCCGGCACCTACAGCGTCGGCACCTTGCTGCTATGGCTGACCTACTTCATGGGCCTGGTGATCGTTTACCTGCTGACCAGCTGGCTGCCGACCCTGATGCGCGACAGCGGTGCGAGCATGGAGCAGGCCGCGTTCATCGGCGCGCTGTTCCAATTCGGCGGGGTGTTGAGCGCGGTGGGCGTTGGCTGGGCCATGGATCGCTTCAATCCGCATAAGGTCATCGGTACTTTCTATCTGTTGGCCGGGGTGTTTGCCTACGCGGTAGGGCAGAGCCTGGGCAATATCACCTTACTGGCGACCCTGGTGTTGGTGGCGGGCATGTGTGTCAACGGTGCGCAATCGGCGATGCCTTCGCTGGCGGCGCGGTTTTATCCGACTCAAGGGCGTGCCACCGGGGTGTCATGGATGCTCGGGATTGGCCGCTTCGGCGCGATCCTCGGTGCATGGATGGGCGCGACACTGCTGGGACTGGGCTGGAATTTCGAGCAAGTGCTGACGGCACTGGTGATTCCGGCGGCTTTGGCGACTGCGGCAGTGGTGATCAAGGGTGTGGTCAGTCATGCGGATGCGACCTGACATTTTACCTTGATCGTTCCTGCGCTCTGCGTCCGCTTCGGCAGGGACGCGGAGCGTCCCGGGCTGCATTCCCACGCAGAGCGTGGGAACGATCATAGGCAAGACAAAACGGTAGCCTGACAACAATGTGTTCGATAAACGAACACTCAGTCGATTATCGGATTGTTTGGTGTGGGGCACGCGCTTAATCTTTAACCACTCCGGCGCTGCGCATCGGCGCCTTTTTATCAGTTGGTTAATAACAAACGGGAGCCTGCCCCGATGGCTGAAATTCTTTCGCTGCACGACGCGGTAAAGCAATTCGTGAACGACGGCGATACGGTCGCACTCGAAGGCTTTACCCATCTGATCCCGACAGCGGCGGGTCACGAACTCATTCGCCAGGGCAAGAAAGACCTGACCCTGGTGCGGATGACCCCCGACCTGATCTACGACCAGTTGATCGGTGCCGGTTGTGCGCGCAAGCTGATTTTCTCCTGGGGCGGCAACCCGGGTGTCGGTTCGTTGCATCGTCTGCGTGACGCCGTCGAGAAGCAGTGGCCCCACGCCCTGGAAATTGAAGAACACAGTCACGCCGACCTGGCTAACGCCTATGTTGCCGGCGCTTCCGGGCTGCCGTTCGCGGTGCTGCGTGCCTACGCCGGTTCCGACCTGCCGAAAGTCAACCCACTGATCAAGTCCGTCACCTGCCCGTTCACCGGTGAAGTGCTCGCCGCCGTGCCTTCGGTACGCCCGGATATCACCGTGATTCACGCGCAAAAAGCCGACCGCAAGGGCAACGTGCTGTTGTGGGGCATTCTCGGCGTGCAGAAAGAAGCCGCGCTGGCTGCCAAGCGCTGCATCGTCACCGTTGAGGAAATCGTCGACGACCTGAACGCACCGATGAACTCCTGTGTCCTGCCCACCTGGGCCCTGAGCGCGGTTTGCCACGTCCCTGGTGGCGCGCATCCGTCCTACGCCCATGGTTACAACGAGCGGGACAACCGTTTCTACCAGGCCTGGGACCCGATTGCCCGCGACCGTGAAACCTTCACTGCATGGATCAACGAGTACATCCATGGCAGCGCTGACTTCAGCGAGTTCCAGGCCAAACTGGCCGCCGCTTCGGAGGCGAAGTAATGACTTACACCACCAATGAAATGATGACCGTGGCTGCCGCCCGCAGGCTGAAGAACGGTTCTGTGTGCTTCGTGGGTATCGGCCTGCCGTCGAAAGCGGCCAACCTGGCGCGCCTGACGTCCTCGCCGGACGTGGTCCTGATCTACGAATCGGGCCCAATCGGCGCCAAGCCGAGCGTACTGCCACTGTCGATCGGTGATGGTGAACTGGCGGAAACCGCTGATACCGTGGTCCCGACCGGTGAGATTTTCCGCTACTGGCTGCAGGGCGGGCGTATCGACGTCGGTTTCCTCGGCGCTGCGCAAGTCGACCGTTTCGGCAACATCAACACCACCGTGGTCGGTGATTACCATGCACCGAAAGTGCGTCTGCCGGGTGCCGGTGGCGCGCCGGAGATTGCTGGTTCCGCCAAGAGCGTGCTGATCATTCTCAAGCAGTCGTCGCGTTCGTTCGTCGACAAACTCGATTTCATCACTTCGGTCGGCCATGGCGAGGGTGGTGATTCACGCAAGCGTCTGGGCCTGCCGGGCGCCGGTCCAGTGGGAATCATTACCGACTTGTGCATCATGGAGCCGGAAGCCGACACCCACGAGTTCGTGGTCACCGCACTGCACCCGGGCGTGACCCGCGAGCAAGTGGTCGCGGCGACCGGTTGGCCGATCCGCTTTGCCGATAGCGTCGACACCACTGCCGAGCCGACCGAAGTCGAGCTGACCGCGCTGCGTGATCTGGAAGCCCGCACCGCAGCCGCCCACGGCCAAACCCCAGGAGAAGCATGATGCGTGAAGTTTATATCTGCGACGCGATTCGTACCCCCATCGGCCGTTTCGGCGGAGGCTTGTCGGCGGTTCGCGCCGACGACCTGGCCGCCGTGCCGATCAAGGCCTTGATGGAGCGCAACCCGTCGGTGGACTGGAATGCAGTGGACGAGGTGTTCCTCGGCTGTGCCAACCAGGCCGGTGAAGACAACCGCAACGTGGCGCGCATGGCGCTGCTGTTGGCGGGTCTGCCGGAAACCATTCCCGGCGTGACCCTTAATCGCCTGTGCGCTTCGGGCATGGATGCCATCGGTACCGCGTTCCGCGCCATCGCCAGTGGCGAAATGGAGCTGGCGATTGCGGGTGGCGTCGAATCGATGTCCCGCGCGCCGTTCGTGATGGGCAAGGCGGACGCCGCGTTCTCGCGCAACATGAAGCTGGAAGACACTACCATTGGCTGGCGCTTCATCAACCCGTTGATGAAGGCCCAGTACGGTGTGGATGCGATGCCGCAGACCGCCGACAACGTCGCCGACGATTATCAAGTGTCCCGTGAAGATCAGGACGCTTTCGCCCTGCGCAGCCAGCAACGCACCGCTGCCGCGCAAGCCGCGGGCTTTTTCGCCGAAGAAATCGTCGAAGTGCGCATTGCCCACAAGAAGGGTGAAACAGTGGTCAGCCAGGATGAGCATCCGCGCGCCGACACGTCCCTGGAAACCCTGGCCAAACTCAAACCGGTCAATGGCCCGGACAAAACCGTCACCGCCGGCAACGCTTCCGGTGTGAACGACGGCGCGGCGGCCTTGATCCTGGCCTCGGCCGAAGCGGTGAAAAAGCACGGTCTGACCGCTCGCGCCAAAGTATTGGGCATGGCCAGCGCCGGTGTTGCACCTCGGGTGATGGGTATTGGCCCGGTGCCAGCGGTGCGCAAGTTGACCGAACGCCTGGGTGTGGCGGTCAGCGATTTCGACGTCATCGAACTCAACGAAGCGTTCGCCAGCCAAGGCCTGGCGGTACTGCGTGAACTGGGGCTGGCGGACGACGCACCTCAAGTCAACCCGAACGGTGGTGCCATTGCCTTGGGGCATCCGTTGGGCATGAGCGGTGCACGACTGGTTTTGACAGCCCTGCATCAGCTGGAAAAAAACGGTGGCAAGAAAGGTCTGGCGACCATGTGCGTCGGTGTCGGCCAGGGTCTGGCCCTGGCGATCGAGCGCGTCTGACGCGCTCGAAAAGACTTATAAGAACTGAGGAATGTTTCATGACTGACAAGCCTGGTTACCGTCGCCCGCAGGAAGGCACCCAGCCTGCCTACCTGCACCCGACCTATCAATCCACCAACCTGCGCTCGCCGTCCAAGCCGCTAGTGTTCTTGCCGCACTCGTTGTCGGAAATCACCGGTCCTACCGTTGGTGCCGAGCGCATCAACGAGAAGGACAACGACCTGACCGCCCAGCACGAAGGGCAGCCTCAGGGTGAGCGCATCATCATCCACGGCCGTGTGCTGGATGAAAACGGCCTGCCGGTGCCGGGGATCCTGGTGGAGATCTGGCAAGCCAACGCCGCCGGACGCTACAACCATCCCCGGGACCTGCACGATGCACCGCTGGACCCGAACTTCACCGGCACCGGCCGTACCGTGACCGATGCCGATGGCTGGTACCAGTTCCAGACCATCAAGCCCGGCGCGTATCCATGGGGTAACCACCACAACGCCTGGCGTCCGGCGCACATCCATTTCTCGCTGTTCGGGCCGAGCATCCTGACGCGCCTGGTCACGCAGATGTATTTCCCCGGGGACCCGCTGCTGGCGTACGACCCGATCTACAACTGCGTGCCCGATACCAGTGCCAAGGAGCGTTTGATCGCCAGTTTCGATCTGGAAAAAACCATCCCTTCCTACGCCCTCGGTTATCGCTGGGACATCGTATTGCGTGGCCGCGACGCCACGCCGATGGAGAAATAAGATGACGCTGACTGCGACCACGTCCCACACCGTAGGGCCTTACTACCATATCGGCCTGACCTGGCTTAATCGCGAAAACCTGACCGTCGAACAAACCCTGGGCGAGCGCGTGGCGATCACCGGGCAAGTGGTCGATGGCAACGGTGATGTCGTCAACGACGCGATGCTGGAAGTCTGGCAGGCCAACGCCGCCGGCAAGTACGACCACCCTGAAGACGATCAGGACAAACCCCTGGACCCGAACTTCGAAGGCTTTGGCCGGGTGCCGGTGGACGCCGAAGGGCGTTTCCGCTTTACCACCATCAAGCCGGGCACGGTTGAAGGCCTCAAGGGCACGACCCAGGCGCCGCACCTGGTGGTGCTGGTGTTTGCCCGTGGTTTGGTAAAGCACTTGCTGACGCGGATCTACTTCGATGGCGAACCGGCCAACGTGGACGACCCGTTGCTCGAATGCGTTCCGGCCGAGCGCCGCAGCACCTTGCTGGCCAAGCAGGATGCCAGCGGTGTTTATCAGTGGAATGTGATTCTGCAGGGCACTGATGCCGAGACGGTGTTCTTCGATTATTGATCGAACACCACAAAACCCTGTAGGAGCGAGCATGCTCGCGAAAAACGTCTCGCCAACGCGGGCATTCAGATTCCCCGCGTTATCGTTGGCGCCCATCGCGAGCAGGCTCGCTCCTACAAGGGAATCGTGTTGGTGATCCATCTGCGGAACGGGACTGTTACAAAGTGTGTCTAGACTCTCACTGTCCCCATTGAGTGAACAAAACAATGACAACCCCAACTACAGCTCCTGCAGCGCTCTACACAGGCGAAGAACGCAGCAAGCGGATCTTCGCCATCGTCGGCGCATCGTCGGGCAACCTCGTCGAATGGTTCGACTTCTACGTCTACGCCTTCTGCGCGATCTATTTCGCGCCAGCCTTTTTCCCGTCCGACAACCCCACGGTGCAGTTGGTCAACACAGCGGGCGTCTTTGCCGCCGGGTTCCTGATGCGTCCGATTGGCGGCTGGATTTTCGGCCGTCTCGCAGACAAGCACGGGCGCAAGAATTCGATGCTGATATCGATTCTGATGATGTGCTTCGGTTCGTTGCTCATCGCCTGCCTGCCCACCTACAAGGACATCGGGGTCTGGGCCCCGATCATGTTGCTGTTCGCCCGTTTGCTCCAGGGCCTGTCGGTGGGCGGCGAATACGGCACCACCGCTACCTACATGAGCGAAGTCGCCCTCAAGGGCCAGCGCGGTTTCTTCGCCTCGTTCCAGTACGTGACCCTGATCGGCGGGCAGTTGCTGGCGGTGTCGTTGGTGGTGGTCCTGCAACAGTTCCTCACCGAGGATGACTTGCGTGCCTACGGCTGGCGGATTCCGTTCGTGGTCGGTGCCATGGCGGCCTTGGTTTCGCTGTACCTGCGTCGTTCGCTGAAAGAAACCACCAGCAAGGAAATGCGCGAAAACAAGGACGCCGGCAGCATTCGCGCGTTGTTCCGCGACCATAAAGCCGCGTTCATCACCGTGCTCGGTTACACCGCCGGCGGCTCGCTGATTTTCTACACCTTCACCACGTATATGCAGAAATACCTGGTGAACACCGCCGGCATGCACGCCAAGACCGCCAGCTACATCATGACCGGCGCACTGTTCCTTTATATGTGCATGCAGCCGATCTTCGGCATGCTCTCGGACAAGATCGGCCGCCGGAACTCGATGCTGTGGTTTGGCGCACTCGGCACGCTGTGCACCGTGCCGATCCTGCTCAGCCTGAAAAGCGTCACCAGTCCATTCCTGGCCTTCGTGCTGATTACCCTGGCGCTGGCGATCGTCAGTTTCTACACCTCGATCAGCGGTCTGGTAAAAGCCGAAATGTTCCCGCCTGAGGTGCGTGCACTGGGTGTTGGCCTGGCTTACGCGGTGGCGAATGCAATCTTCGGCGGTTCGGCGGAATATGTTGCCCTGAGCCTCAAGGCAGTCGGCATGGAAAACTCCTTCTACTGGTACGTGACGTTGATGATGGCGATAGCGTTCCTGTTCAGCCTGCGTCTGCCCAAGCATGCGAAGTATCTAGAAAACGACCTTTGATCCACATCCGCGGGCCTGAGCGGCCCGCGCCTCCAGGGACTGTTTATGAACGAGCGACCGGGCAATCAATTGTTCGATGCCTATTTCACTGCCAGCGATATGCGCGAAGTGTTCTGCGATCAGGGCCGGGTCCAGGCCATGCTCGATTTCGAAGCGGCGCTGGCCCGGGCCGAAGCGCGGGTCGGCGTGATTCCGCCTACCGCGGTGGCACCGATTGAAGCGGCGTGCCAGGCCGGGCATTACGATTTTGCCGCCCTCGGCGAGGCAATTGCCACGGCGGGTAATTCGGCGATCCCGTTGGTCAAGGCGCTGGGCAAGCAAATCGCCGCGAGCGATGCGCAAGCCGAACGCTACGTGCATCTGGGCGCCACCAGCCAGGATGTAATGGATAGCGGCCTGGTGTTGCAATTGCGCCGGGCGCTGGAATTGATCGACAGCGATCTGGCGCAACTGGGCGACACCCTCGCCACCCAGGCCCAACGTCATGTCGCCACGCCACTGGCCGGGCGCACCTGGTTGCAACATGCGACGCCGGTGACCCTCGGCATGAAAATCGCCGGTTGGCTGGGCGCCGTCACCCGCAGCCGTCAACGTCTGCAAGAGCTCAGGCCGCGCCTGCTGGTGCTGCAATTCGGTGGCGCCTCCGGAACCCTCGCGGCCCTCGGTGAACAGGCGATGCCGATTGCCCAGGCGTTGGCCGAAGAGCTGCAACTGAGCTTGCCCGACCAACCCTGGCACACTCAGCGCGATCGCCTGGTGGAGTTTGGCTCGGTGCTCGGATTGATCGCCGGTAGTCTCGGCAAGCTCGGTCGCGATATCAGCTTGCTGATGCAAACCGAAGCCGCCGAGGTGTTCGAGCCTTCGGCGCCGGGCAAGGGTGGCTCTTCGACCATGCCGCATAAACGCAATCCAGTCGGCGCGGCGGTGCTGATTGGCGCGGCGACTCGCGTGCCAGGCCTGCTGTCGACACTGTTCAGCGCCATGCCGCAGGAGCACGAGCGCAGCCTGGGGCTGTGGCATGCCGAGTGGGAAACCCTGCCGGAAATTTGCTGCCTGGTGTCCGGCAGTCTCAAGCAGGCGCTGCTGGTCACAGGCGGCCTGGAAGTGGACGCCGAACGCATGGCCCGCAATCTCGACCTGACCCAGGGCCTGGTGCTTGCTGAAGCGGTGAGCATCGTCCTCGCACAACGGGTCGGCCGCGACACCGCGCATCACCTGCTGGAACAATGCTGCAAACGCGCCGTCGCCGAACAACGCCATCTGCGTGCCGTACTTGGTGACGAACCGCAAGTGACTGCCGAGCTGTCGGCCACTGAACTCGATCATCTGCTGGACCCCGCCCATTATCTCGGTCAGGCCCGTACCTGGGTCGAGCGAGCGGTGGCTGAACACTCTGCAATGACTGCCTGAAGGAGACTGCTGTGGCTTTCGTACAACTCGCCGATGGCGAACTGCACTACCAAATTCAAGGGCCGCAACTTGATGGGCCGGTCGATGCGCCGGTGCTGGTGCTGTCCAACTCGCTGGGCACCGACCTGCACATGTGGGACGCGCAGATTCCGGCGTTCACGGAGCACTTTCGTGTGCTGCGTTTCGACACCCGCGGCCACGGCCAATCGTTGGTGACACCGGGCCCTTACAGCATCGAACAACTGGGCCGTGACGTATTGGCACTGCTGGATGCCTTGCACATCGAACGCGCACATTTCTGCGGCCTGTCCATGGGCGGCCTGATCGGCCAGTGGCTGGGGATCAACGCCGGCGAACGTCTGAATAAGCTGATCGTGTGCAACACGGCGGCGAAAATCGGCGATCCGTCGATCTGGAACCCGCGTATCGAAACGGTGTTGCGTGACGGTCAGGCAGCGATGGTCGCCTTGCGCGATGCATCGATTGCACGCTGGTTTACTCCGGATTTCTCCGAAGCCAACCCGGCGGCGGCCAAGCAGATTACCGACATGCTGGCGGCGACATCGCCTGAAGGCTATGCGGCCAACTGTGCGGCGGTGCGCGATGCCGATTTCCGCGACCAGTTGTCCTCGATCAAGGCGCCGCTGCTGGTGATCGCCGGCACCCAGGATGCGGTCACGCCGCCGTCCGGCGGGCACTTCATCCAGGAGCACGTGCCGGGTGCCGAGTACGCCGAGTTCTATGCCGCGCACTTGTCCAACGTCCAGGCCGGCGCTGATTTCAGCGACCGCGTACTGGCCTTCCTGACGGCTCGTTGAGGGGAATTCCGTGGACGAGAAACAACGTTACGACGAGGGCATGAAGGTCCGTCGCGCTGTTCTGGGCGATGCCCATGTCGATCGCAGCCTGACCACCCTGACCGAGTTCAACTCGGAGTTCCAGGAAATGATCACCCGCCACGCCTGGGGCGACATCTGGACCCGTCCGGGCCTGCCGCGTCACACCCGCAGCCTGATCACCATCGCCATGCTGATCGGCATGAACCGCGAGGGCGAACTCAAACTGCACCTGCGCGCCGCCGCCAACAATGGCGTGAGCCGTAGCGAGATCAAGGAAGTGATCATGCAGAGCGCGATCTACTGCGGGATTCCGGCAGCCAATGCGACGTTCCACCTGGCTGAGTCGGTGTGGGATGAGTTGGGGGTTGAATCGCGGGAGTGATCCCCCGCGATTGATCGTTCCCACGCTCTGCGTGGGAATGCCTCAACGGACGCTCTGCGTTCGGCTTTGGAAGGGAAGGGACGCGGAGCGTCCCGGGCTGCATTCCCACGCAGAGCGTGGGAACGATCAGGCAGCAGAGGTTTAGAGCAGGCTGATCGGATAGCTGATGATCACGCGGTTCTCATCAAACTCGTTGTTGCTGTAGTCGCGGCGCATCGTCGAGTTGCGCCACTTCACATTCAGGTCTTTCAGCGCACCACTCTGCACGGTGTAGCCCAGTTCACTTTCACGCCCCCATTCCTTGCCATCGGTGATCGTGCCGGTGTGCACGTTATCGCCGCTGATGTAGCGGTTCATCAGGGTCAGGCCCGGCACGCCGAGGGCAACGAAGTTGTAGTCGTGGCGCACTTGCCAGGATTTTTCCCGGGCGTTGTCGTAGCTGGAGTTGTAGCTGTCGTTGGCCAGGGTGCCGCCGCTGGTGCCGTTGACCCGCATCCACGGGCTGTCGCCGGTAAGTTTCTGCAGGCCGACGTAAAAGGTGTTGCCGCCGTACTTGGCCGAGAACAGGCCGTACATGGTTTTGTTGTCCAGCTCGCCGGCTCGGGCGCTGCCGTCATCCTTGCCGTAGAAGTAACCGAGGTTGGCGCCGAGGGTCCAGGCGCCGATGGGTTGGCTGTGGGTCAGGCTGATGAATTGCTGGCTGTAGATGTCCTTCAGTTCGGCGTTCCACACACCGATCTGGGTGCGTTTATCGTTGAACAGGTACTCGCCGCCCTGGAAGTTGAAACGGTCGGAGGTGAACGCGGCTTTGCCGGTCATCGACATGTCGCCCATGCTGCTGTCGTCGCGCGGGCTGTTCTGGCGGAACTGACCGCCGTACAGCGTCAGGCCGTCGATTTCCTTCGAGGTGAGTTGGCCGCCGCGGAAGGTTTGCGGCAGGGAACGACCGTCGTCCGAACGCAGGATCGGCAGCACCGGCATCCATTCGCCCACTTTCGCTTCGGTCTGCGACAGCTTGGCCTTGAACGCCACGTTGGTGCGACCGAAGTTGTCGGCCGGGCGGCCGTCACTGTCCAGCGGCAGCAGTTGGGTACCGCCAGTACCTTTGCCGCCATCGAGTTTCACCGAGTACAGGCCCAGCACATCCATGCCGAAACCGACGGTGCCTTGGGTAAAGCCGGACTTGGCATCGAGGATGAAGCTTTGCGTCCACTCTTCGGCCTTGCCTTGGGCCTTGGTCGGGTTGGTGAAATTGCGGTTGATGTAGAAGTTGCGCAGGTTCAGGTTGACCTTGGCGCCCTCGACAAAACCCGGCTCTTCGGCGGTCACGGTAGTTGCGGTTGCGGTCAAGGCGACGGCGATCAAGCTTGGGAGGAAATAATGCGCGGTGGAAGGCGTCATGGGCTCGGGTCTCTCTAATTGTTGTGGATGCAACAGGATGTGCCGCAACCTGAGGCTGCATTTGAAGATTCGGATCGGGTGATAGCGGAACGGGATCAGCCGGGAAGGGCAGGGCGCTGGGGCACGGTGTGGATCCTGATTGTTATTGGTCTGAGATGGAATGGTGCGGTGAATTAACTAGATAGTTCAATTGTGAGGGATGAATTTTGGGCGATTATCGAACGAAAATGAATGGCGTAATTTCAGGCAGGTAGGGAGAAGGGCGGTGGTGTTATTGGACTAGTTTTCGCCATGGATATCAGGTTTTTATAACTTTTAAGTTTGTCGCGCTGTCACTTATGACAGTTGTTTTGATCCTGATCAAGAAATACGCTCGCCTTGTAGTTGTGTATTTTTAACGATAATCCAATAGAGGGTGTGATCATGGGTGCCGAAAAAGAAGAACAAGGCAATGCAGCCATTAGTGGGGCGAAAGATCATGGGCCGGGAGTCGGAGGAATTAGAACAACCATTACAAAAGGCGATATAGTGCGTCGGATCAATTTTGGTGAAATTGATTATCTTTCCTGGACGCCTCGTAATTTTTTGCTGAATGCCTCAAACCCAGTAACGGGTGGTAAAGCTAATATAGAGTTTGAATCGAATCTGGATCTTATAGAGAATACAGAATACGTAATCGGTTCAGGTTTGGATTTAGTAGAGGCATATTGTGAAATTGAAGAGTTTATGGGTTTTCCATATTCCACGTCAGGAAAAATCACTTTCACGACCTTGACTAAAGTTGAAGGTGTAGTAAGCGTAGCCGGTAAGTTTGATTTTGATATTATAAATGCCCAAGATCCAGCAGAAATCATACATGTGAACTGCCCTGGGTTCGTTGTGAGTTCCAAAGTGTAACGATAAGTCCTTAACGTAAAAGGCTTCGCCGGCGCGTTCTAGGTGGGCTGTATGGTTTAATTACTAGATAGCGTGGATGTGGAATGTGAATTTGAGGGGTTTACCGGCAGCTGTATGTCATTCGGCAAGTTATCAGGCTCAGATGCCGGCGATGTATATGATCTTTGGCCGCCATACCAATAAGCCCACCATCGGTGGGCTTATTGGTTTTACTACTATCAGAATAATTTCAACTTCGGCGCTTCTTCTTTCAGCGGCTCGTTCTTCGCCGTCTGTTCATTCCAGCCACCGCCCAAGGCCTTGTACAGGTTGACCTGGCTGACCAGTTGCGCCAGACGGTCGGTGATCAATGCCTGTTGGGCACTGAACAGCTGGCGCTGGGCATCGAGGAAGGTCAGGTTGCTGTCGACACCGATGCGGTAACGACGCTCGGCCAGGCGGTAGTAGTCCTGGTTGGCGTTGACGAAGTCCTGCTGCGCCTGCAACTGCTGGACGTAGGTCTGGCGCGCGGCCAGGCCGTCGGCGACTTCCTGGAAGGCGGTCTGGATGGACTTCTCGTAGTTCGCCACGCCAATGTCTTTCTGGATTTTCGAGTAATCCAGGCTGGCACGCAGGCTGCCGGCGTTGAAGATCGGCAGGTTGATCTGCGGCTGGAACAGCCAGGTGCCCGAGCCACCCTTGAACAGGCCGGACAGGTCCGGGCTGAGGGTCCCGGCGTTGGCCGTCAGGCTGATGCTCGGGAAGAACGCTGCCCGCGCCGCGCCAATGTTGGCGTTGGCGGCCTTGAGGTTGTACTCGGCTTGCAGGATGTCCGGGCGACGCTGCAGCAAGTCCGACGGCAGGCCAGGCGGCACTTCGGCCAGCAGGTCGTCGTTCAGCGGTTTAGCCGCTTGCAGGTTGGCCGGGATGCCGGTGCCAAGCAGCAGCACCAGGCTGTTTTCATCCTGGGCGACCTGACGGGTGTACTTGGCCAGTTGCGCACGGGCGTTTTCCACCGAGGTGCGCGATTGTGCCAGGTCCAGGGCCGAAGCGACGCCCACTTCGTTGCTGCGCGCGGTGAGCTTGTAGCTCTCCTCGAACGCGGCGAGGGTGTCCTGGGTCAGCTTGAGCAGTTCCTTGTCGGCCTGCCAGGTCAGGTAGGCATTGGCCACGCTGGCCACCAGGCTGATCTGGGTGCTGCGCCGGCCTTCTTCGGTGGCGAAGTACTTCTGCAGGGCTTCTTCGTTCAGGCTGCGAATCCGACCGAACATATCCAGTTCATAGGCGCTGATGCCAACCGTGGCCGAGTAGGAACTGGTGATACCGGCCTCGCCGGTCTGCGAAGCGTCAGCCGGCAAGCGCTGGCGGCTGCCGGTACCGTTGGCCGAAACGGCCGGGAACAGATCGGCGCGCGAGATGCGGTATTGAGCCGCAAAGGCGTCGATGTTCAAGGCCGCGACACGCAGGTCGCGGTTGTTTTCCAGGGACAGCTGAATCAGTTGCTGCAGCGCCGGGTCATGGAAAAACTGCTTCCAGCCCTGCTCGGCAGCGGCCTGCGCCGGAGCCTGGGCTGGCGAATACGCCTGGCCCTGCGGGTATTGATCTGCCACCGGAGCGTCCGGCCGCTGATAGTCAGGTATCAGCGAGCAGCCACCAAGCACGAATGCGGCGACGGCCAGGGAGAGTAGCGACTTGCTCATTAGCCAGCCTCTTTAGAAGTTTCAATGGCGTCTTGCTGGTCGACGTTTTTACGCTGACCCAGGGCCGACACGGTGACGAAGAACAGTGGGACCCAGAAGATCGCCAGAACGGTTGCGGTGATCATACCGCCAATCACGCCGGTACCGATGGCATGCTGGCTACCGGAACCTGCACCCGTGGATATCGCCAGGGGCACCACGCCGAGCACGAACGCGAGCGAGGTCATGATGATGGGTCGCAGACGCATGCGGCAGGCTTCGATGGCCGCCTCGCGCAGGCTGCGCCCTTGTTCGTGCAGTTCCTTGGCGAATTCGACAATCAGGATGGCGTTTTTCGCCGCCAGGCCGATGGTCGTCAACAAGCCCACCTGGAAGTACACGTCGTTGGACAGGCCGCGCAGGCTGGTGGCCATCAGCGCACCGATGATCCCCAGCGGTACCACCAGCATGACCGCGATCGGAATCGACCAGCTTTCATAGAGGGCCGCCAGGCACAGGAACACCATCAGCAACGACAAGGCGTACAGCGCAGGCGCTTGCGAACCCGACAAACGTTCCTCGTAGGACAACCCGGTCCAGGAAATACCGACGCCGGCCGGCAGTTTCTTGGCGATGGCCTCGACTTCGGCCATGGCTTCACCGGTGGAGTAACCCGGTGCCGGGGCGCCGAGGACTTCCACCGCTTCCACGCCGTTGTAACGGGCCAGTTTCGGCGATCCGTAGATCCACTCACCCTTGGCGAACGCCGAGAACGGAACCATGGTGCCGACGCTGTTGCGCACGTACCACTTCTGCAAGTCCTCAGGGCTCATCCGCGCACCGGGCTGGCCTTGCACGTAAACCTTCTTCACCCGACCGCGGTCGATGAAGTCGTTGACGTAGCTACTGCCCAGGGCGATCGACAGGGTGTTGTTGATGTCGGCGATGGTAATGCCCAGGGCACTGGCCTTCTCGTCGTCGATTTCCAGCTGGTATTGCGGCTCATCGTTCAAGCCGTTCGGACGCACTTGAGTCAGGATCTTGCTTTGCGCCGCCATGCCGAGGAACTGGTTACGGGCTTCCATCAGCTTGTCGTGACCGATACCGGCGCGGTCCTGCAGGAACACGTCGAAACCGGTGGCGTTACCCAATTCCAGTACCGCCGGTGGCGCGAAGGCAAACACCATGGCGTCACGGAAGGTGAAGAAGTGCTGCTGGGCCCGGGCTGCGACCTTGAACACGCTGTTCTCGGCGTTACGGTCTTCCCATGGGCGCAGCATGATGAACGCCATGCCCGAGCTTTGGCCACGGCCGGCGAAGTTGAAGCCGGTCACGGTAAACACCGAGTTCACCGCGTCGCCTTCACCGCCATCCTTGCCCGGACGCAGCAGGAATTCACGCATTTCGTCCACGACCACCTGGGTACGCTGGGACGTCGATCCGGCGGGGGTCTGTACCTGGGCGAACAATACGCCCTGGTCTTCTTCCGGCAGGAACGCGGTTGGAATGCGGGTGAACAGCCAGATCATGCCAACGACGATGATGATATAGGCCAGCAGGTACGGCGCCTTGTGCGTCAGCATGCTGCCGACGCCACGCTCGTAGCTTTTGACACCACGGTCGAAGTTGCGGTTGAACCAGCCGAAGAAACCGCGTTTCGGGGTGTGGTGCTCGCCCTTCGGAATCGCCTTGAGCATGGTGGCGCAGAGCGCCGGCGTGAAGATCAGGGCAACCAGTACCGACAGGGCCATGGCCGAGACGATGGTGATCGAGAACTGCTTGTAGATCACACCGGTGGAGCCGCTGAAGAAGGCCATTGGCAACAGCACCGCCGACAGCACCAGGGCGATACCGACCAGTGCTCCCTGGATCTGCCCCATGGATTTCTTGGTCGCTTCCTTGGGCGACAGGCCTTCTTCGCTCATCACCCGTTCGACGTTTTCCACCACGACGATGGCATCGTCCACCAGCAAGCCGATGGCCAGCACCATACCGAACATGGTCAGGGTATTGATGCTGAAACCGGCTGCCGCGAGGATCCCGAATGTACCGAGCAATACCACCGGTACCGTCATCGTGGTGATGATGGTGGCGCGGAAGTTCTGCAGGAACAGGAACATCACCAGGAACACCAGCCCGACCGCTTCGACCAGGGTGTGAACCACGCCCTTGATCGATTCGGTCACCACCGGCGTGGTGTCGTACGGGAACACCACTTCCATCCCTTCGGGGAAGAACGGCTTGAGGTTGTCGATGGTCGTGCGCAGGGCCTTGGCGGTATCCAGGGCGTTGGCGCCAGTGGCCAGTTTCACGGCCAGGCCGGACGCCGGGGCGCCGTTGAACTGGGCGTTGATGCTGTAGTTCTCACCACCCAGGCCGACGCTGGCGACATCCCTGAGGCGAACCTGGGAGCCGTCCTTGTTGACCTTGAGCAGGATCTTTTCGAATTGCTCGGCGGTCTGCAGGCGGGTCTTGCCGATGATCGTCGCGTTCAGCTGCGTGCCGGGCAGGGCGGGCAGGCCGCCGAGCTGGCCGGACGAGACCTGGACGTTCTGTGCGGCGATGGCGGTTTTGACATCGATCGGGGTCAGGTTGAAGTTGTTCAACTTTGCCGGGTCGAGCCAGATGCGCATGGCGTACTGGGAGCCGAATACCTGGAAGTCGCCGACGCCGGCGGTCCGCGAGATCGGGTCCTGCATGTTCGACACGATGTAGTTGGACAGGTCGTCCTTGGTCATGCTGCCGTCACGCGACACCACGCCGATGACCAGCAGGAAGTTCTTCACTGCCTTGGTCACGCGGATACCTTGTTGCTGCACTTCCTGCGGCAACAGCGGGGTGGCCAGGTTCAGCTTGTTCTGGACCTGGACCTGCGCGGTATCGGAGTTGGTGCCTTGCTCGAAGGTCGCGGTAATGGTCATGGTGCCATCGGAGTTACTTTCCGAAGACACATAACGCAAATTGTCGATACCGTTTAGCTGCTGCTCGATCACCTGGACCACGGTGTCCTGCACGGTTTGCGCAGAAGCGCCCGGGTAGGTCACGGAAATGGCGATGGCTGGAGGCGCAATGCTCGGGTATTGGTTGATCGGCAACTTGAGGATCGATAGAGCCCCGACCAGCATGATCACCAGGGCGATTACCCAGGCGAAGATCGGACGGTCGATGAAGAATCTGGACATGGATTACTCCCCTTGGCCGCTGGAAGCCTGCTCAGCTGGCTTGGCGGGGGCCGGGTTTTTTGTGCCGACGTTGGTGGCGTCAGTGGGCTTGACTTCGATGCCCGGCTTGACGAATTGCAGGCCTTCGGTGATCAGGCGATCGCCGGCCTTCAGGCCGTCTTCGATCAGCCATTGGTTGCCGACGGTGCGGTTAGCCTTGAGCTGACGCAGTTCGACCTTGTTGTCGGGACCTACGACCAGCGCGGTCGGCATGCCTTTGAGGTCGCGGGTGACGCCTTGTTGCGGCGCCAGGATCGCGGCGCTGTTCACGCCTGCCTGCAACTGGGCGTGCACGAACATGCCCGGCAGAAGGGTGTGGTCAGGGTTCGGGAACACGGCGCGCAGGGTCACAGAGCCGGTGGTCTGGTCAACCGAGACCTCGGAGAACTCCAGCTTGCCGTCGAGCTTGTACTGGCTGCCATCCTCGAGGGTCAGTTTGACTTTCGCGGCGTTGTCGCCGGCTTTTTGCAGACGACCGCTTTCCAGTTCGCGGCGCAGCGTAAGCAGCTCGACCGAAGACTGGGTGACGTCGACGTAGATCGGGTCCAGCTGTTGGATCACCGCCATCGCTTCGGCCTGGCCGTTGCTGACCAGTGCACCTTCGGTGACCGACGAGCGACCGATCCGACCGGTCAACGGCGCATAGACCTTGGTGTAGCGCACGTTGATCTGGGCCGTTTGCAGTGCGGCTTCCGATTGCAGGCGATTGGCCACGGCGGTGTCGTATTCCTGGCGGCTCACGGCCTGTTCGTCGACCAGTTGCTTGTAGCGGTCAGAGATCGACTTGGTCGAACGCAAGTTGGCTTCGGCGCTTTTGAGCGTAGCGTCATAAACCGATGGATCGATCTGATACAGCTGCTGACCGGCCTTGACGTCGCCGCCTTCCTTGAAAAGACGCTTGAGAATGATGCCGTTGACCTGTGGGCGCACTTCGGCAATGCGGAATGCACTGGTGCGACCCGGCAGATCGGACGTCAACGTAAACGTTTGCGTCTGCAGAGTGACGACGCCGACCTGAGGCGGTGGTGCGGCCGGAGGGGCCTCTTCTTTTTTACATCCGCTGAGCAGCGATGCCAGGGCGACGGCGGCGACCAGAGCGGTAACAGCTGGCTTGAATTGCATGAAAATCCTCGGGTCAGGCGCGAAACAAACGCACAAGAAAAAATTGAAGGTTAAAAAGTGGGGGCCGAGTGGATAAGTAGCATGCTAAGGAATATACTTACGTTCATGGCTGTTTGTAAATACCTTGGTCACGTACCCAATCCGTTACAAACGCCGTCGCAAGGTTCGAATTGTAGGCCCGGGGACGATACCCAAGAGCACTCGCCCCGCTTTTATTCAGCTGATATCCAGACATCGCTGAAGCATCCTGATTGAGGTTGTACTGCCATGGTCCGTCGTACCAAAGAGGAAGCTCAAGAAACCCGCAGCCAGATAATTGAGGCGGCAGAAAAAGCCTTTTTTGAAAGGGGCGTGGCGCGCACGACACTGGCGGATATCGCGACCCTGGCCGGCGTCACTCGTGGGGCTATCTACTGGCATTTCAGCAACAAGGCGGATCTGGTGCAGGCCATGCTCGACACCCTGCACGAGCCTCTGGATGAAATGGCCAAGGCCAGCGTAGACGCGGACGAACTCGACCCCTTGGGCTGCATGCGCAAGCTGTTGATTCATTTGTTTCATCAAGTTGCTTTGGACCCGAAAACCCGACGCATCAACGAAATTCTGTTTCATAAGTGCGAGTTCACCGATGAAATGTGCGACCTGCGCCTTCAGCGTGTGGCGGCCAGCCTGGACTGCAATGTACAGATCGACCTGGCCTTGAGTAACGCCGTGAATCGCGGGCAATTGCCGGAAAACCTCGACACGGCTCGCGCGGCCATCAGCCTGCATGCCTATATCGATGGCATCCTGTACCAGTGGCTGCTGGCGCCCGACAGTTTTCAACTGCACCTTGACGCAGAGCGTTGGGTTGAAACCGGGTTGGACATGCTGCGCTTGAGCCCCAGTCTGCGCAAATGAAACAATATGTAGAATTGGAGGCGAGCGCTGATCCTTCAGCGCTCGTCTGTTCGCGATGGCATGCTTTTATATACGTACGCGTGCCAGGTTGAAAGGTAGCGAGTTTCGTATTTTGTAGGGAATTTGTGTCGTGGGTAGTAAGGCAGGCTCAGACGCAGAGGTGAACACTCGCGTGACAAATGCCCTGGCTGACCACGCTTGTCGAACCGGCGGATTGGCCACCATCAGCCCAGGATGATTTCTACCTCGAAGTCGAAGGGCGCCTCATCACCCATTCGAGTGGTTGTGGTCGAGCACTTGATACTGGATGAGCCAATCGACGTGACGGTGTTTTTTACACTTGGCCTGAGCGTTGGCGTATGAACGCCAAATGACGTATTCATGATCATGCCCAGATCGAAGCGGACTCCGATATGATTATCGACGAAGTCTATAAACTGATTGAACATGATTTTGTTTTTAGGCCAGGGGTAGGCATAGCTATAGTCAAAGTCGCATTTAAATGCAGTTTGTCCTTGGGTGGGCGTCTGGAACGATTCGCGCTCTGCCTTGCTCATGGGTAAGCTGGTCTGGGCAATACCGAATGTATGAGACGTGTTATTGATGATTTTTACAATCACACGCGTATGTTTTGGACCCCTTTTCTGATTTCGCCATTGTTCGATTTTTTGATTCAGCGCGTTCGTATATTCCGCTTCTTCCAGCAAATCAATCAGCTCCACCTTGGCCTTGCCTACCAGATCGTCCAGCATGGCCTGGTATTCCTCGCTGAGCAGGTGCGGCGAAAGCTGGTAAAGAATACCGATAGAGGTAGCTTTAAAGAACGCGAACAATTGGTCGTAGGGTTGGTTAACTTCGTTGTCAGTGTTTTCACTGGTGTTCATGTCGATTCCTTTCGATAAAGTTTTGTCTTAGTTATGAGGAGTACAGCTGTCTGTGGAAAATTTATTATCTGTATTGGTGGTGCGTGCCGGAAGAGGTGGATGATGTCTGGATGTGTGTTGAATGCTTTTTTAGTGTGCTCGAAAGTTATTTTAATAAAAAAGCCCCGGCGCTTTCGAGTCGGGGCTTTTGCGTTTCAAGCTATGAAACTTACAGCGTCGGGTAGTCGATGTATCCCACCGGGCCCTTGGCGTAGAACAGCTCCGGACGAGCCTCGTTGAGCGGCGTATCCGCTTTCAGGCGCGCCGGCAAGTCCGGGTTGGCAATGAATGGCACACCGAAGGCGACTGCATCAGCCTTGCCGCTCGCCAGCCAGGCATTGGCGCTGTCCTTGGTAAAGCGTTCGTTGATGATGTACGGGCCACCGAAGGCTTCCTTGATTTGCGGTCCCAGGCTGTCGGCGCCTTCTTTTTCGCGCGAGCAGATGAAGGCGATGCCGCGTTTGCCCAGTTCGCGAGCGACGTAGGTGAAGGTTTCGGCCAGGTTGTCGTCACCCATGTCATGGGAGTCGGCGCGAGGTGCCAGGTGCACACCGACACGGCCGGCGCCCCAGACCTCGATCGCGGCATCGGTCACTTCCAGCAACAGCCGGGCACGGTTTTCCACGGAACCGCCGTATTGGTCGGTGCGCTGGTTGGTGCTGCTTTGCAGGAACTGGTCGAGCAGGTAGCCGTTGGCGCCGTGGATTTCCACGCCATCAAAACCGGCGGCCTTGGCGTTTTCGGCACCCACGCGGTAAGCGTCGACGATGTCGGCGATTTCAGCGGTTTCCAGCGCGCGGGGCGTTGGGTAATCGGCCAGCGGACGCACCAGGCTGACGTGGCCTTTAGGCTGGATGGCGCTTGGGGCGACCGGTTTTTCGCCATTCAGGTACGACTCGTGGGACACCCGGCCGACGTGCCACAGTTGCAGGAAGATCTTGCCGCCCGCGCCGTGGATCGCCTTGGTGACGTTGGTCCAGCCGCGCACCTGGTCGTTGGACCAGATGCCCGGGGTGTCCGGGTAGCCGACGCCCATCGGGGTGACCGAAGTGGCTTCGCTGAGGATCAGGCCAGCCGAAGCGCGTTGTACGTAATATTCGGCCATCAACGCGTTGGGCACACGGCCTTCGTCGGCGCGGCAGCGGGTCAGCGGGGCCATGATGATGCGGTTAGCCAGCTCGAGGTCGCCCAGTTTGATCGGATCGAAAATAGTCGTCATGAAATAGCTCTCTTGTGAAGATCAGTTGGTAACGGGGGCCAGTTCGGGGTCACCGCTCTGACGGAAAGTGATCAGGGTCGCCAGCAGGGCGAGTACCGCGAGGGCCGCTGCCGCGAGAGGCACGCTGGTCAGGCCGAAACCGTGGGCGATGACGCTGCCACCGACCCAGGCGCCCAATGCGTTGCCGACGTTGAAGGCGCCGATGTTCAGGGTCGAGACCAGGTTCGGTGCCGCCTTGCCGTAGGTCACCACGTTGACTTGCAGGGCAGGCACGGCGGCGAAACACGCGGTGGCCCAGAGGAACAGGGTGATTTCGGTCGGGATCAGCGCGACGCTGGTCCAGGTCAGTACGGTGGAGACCACGGCCATGGCGATGAAGACGCCGATCAGGGTTGCCGCCAGGCCTTTGTCCGCCAGCTTGCCACCGATGATGTTGCCGACGGTCAAACCCAGGCCGATGAGCATCAAGGTCCAGGTCACGCCACGGGGCGAGACACCGGTGACTTCGCCCAGCAGTGGCGCTACGTAAGTGAACAGGGTGAATACAGAGGCGGCGAACAGTGCCGTCATGCTCAGGGACAACCAGATACCGGCGCCTTTGAGGGCGCGCAATTCGGCGCGCATGTCGAGTTTTTCTTCATCGCGGTTGGCCGGCAGGAAGCGGATCAGGCCGATCAATGCGATTACGCCGATCACGGTCACCGCCCAGAAAGTCGAGCGCCAGCCGGCCTGTTGGCCGAGCGCGGTGCCCAGCGGTACGCCGAGGACGTTGGCCAGGGTCAGGCCGGTGAACATCAAGGCCACGGCCGAGGCGCGCTTGTTGGCGGGCACCAGGCCTGCCGCCACCACCGAACCGATGCCGAAGAACGCACCATGGCACAGGGCGGTCACCACTCGGGCAAACATCAGCACGTTGTAGTCACTGGCTACCGCGCAAAGCAGGTTGCCGACAATGAAAATGCCCATCAACGCTACCAGGGCGGCCTTGCGCGGCAGCCGGGCGGTGGCCAGTGCCATGAATGGCGCACCAATGGCCACGCCCAAGGCGTAACCGGTTACCAGCCAGCCGGCACCGGGGATCGACACACCGAGGTCGGCCGCCACATCGGGCAGCAAGCCCATGATGACGAACTCGGTGGTGCCGATGGCGAAGGCGCTTAACGCCAATATGAGTAGCGAGAGGGGCATGGGTGGATTCCTTGTCGGCTGGCTGACGTAAAGGGTCAGAGCTCTTTGCTGAAGACTTTGAGGAACTCCTGGATGGTTTCCTCGTTACGTTTGAAAAAGTGCCACTGGCCGACCTTGCGGCTGCTGATCAGGCCGGCGCGTTGCAGGGTCGCCAGGTGTGCCGACACCGTGGACTGCGACAGGCCGCAACGTTGATCGATCTGCCCGGCGCAAACACCGTGCTCGTTACTGTGGGACTGGTCGGGGAATTCGACGGTCGGGTCTTTGAGCCAGTGCAGGATGTCTCGCCGTACTGGGTGCGCCAGGGCTTTTATTATTTCGTCGAGGTCAAGGTTCATGGTCGGGGGCTCGTGATTAGTAAAACGCTATATCGCGATGAAGCGAACTTTAAATCGGTATTTCGCGATATACCAATATGATTTCGATCTGATGACCGAGTAAATCGATATATCGGGTTATAACGATACGAGGATTGTATAGGGTCAAGGGCACAGTGCTAAGCTGCGCCCATGAACTATCTCGCACATCTTCACCTCGGTGGCCATCGTCCCGGTCAATTGCTCGGCAGTCTCTATGGCGATTTCGTCAAGGGACGGCTGCAGGGGCAGTTCGATCCGGAAATCGAAACGGCCATCCAGCTGCATCGCAGCATCGACGTATTTACCGATCGCCATCCGCTGGTGGATGTCGCGTTGTCGAGGTTTTCCCTGACGCGCCGGCGTTATGCCGGAATCGTGCTTGATGTATTTTTTGATCATTGCCTGGCCCGGGACTGGACGCTGTACGCGGATCAGCCGCTGGAACTGTTCACCTCGGACGTGTACCGGGTGTTGTCTGCCCAACCTGAACTGCCGGATCGCCTGGCGACAATCGCGCCGCACATGGTGGCCCATGACTGGTTGGGGTCTTATCGGGAATTCGAAGTGCTGGAGCAGGTATTGCGGGGGATTTCTCGACGCTTGACCCGACCGGAGGAACTGGCGGCGGCGATGCAGGAGTTGCGCGTGTTGTATGAGCCGTTGAGCGAGGATTTCCGGTTGTTCTATCCGCAGCTGCAGGATTTTGCCCAAAACCAGCCAACACCATAAAGCTATTGTGGGAGCGGGCTTGCTCGCGAATGCGGTGTGTCAGCCGGCATAGATGTCCACTGACACACCGTATTCGCGAGCAAGCCCGCTCCCACAGGAGATCTATGTTTATGCCGCGATAGCGGGTCGCATCGGTGCTTGCCGGGGTTCCGGAATGGCCCCAAACAATGCCTTCTGCACCGCCTGCTGCGCTTCGAACGCCAGCGCAGCACGTTCGCGGCCTTCGCATGGGATCGGCTTGAGCAGATGAATCTCCACCGCGCCGCGGTCGTTGGCAAACAAGCGCATCAGGTGCGACAGCAAATCATCATCGCCAATGAACGGTGCCAGTGTGTCGGGTTCACCGTTGCGCACATAACGAATCGCCACCGGTTGCAGTTTCACCTCGGAGTCGATCGCCGCCGACAGAAGGCGACCGTGAAAGGTGCGCAGCGAACGGCCATCGGTAGTCGTGCCTTCCGGGAACATCAGCAGCGGATGTGCCTGTTGCAGGTGGCGCGTCATCTGTTTGCGGATCAACTGGCTGTCACCCGAACCGCGACGGATAAACAGGCTGCCGGCCTTGGCCGCCAACCAGCCCGCCACCGGCCAGGTGCGCACTTCGGCCTTGGACAGGAACGACAGCGGCGTGAGCATTCCCAACAGCGGGATGTCGGTCCAGGACACGTGGTTGCTGACCCAGAGCATTGGCGTCTTGGGCAACTCACCGTGCAGGGTCACGTCGAAGGGCAAGGAGTTGCTCAGGCGTGCCATGAAAAACCGCGACCAGCGCTGGCGGCGTTCCATCGAGTGAGCCAGCCCCAGGCGTTCGAACATACCGAATACGCTGGCCATGCTCAGGCCGAGCGCGACCACCAGAAGCACCCGGGCGATTCGCGCGTACACGCGCAAGCGACTCATCAGACAGCCGCCTTGAAGTGTTTGGCGTAACGCGGGCAGAGTTCGTCGCGCTTGAGCAGGATGAACACATCGGCCACCTGGAAATCTTCGTCCCAGCACGGCTCGCCGCAGATCTTCGCGCCCAGGCGCATGTAGGCCTTGAGCAGTGGCGGCATTTCGGCGATCACGTTCGAGGGAATGTCCAGGGTGGGCAGCGGCTTTTTCGGTTCCGCCCGCAAGTGTTCGGTGCACAGGTAGCGTTCACGCAGGCGCTGCATGATTGCGTGGGCCTGGATCCCGCCGTCCTGCATCGGAATGCTTGCGCAACCCATCAAGTAACTGTATCCGCCCTGGTTCAGGACTTCGGCCAGTTCGCCCCAGAGCACGGCGATGGTACCGCCATTGCGGTAGGCCGGGTCGACGCAGGTGCGACCGATTTCCAGGATCGGGCCTTTGAGGTGAACGAGCCCGTGCAGGCTGAATTCTTCTTCGCTGTAGAATTTGCCCAGGCTGCTGGCGGCGGTATGGTCGAGCAGCCGGGTGGTCGCCACCAGGCGCCCGGTGTTCAGGTCACGCACGCCGATGTGAACGCAGTGAACATCATAGTCGTCCATGTCCAGACCCAATTCCGCGCCCTTGAGCTTGGCGTTGAACTCGCCGCTGAACACGTTGAAGCGAAGGGCCTGGGCTTCCTGCAAAGCCTCGGCACCGACCAGGCGTTCGGCTTGCAGGCGGCGTTCGTTGCCGGTGTCGCTGATGCGTGCGATCTGAGTCATGGCGAATCTCCGTGCGGGCTGCTCACCCGTCTTGGGGTTACAGCGAATCGACTTTCTTTATCCAGCCGTGTTGTGCAAAGTCAGGCTATGTAGCCCCGGTGTCATCGCCGTTAAGCTTTGGTGATGCTTGTATGACAGCCCACAAGGAGCCTCTTATGCCCTGGCAAACCCTGTTGAACCGCCACGCTCGCTTGCCCGCCAATCCGGATCTGGGCGAGGGGTTCGCAACGTTGTTGCAGCAGCTGGGTAACGTCGCCCCGTTTGAACTGGCCGTGGTCGGTGCACGCTTGATGGCGACGCCGGGGCTGGCATTCCTGGTGGGCTATCAGGCGGCGTTGCGCATGCTGTGGCCGAGCGCGCCGTTGAGCCTTGGCGCACTGTGCGCGACCGAGCAACGCAGCCTGCGGGTGGCTGACATGCAAACCCGTCTGCACGATTTGCGCTTGAGCGGACGCAAGGATTTCGTCACTGCAGGCGATGCCGCCGACTGGCTGCTGATTGCCGCCCGCAGCGAACAGCAAGGCGAAGCTCCGCGCCTGAGCCTGGCGGTGGTCTACCCCGATGAACCGGGCGTGCGGGTGGAAAAACTGCCGCCGATTCCGTTGATGCCGGACATCAGCCATGGCCGGCTATTTCTCGACAATGCATTGTGCGAATTGCTCGCGGGGGATGGCTGGGATGCGTACGTCAAGCCATTCCGGACCCTGGAAGACATCTATGTCTTGAGTGCCATGACCGCCTGGCTGTACGGCGTTGGCCAGGACAGTGACTGGTCGCAAGCCTTGCAGTTGCGCTTGCTGGCGCTGCTGGCCGGGTGTGCGGAGGTCAGTCGACATCCCCCCGTCAGTCCGGCGGGGCATGTGTTGCTCGGTGGTCTGTTTGCGCAGTTCGAGGGGCTCAAGGGTGAGATCAACGCAGCGCTGGCCGAGGGCCCGCCACAGTGGGCGGCGATGTGGCAGCGCGATCAGGCGGTACTGGATCTGGCGGCCGGGGCCAGGGGCAAGCGGTTGGCCAAGGCACTATCCGGATCTTCGCTGAATTGACTGACGCCTTCGCGAGCAAGCCCGCTCCCACATTTGATCGCAATCATTCTGGGAACCCGGTTAAATGTGGGAGCGGGCTTGCTCGCGAAGGCGGTCGCAGTAACAACACAAATCCCGGAACTGTCATCAACCTCGACTAGGCTCAGCAGGTTCATCGCCACGAGCCCCCGCCATGCCCAAAGGCCTGTTCCTGTTTTTCATGCTGTTGCTCAGTCTCCCGGCCCACGCTGAAGACTGGCCCACTGAGCAATGGCCCACAGGGCCAGCCATCACCGGTCCGGCGCTTCAAGCACTAGAGGCATATGCCTTCCCACCCCGCGACGACACCACCCGCCGAGGCATTCGCAGCGACGCCTTGCTCGTCATCCGCGACGGCCAGTTGATCTACGAACGCTACGCCGGCCCGACCAATGCCCAGACGCCGCATCTCACTTGGTCCATCAGCAAAAGCCTGATGGCCACGGTCCTCGGCGTAGCTTATGGCGATGGCCGGTTCAGGCTCGAGGACCCGGTGGCCAAATTTTACCCGCCATTGGCAAAACACCCGGACCTGACCATGGCCGACCTGCTGCACTGGGCCTCCGGCATCGACTGGCAGGAAGACTACGAATACGCACCGTTGAAGTCGTCGGTGGTGGCCATGCTCTACACCCGTGGTCACTCGGACATGGCTGCCTTCACGGCCGATCACCACTCGTACGCAGCAGCGGGGCAGGCGTTTCGCTATTCCAGTGGCGACACCAATCTACTGTCCGCCGCGCTGAAAAACATCGTCGGTGCAGAGCGCTACCCGAACTATCCGTGGAGTGCGTTGTTCGAGCCATTGGGCATTCGTAGCGCGGTTTGGGAAACCGACGCTACGGGAACGTTCGTCGCCTCGTCCTATGCCTACCTCACCGCTCGGGATCTGGCTCGCATCGGTCTGTTGATGGCGCGAGACGGTCGCTGGGGCGATAAACAACTGCTACCCAAAGACTGGGTTGTTTTCAATCGCGAGCCCTTCATTGGCTATCGCGCCAATCAGGATGAGGCGGTTCCCGGCGGCCACTGGTGGCTCAATCGTGCAACAGGCGGTGGCGCCCGACCCTGGCCCGATGCACCTGCCGACACCTTCGCTGCGCTGGGCCACTGGGGGCAGGCGATGTACGTGATTCCTGGCGCGAACCTGGTGATCGTCCGCTACGGCGATGATCGCGACGGCAGCTACCGGCACAATGAATTGCTCAGGCTTGCGCTCAAGGCGTTTGCCGGGAGTGAGCAGCCATGAGCAGCTTCATTCGTCGCCGTCCTTTCAGTGCGCTGCTGCTGGTCCTGTTGCTCGCCTTGGTAGGCTGGGTCTGGCATGAGCGAGTGGCGCTGATGGCGTTCCCCGACATCATCAGTGCATACACTGCGAAAGAATATTGCTCATGCCGCTACGTGATGGGTAACGACACCGAGTATTGCCTCAGCTATGTAAAGCAGTGGTTGCCCACCAGCGGTTTTTACGATGACGCCCCCAACAAGCGCATCACCGTCAGCGGCATGGGGCGCACTAATCGTGCAGCCTGGATCGGTGAACGCCAGGGCTGCCGCTTGAACCCCTGACGCCACACACAACACCCGTGGGAGCGAGCCTGCTCGCGAAAGCGTCGGCAGACTCAACGCAAGCAGTGGGACTGGTAGAGCATTCGCGAGCAGGCTCGCTCCCACAGGGTATTGGGCGAATTTCAATTGATCGGCCACCCAGGTTCCATCCAGTGGAACCACATTCGATTGTCCTCGCGCGCGACTCGCGGTTATCTGGTGGCGAACGCGACCTGCCGTTGATACGTCGCGCAATCACAGCGAACAAAAAGAACGGGAATACACCCGGCCCGAGGACATTCGACATGACCCGACATCAGCACATCCTTGCCTGGCTCAACGACGTCGCCAGCGACCTGCATGCCACCCGACAGGATATCCACGCCCATCCGGAACTCGGTTTCGAGGAAAGTCGCACCTCGGCGCTGGTCGCCAGGTCTCTCGAAGAGTGGGGCTACGAGGTTCACACAGGTATCGGCAAGACCGGCGTAGTCGGCGTCCTGCGCAACGGCAGCAGCCCGCGCAAGTTGGGGATACGGGCCGACATGGATGCACTGCCGATCATCGAGAACACCGGGGCGGCCTACAGCAGCCGGCATCAGGGCTGCATGCATGCCTGTGGACACGATGGACACACCGCGATGTTGTTGGGCGCGGCGCGCTATCTGGCGGCGACTCGCCAGTTCGATGGCACGCTGACCCTGATATTCCAGCCAGCCGAAGAAGGCCAGGGCGGCGCCGAAGCGATGCTCGCCGATGGCCTGCTCGAACGTTTCCCTTGCGACGCACTGTTCGGCATGCACAACATGCCGGGCTTGCCAGCGGGGCACCTGGGGTTTCGCGAAGGGCCGATGATGGCTTCGCAGGATTTGCTCACCGTGACCCTCGAAGGCGTCGGCGGGCACGGCTCAATGCCGCATCTGGCGGTCGACCCATTGGTGGCGGCGGCCAGCGTGGTCATGGCCCTGCAAACCGTGGTCGCGCGCAACATCGATGCGCAGCAGGCGGCGGTGGTGACGGTCGGTGCATTGCAAGCCGGGGAGGCGGCCAACGTCATCCCCCAGCAGGCGATCCTGCGCCTGAGCCTGCGCGCGCTGAACGCCCAGGTGCGTGAGCAGACCCTCGACCGAGTGCGCGCGATCATCCAATCCCAGGCGCAAAGCTTCGGTTGCAGTTCGAAAATCGAACACCGTCCGGCTTACCCGGTACTGGTCAACCACGCCGCCGAAACCGAATTCGCCCGGCAAGTCGGCGTCGAGCTGGTCGGTACCGATGCCGTCGATGGCAACACCCCAAAACTGATGGGCAGCGAGGACTTCGCCTGGATGCTGCAACGCTGCCCCGGCGCCTACCTGTTCATCGGCAACGGCGTGTCGCGGCCGATGGTGCACAACCCCGCCTACGACTTCAACGACGACATCCTGCTGACCGGGGCTGCGTATTGGGGCGCGCTGACCGAGAGCTGGCTCAAGCCGGCCTGACCCTTTCACTTTCTACTGCCGCTGGACCGGGCGCGTCGAGTCGCGCCCGGCATCACCCAACAGGTTATTGGAGAGTTCCCCATGCACACTTCGAGCACAGGTGTTTCGCGCACCCGGCAGGTGGTCGCTGCCGTGATCGGCAACGCGCTGGAATGGTATGACTTCATTGTTTACGGCTTTCTGGCGAGCATCATTGCCCGACAGTTTTTTCCGTCCGAAGACGAATATGCGTCGTTACTGATGGCCCTGGCGACGTTCGGCGTCGGGTTTTTCATGCGCCCCGTGGGCGGCATCCTGCTAGGCATGTATTCGGACCGCAAAGGCCGCAAGGCGGCGATGCAGATGATTATCCGCTTGATGACCGTGTCGATCGCGCTGATCGCCTTCGCGCCGAACTACGCCGCTATCGGCATGGGCGCCCCGTTGTTGATCGTAGTGGCGCGGATGCTCCAGGGTTTTGCCACCGGCGGCGAATACGCCAGTGCCACGGCGTTCCTGGTGGAAAGCGCGCCAGCGCACCGCAAGGGGTTGTACGGTTCGTGGCAGTTGGTGGGGCAATGCCTGGCGGTGTTTTCCGGGGCAGGGATGGTGGCGTTGTTCACCCATCTGCTGACCCCCGAAGCCCTGGACAGCTGGGGCTGGAGGGTTCCGTTCATGATCGGTCTGTTGATCGGCCCGGTCGGCCTGTGGATTCGCAAGCACATGGAGGAACCGGAAGAATTCCTCGAGGCACGCAAACAAGCCAAAGGCGCGAGCCCGGGTTTGCTGCAAGTGATCCGCGAACATCGCCGCGCCATCCTGGTGTCGATGGGCCTGGCGTGCGGCGCGACGGTGTCGTTCTACGTGGTGCTGGTGAACATGCCGACCTTCGCCCACAAAAACCTCGGTTTGCCGCTGGATCAGGTGCTGCTGGTGCAAATGCTCGCGGTGGCGTTGATGACCGTGGTGATTCCGCTGTCTGGCGCATTGTCGGACCGTCTTGGTCGCCGTCCGGTGTTGATGGCTTTCACCCTGGCATTTTTCCTGATGGTGTATCCGCTGTACGTGTGGGTCGCGGCGGCGCCCTCGGTGGAGCGCTTGCTGGTGATGCAACTGTTGTTGTGCAGTTCAATTGGCGGCTTCTTTGGTCCGGCACCGACGGCGCTGGCCGAGCAGTTTCCGATTGAAGTGCGCTCCACTGGCGTGTCGGTGGCTTATAACGTTGCGGTCATGGTGTTCGGCGGTTTTGCTCCGCTGATCGTCACCTGGCTGAGCAAGGTGTTGGCGACACCGGTGGCGCCTTCGTTCTACGTGTTGTTCGCTTGCGTGCTGACGCTGTTGGGCACTTACTGCATGCAGGAAGCACCACGGGCAAAGCGATCCGTTGCACTTAACCTTGGGGTGAAACCTTGAGCATGAATCCGATTGTTGAAATGGACGCCGATGCGTTGTCCCAGGCCATCCACGCTCGCGAGGTGTCCTGCCGTGAAGTGATGCAGGCCTATCTGGCGCAGATCGAGCGCTTCAATCCGCAGGTCAATGCGCTGGTGTCGCTGCGACCTGCCGAGGAGCTGCTGGCAGAGGCCGACGCCTGCGACCGACAACTGGACCAGGGCCAGTCCCGGGGCTGGATGCACGGTATGCCGCAAGCGGTGAAGGACCTGGCGGCCACCGCCGGGTTGCGCACGAGCATGGGATCAACGCTGTTCGCCGAACACATTCCACAGCACGACGCCATCAGTGTGGCGCGGGTTCGTGATTGCGGCGCGATCATCATCGGCAAGTCCAACGTGCCGGAATTCGGCCTCGGCTCGCAGACCTACAACAGCGTGTTCGGTACCACCACCAATGCCTACGACCCGACGTTGATTGCCGGTGGCAGCAGCGGCGGGGCGGCGGTGGCGCTGGCGTTGCGCATGCTGCCGGTAGCCGACGGCAGTGACATGATGGGCTCGCTGCGCAACCCGGCGGCGTTCAATAACGTGTTTGGTTTGCGTCCGTCCCAGGGCCGCGTGCCGCATGGCCCGCAGCCGGAGGTGTTTGTCCAGCAACTGGCCACCGAGGGGCCGATGGGCCGCACCGTCACCGATGTCGCGCGTTTGCTCGGGACCCAGGCCGGGTACGACCCTCGCGTGCCATTGTCATTGACTCAGTGCCCGCAGGTTTTCCATCAGTCGCTTGCGCGAGACTTCGGCGAGGTCCGCGTGGGTTGGCTGGGCGACTACAACGGTTATCTGCCGATGGAGCCTGGCGTAATGAGCCTGTGCGAGTCGGCGCTGCAGGACTTTGCAAGCCTGGGCTGCAAGGTCGAAGCCTGTCAGCCGGATTTCTCCATGGAACGCCTGTGGCAGACTTGGTTGGTGCACCGTCACTGGCTGGTGCACGGCAGTCTCGGCGCGTTGTATGCCGACTCGCGCAAGCGCGAACAACTCAAGCCCGAAGCCCAGTGGGAAATCGAGGGTGGCCTGCGCCTGATTGCGGCCGATGTCTATCAAGCCTCGGTCAGCCGCAGCGAGTGGTATCGCGCCTTGAACGAATTGTTCGAACGTTACGATTTCCTGCTGCTGCCCACCGCCCAAGTGTTCCCTTTTGATGCACAAACCCCTTGGCCGCGGGTGGTCGGCGGGCAAGATATGGACACCTATCACCGCTGGATGGAAGTGGTGATAGGTCCGACCCTGGCAGGTTTGCCAAGCATGAACGTGCCGGTGGGATTCAACCCGGCCGGACTGCCGATGGGCCTGCAAATCATTGGCCCGGCCCAGGCTGACCTTGCGGTTTTGCAGCTGGCTTACGCCCATGAGCAGCTAACGCAATGGGTTACGCGTCGGCCACCCGGTTGTCTGCAAACTGCGTAGAACCTTCGGGCAGGCCCGCATCTTGCTGTGCTTTTTAATAAAAAGAGAGCAGCGATCATCCGATCCGGGCTTAGGGATATCGAATCCATGGAAAACAAGGCAGAAACCGGCAGCGTACGTTCCGTCGAGCGCGCTTTGGCGATCGTCGAGCTGCTGGGTGAGCATCAGGCATTGGGCCTGGAGGAGTTGCACTATTTGACCCGCCTGCCCAAGGCCACGGTGTCGCGCATGTTGCTGACGTTGCAGGAGCAGGGCTGGATCTATCGCGGCTTGAGCGACCGGCGCTACCGTTTGTGTGCCAAGCGCCTGTTCGGTGACAGTCGGCAACGCTTCAAGCGGCGGCTGGTGGAAAGCGCCGCGCCGCTGTTGCTGGAGTTATGCGAACGCACCGGCTTGGTGGCGGACCTGTCGTGCTTCGATGGCGAACGGGTGGAGGTGATGGAAAGTGCGATCCCCTCGGTGCTGCGCAAACGCTATCCGAACAACTGCCAGATCGTCGGCCAGCATGCCAGCCTGTTTCATTCGGCCATGGGACGGGCCTGCCTCGGTGAACTGGAACGTCATGAGGTAGAGCGCCTGGCCGAGCGTGAACGGGTGAGCGACGAATCTCTGTTCAGCGCCACCGAACAGGCATTGCAGCAAGGTTTCGGCCAGCGCACCGAAGGCTACTGGGAATACCCGGTGCGCCTGCCCTTCCTGATTCGTGCGGTGGCCTTGCCGATTCACACCGATGGTCGGCTGGTCGGCAGCATGGCGTTGCACTGGCCGATGGACCAGGCGCCGGTGGAGCGGGTGTTGAGCCTGCACCTCAATAGCCTGGCGGCCACGATTGGCGATGTGCAGCAGGCGATGGCTTGATTGACGCCTAACCTGTAGGAGCGAGCCTGCTCGCGATGGTCGTTAACGATAACGCGGGGTTGCAGGATAAACGTGGTGCTCTTGAGTCCATCGCGAGCATGCTCGCTCCTACAAGTTTGCAATTGGCTCGTGGGCAGTTAAGGTTCAGCACAGGTTTATCTGCCCCCACGAGTTTTTATGTTCAAGCGGTCTGTCACCCAAACCCTCGCCTGCCTGCTATTGGCCGGCGCTTCGCTGTCGGCCCAGGCTAACTGGTATCTGGACGGCGAATCCTCGCGGCTGTCGTTCGTCAGCACCAAAAACGCCAATGTTTCCGAAGTGCAGCGCTTTTTGGTGTTACACGGCAAAGTCGATCCCAACGGCAAGGCCGAGGTAGAAGTCGAGCTCGAATCGGTCAACAGCGGCATTCCCCTGCGCGACGAACGCATGCGCAAGGAGCTGTTCGAAATCCAGACCTTTGCCGAAGCGCTGATCACCACGCAAATCGATCTGCGGCCGATCAACGATCTCGCGCCCGGTGCGCAACTGGAATTGCGCCTGCCGCTGACCGTTGACTTGCACGGCAAGCAACACACCTACAACGCCGAACTGCTGGCTACCCGGCTCGATGACCGGCGTTTCCAGGTGGTGACGCTGGAGCCGGTGGTGATCAATGCCCAGGACTTCGATCTGGCGCCGGGCCTGGAAGCGCTGCGCAAGGTTGCCGACCTGTCAGCCATCAGTCTGTCGGTGCCGGTGGGTGCGGTACTGATCTTCACGGCGCGTTGACATGGCCGGCCCGATCTTTCCCTGGCGTGAAGGCAATCGCTTCGAGTTGCTGGTCGATGGCCCGCAATTCTTCCCACGCATGCTGGTGGCGATTGCCCGCGCCGAAGAACAGGTCGAGCTGGAACTGTACCTGGTGGAGGCGGGCGCTTGCGCCGAAGCCATGGTCCAGGCACTGGTCCAGGCCGCCGAACGCGGTGTGCGGGTGCGCTGCCTGTTCGATGATTACGGCAGCCTCGCCTTTACCCTGACCCTGCGCCATCGACTCATGGCCGCCGGCGTCGAACTGCGCTTCTACAATCGCTTGAGCTGGCGGCGCTGGGTTGGCAATTTCTACCGCGATCACCGCAAGCTGCTGCTGGTGGACCAGAGCATGGCCGTGGTCGGCGGTACCGGTGTAACCGACGAGTTCTGGACGCCAAACGAGGACGTCAGCGAGTGGCACGAGGTGATGGTGGAAATAACCGGCCCGCTGGTGCTCGACTGGCAATTGCTGTTCGATCGCCAATGGATCGCCAACCGCCATCGTCGCGCCTGGCGACCGGCCTCGCATTTCGGTCTTCCGCGCTTGCCCCGTGTGCCGGCCATGGGCGAGGGCATGGGCCGGGTCGCCTATGCCGACGCCCGCCAGCACCGAGACATCCTGCAATCGCTGATTCGTGCATTGAACAGCGGGCAGAAGCGGATCTGGCTGGCGACCCCGTATTTCCTGCCGACCTGGAAAGTCCGCCGTTCACTGCGCCGCGCGGCCTCCCGCGGGGTCGATGTGCGGCTGCTGTTGACCGGGCCACGCACCGATCACCCGTCGGTGCGGTACGCCGGGCATCGCTACTACCCGCGACTGCTCAAGTCCGGGGTGAAGATTTTCGAGTACCAGCCGTGTTTCCTGCATCTGAAAATGGTCCTGATCGATGACTGGGTGAGCATCGGCTCGTGCAATTTCGACCACTGGAATTTGCGTTTCAACCTGGAAGCCAATCTTGAAGCGCTGGACCCTGGATTGACCCGTGACGTGGTGGCGAGCTTTGTGAAGGACTTCTCGCTAAGCCAGGAAGTCAGCCTGGAGGCATGGCAACGCCGACCGCTGTGGAAGCGGATCAAGCAGCGGGCTTGGGGGTGGGTGGACCGGCTGGTGGTGAATCTGCTGGATCGACGGGGGTAGATCCCGATCGTTCCCACGCTCTGCGTGGGAATGCAGCCCGTGACGCTCCGCGTCACTGGACGCGGAGCGTCCCTTGAGGCATTCCCACGCAGAGCGTGGGAACGATCAGTACACGGGGGTTAGAGCAATTCGAAGCTCTGCTGCGTCACGTCCTGGGAGTCCAGGCCGATCTGCACGTTGAACTTGCCCGGCTCCGCTGCGTACTTGAGCTGGGTGTTGTAAAACTTCAGGTCATCCTCGGTGATGGTGAAGTGCACGACTTTCTGTTCACCGGCCTTGAGCATGACTTTCTGGAAGTTCTTCAGCTCCTTGATCGGGCGGATCATCGAACCGGTCTCGTCCTGGATATACAGCTGCACCACGGTTTCGCCGTCACGCTTGCCGGTGTTTTTCACCGTGATGCTGGCGTCGAGCTTGCCGGTCTTGTTCAGGGTGGTCGACGACAGCGCCATATCCGACAGGCTGAAATCGGTGTAGCTCAGGCCGTAGCCGAACGGGTAAAGGGGCCCGGTGGTGTCATCGAAATATTGCGAGGTGTAATTGCCCGGTTTGCCCGGGGTGAACGGCCGGCCAATGGTCAGGTGGTTGTAGTAGGTCGGAATCTGGCCTACCGAGCGCGGGATGGTGATCGGCAGTTTGCCCGACGGGTTGTAGTCGCCGAACAACACGTCGGCGATGGCGTTGCCGCCCTCGGTGCCGCTGAACCAGGTTTCCAGGATCGCGTCAGCCTGTTCCTTCTCTTCAAGAATCGACAGCGGGCGGCCGTTCATCAGCACCAGCACCAGTGGTTTGCCGGTGGCCTTCAGGGCACGGATCAGCTCGCGCTGATTTTCCGGGATGTTCAGGTCGGTGCGGCTCGACGATTCGTGGGACATGCCACGGGACTCGCCGACGGCGGCAACGACAACATCGGCATCCTTGGCGGCTTTCACCGCTTCGTCGATCAGCACATTGGTCGGACGCGGGTCATCCACCACTTCCGGCGCGTCAAAGTTCAGGAAGTTCAGGTAGCCGAGGATTTTCGGATCGCTGGTGATGTTGGCGCCACGGGCGTAGATCAGTGTCGATTTATCACCCAGGGCGTTAGTCATGCCGTCGAACAGGGTCACCGATTGCGCAGGGCGACCGGCGGCGGCCCAACTGCCCATCATGTCGATCGGCGCCTTGGCGAGCGGGCCGACCAGGGCGATTTTCGCAGTTTTCTTCAGCGGCAGGGTTTCGTTCTGGTTCTTCAGCAACACCAGGCTGCGACGGGCCACATCTCGGGCCTCGGCACGGTGCAGACGGCTGTCGGCGTAGGTGTCGGCCGGATCGTCCTCGGCCTTGCCGATGCGCAGGTACGGGTCCTTGAACAGGCCCATGTCGTACTTGGCGTCCAGCACCGCACGCACGGCGTTGTCGATGTCGCTCTGCTGGATCTCGCCGGCCTTGAGCAGCCCCGGCAGTTCCTTGCCGTACAGGGTGTCGTTCATGCTCATGTGGATGCCGGCCTTGATCGCCAGCTTCGCCGCCTCACGACCATCGCGAGCGACACCATGCTTGATCAGCTCGAAAATCGCGCCGTGGTCGCTGACCGCCAGGCCCTTGAAGCCCCATTCCTTGCGCAACAGGTCGTTCATCAGCCAGGTGTTGGCGGTGGCCGGCACGCCATTGACCGAGTTCAGCGCGACCATGACCCCGCCAGCGCCGGCGTCAATCGCGGCGCGGTAAGGCGGCAAGTAATCCTGGTACATCTTGACCGGGCTCATGTCGACCACGTTGTAGTCGCGACCGCCTTCGACTGCGCCATACAGGGCGAAGTGCTTGACGCTGGCCATGATGCTGTCGGCGGCGTTCGCGCCCGTGCCCTGGAACGCCTTGACCATCACCCCGGCAATGCGTGACACCAGGTAAGTGTCCTCGCCGAAGCCCTCGGAAGTACGGCCCCAGCGCGGGTCGCGGGAGATGTCGACCATGGGCGCGAAGGTGATGTCGAGGCTATCGGCCGCGGCTTCCTTGGCGGCAATGCGCCCGGACAGGCCGATGGCGTCCATGTCCCAGCTCGAGGCCAGGGCCAGCGGGATCGGGAAAATGGTGCGGTGGCCGTGGATCACGTCGTAGGCGAAGAACATCGGGATCTTCAGGCGGCTGCGCATGGCCGCGTCCTGCATCGGACGGTTTTCCGGGCGGGTGATCGAGTTGAACGTACCGCCGATGTTGCCTGCCGCGATTTCCTTGCGAATCAACTCCCGGGGCATTTCCGGGCCGATGCTGATCAGGCGCAACTGGCCGATTTTTTCATCGAGGGTCATCTGCTTCATCAGGTTACTGACGAAAGCGTCCTTGTTCTCCAGGGGTGCGGGCGTCGTGGCGGCCAGTGCGTCATGACTGGCCAGGCTGACGAACAGGCCCAGCAAACACAGCTTCTTCATGAATAGTTTTCTCAAGGGCCCAAGCGGCGATGTAAATGCCGGCCAGCCAAAATTTAGGGAGCGACTATTGTTGTTCGGGGGCAGCCTGGAAAAGCGGCAGCCGAATACCCGATGCGTTTTTTGCGCAGGGCATCTTTTAGCCCATTGCCCGGATGCAAACCAGTGGCGCGGCCGATTATGCCCCAAGAGCCGGCCGAGAGGGTCGCCGGTTGTTTTTTCCATGAAATATGAAGGGAGTACCACCCTGATGAATGTTCGACAGTCCTACCGGTCGAGGCTGCAGGTCGCCACCTTGCTCATGCTGGCCACGTTGCTGACCGCCTGCGGCATCAACAACATACCGACCCTCGATGAACAGGCCAAGGCGGCCTGGGGCCAGGTGCAGAACCAGTATCAGCGCCGTGCCGACCTGATTCCCAACCTGGTGGAAACCGTGAAGGGCTACGCCGCGCATGAGAAGGAAACCCTGACGGCCGTGATCGAAGCCAGGGCCAAGGCCACCTCGATCCAGGTCGATGCCTCCACACTCGACAACCCGGAAAAGCTCAAGCAGTACCAACAGGCCCAGGATCAACTCAGCGGCGCCTTGAGCCGCCTGATGGTGGTGTCTGAGCGCTATCCGGACCTGAAGGCCAACCAGAACTTCCTGGCCTTGCAATCGCAGCTTGAAGGCACCGAGAACCGGATCAGCGTGGCCCGGCGCGATTTCATCCTGGCGGTGCAGAAATACAACACCGAGATCCGCACGTTCCCCGGTCGCCTGTGGCACAGCGTGCTGTACAGCAGTCTGCCGGAACGCGAGACCTTCGAGGCCACGCCGGGGTCGGAAAAGCCGCCGGAAGTCAAATTCTGATCTGGATGAATAACCCTGTAGGAGCTGCCGCAGGCTGCGATCTTTTGACTTTGCTTCTCAAGATCAAGATCAAAAGATCGCAGCCTGCGGCAGCTCCTACGGTTGGATCGATGAGGTTGCCAATGCGAGCGTTGAAGATCGGCCTGGTGCTATTGCTATGGGTGTTTGCCCTGGCGGTCCAGGCCCAATTGAAGTTCCCGGAGCTGACCGGGCGGGTGGTCGACAACGCCGAGATGATCGAGCCTTCGGTGCGCGAGCAGTTGACGCAACAGCTTCAGGCCCATGAAAAAGCCACCGGTGAGCAGCTTGTGGTCGTGACTTTGCCGGACTTGCAGGGCACCGACATCGCCGACTTCGGCTATCAACTGGGCCGTTACTGGGGGATCGGCCAGAAAGACAAGAACAACGGCGCACTGCTGATTGTTGCCCGTGATGAGCGCAAACTGCGCATCGAAGTCGGTTATGGCCTGGAAGATCGCCTGACGGACGCCCAGAGTTCGGTGATCATCCATCAGGTCATCACCCCGGCGTTCAAGGCCGGCAATTACAGCAAAGGCATCAGCGACGGGGTGGCAGCGATGCTGGTGGTACTGGGCGGCAATCCCCTGGACGAACCCTCGACTGTGTACGAGTCCAGCGGCGATCCGGGCGATGATTTCATGTCGCGGCATCCGGGGCTGTTCGTATTCCTGGTGTTGTTGTTCATCCTGACAGTATTCGTTTTCCAAATGCTCGGTATCCTTCCGGCCGGTCGCGGCGGCTCCGGTGGTTCCGGTGGCGGTTTTGGTGGCGGCGGTTTCGGCGGCGGTGGCGGTGGAGGCTTCAGTGGTGGAGGGGGCAGTTTCGGTGGCGGCGGTTCGTCGGGCGGCTGGTGATGACACAGCAAAAAAAAACAATAGCGAGCAGGCATTTAACGACATGGCATTACTGACTGAACACGAACAACGCAAGGTCGCCGAGGCGATTGCCCGGGTCGAGCGCGATACCGACGCCGAACTGGTCACCGTACTCGCGGCCCGCGCCGACGATTATGTGTACATCCCGCTGCTCTGGGCCAGCCTGCTGGCACTGGTGCTGCCGGGGATCGTGCATTACCTGAGCGGTTGGCTGACCTTGCACAGCCTGCTGCTGGTGCAATGGATCACCTTCATCGTGCTGTGCCTGGTATTGCGCATACCGAAAATCACCACGTACCTGGTTCCACGTTCGGTGCGTCACTGGCGCGCCTCGAACCTGGCGCGCCGGCAATTCCTGGAACAGAACCTGCACCACACGGCGGGCAGTACCGGAATCCTGATTTTTGTCTCTGAAGCCGAGCGCTATGTGGAAATCCTGGTGGATGAAGGTATTTCCAGTCGGCTGGACAACAGCCATTGGGATGCGATTGTCGCGGCGTTTACCCGGCAGGTGCGCCAGGGCCAGACGTTGCAGGGCTTTGTCACCTGCGTCGAGGCATGCGGCGAGTTGCTCAGGGTGCATGTTCCGGTGACGCATGCGCGCAACGAGCTGCCAAATCGACTGGTCGTGCTCGGCTAGGGCTGGTTATGCGAACACTTTTGTAATGCTTGCCGGTACAACTGCGGCAAGTTGTTTGGCTACTGTTCAGTCTTCAACATCTCCCTCCAATAGCGAACGCCCTGTGATGGGTGTTCTGACGCAGAGGGAGTGTTTATGTCAACGTATCTACCGCTCGACTCTTTTGCCGGTGCCGCCCCCAAAGGCGGGAGAGATGTATCGCCGGTCCATCTGACAGCGAAAGAAATACAAGCCTTAATATGGTGTTACAAGGGCAAGACTTCCTGGGAGATTGCCAGGATCCAGAATTGCTCACCCACCACGATAAATTTTCACTTTTTCAACATTCGCCGAAAGTTTGCTGTCAGGTCCCGTCATGCCGCCTTGCTCAAAGCCATAGAGTCGGGAGTTATTGTCATCGACGACGTCGATGAGCGAGGTCTCCATGAACTGGACTGATTCGGCTTACAACAGCATCAGTGGGCTCCTGTTGGGGTTGGGCATCGCGACGCTGCCCGCGATTGATGGCGAAGCGCTATTTGGTGCTTCGCTTGGGGCGTGGCTGGTCACTTCCACTCGCGTTGACTTCAAGGCCTGGCAGCGTATCGGTTCCTGGGTGCTATCGGCCGGCGTCGGTTATCTATTTACCCCCGTTGCGCTGCCGCTGGCGCCTTTCCTGACTGCGGGGGTAACGGCATTTCTGTGCGCGCTGATCATTATTCCTATCAGCATCAAGGTCATGCAGTGGGTCGATGGTGCTGGCCTGGGCGAAATTATTGAGCGCTTTAAAGGGCGACGCTGATGGATGTTAATACTGCATGGTCAAGTGTCCTGGCAATATTGCCCGTCTTACGCGTCTTCAAGTAAAGCGCGTATAACATTATGTTTCGCGCAGCTGTTGAAGTGTCGACAGGATAGACGCCATCTCTGAAAGTTTGAGTTCCATTTCACGCAGGCGGCGTTTTTCCTCCAGGGCATGTTGTATGGCGTTGCGATCTTCTTCATTGAGCAATCGCCACATCGCGAGAATTGTATTTTCCCGTGTGATTGTTTCCTGGGTTTGTTCCAAGGCATTGCCAGCAGTGCTTAGCCGCAAGATCGGTCCTTCGCCAAGCAACAACCAGTCAAGTGAAATACCGCGAGTCTGGGCAATTTCTACGCATAATGAGTACGGTGTACTGTCTCGACCTTTCCAGCTGCTGAGGGTTTGCGGACTGACTTTCAGCGCAGAAGACAGGGAGGCATCACTTTTTGTGCCAGTAATTTGTTTTAGGCGGGCTAAAACAGTCTGAGATTTTTTGCTACGCAATTTGAGCCTCTACCTTTTGACACATGCTTTTTGAGTGCTTAATGTATGCGCAATGAGTATTCTAAAATGAGTAATCAATCTTCAACTATGAGTCAGATAAATGTGATGTCGAAACTTCCTAATGGTAGCAGGGTGATTTCCTACATGTTTGTTTCTTGCCCATTGCACCGTTTTCCGTTGCACTTTCTTTTATCAGGTAAGCGTTATTTGCAGCGCCAGGTTGCAGCGATCCTCGCTCGCAGCAGTATTGCGTTTGATTATGTTGATTACCACCCGATGAACAGCGGGACCCAAGCATGAGTACTTACAAAATGGTGTGCCCGCATTGCTTGAGCCGCATGCGAATCCGCACCAGCGAGGGCCGACATATTTTCCTGCGGGTGGCCTACTTGCAATGCACGTCGGAAGCCTGCGGCTGGTCGGTTCGGGCCGAGTTCGAAATGACTCACGAGCTCTCTCCCAGTGGCATGCCCAATCCTGCCGTACGCCTGCCTTTCGCCGGACCCGATTTGCGGCATGCCGCCCGGCCTGTTGCGCCAATTGAGCCGACGACGTCGGCGCCTGTGGAGTCATGAACATGGGCGCAATTGTTGAAGACAAGGATTTGAACGAGCAATTGTTGACCATTGCCCAGGGGTTTTTGGCCCGCCATGAAAGCGGTGCGGTCGTTGATGACCAGGTGCTGTTCTGTCGTGCCGTGAAGCACTTGCAAGGGATTGATGTGCCGATGCACCTGGCGGAGCGGCTGGTCAGCCACGCCTATGGGGAACTCAAGTCCTGCAACGATCGACGACGCCTGGACATCGGTGCCAGCTCCGAAACCGTCGCTGTCATCACTGATCCGGCCAACGGCATGACATGGGCCGTACCGGTGGGATTGATCGTCAGGCATGTGATCAATTCACCGAGCAATCGCAAACTTCGGCTGGTGGAGCCCTGAGGTATCGGCCATTACACTGCAGGTCTGGGGGGGATGACCGGGCCTGCGAAAAATAACCCCGTGCCCAAAACCCGCATCCCCCCTAAAATACCGGGCATTCTCCGATTTGCTCTGCCCGAGGCCGTTTTTTCCATGTCCGTCACCGCCACCCCCGCCAGCCTCGCGCCGGACCATCACGCCCAATTCATCGACCTGCTGCAATCGAGCCTGGAGCAGAACGCCTTCATCAAGTTGGTGTTGGCCAAGTACGCTGGCGATGAAGCGGACTTGCAGCGCATCATCATCAAGCCGGTGACGGTCAAGGCGCAGGCTTGCCTGTCCTTCGTCTATCGATACAAGACCCGCGACATCACCAAGAACCTGCCATTGGCCGAAGGTGTAGCCCTCATCAAAGACTTGTTGCCGGCATCGTTCAAAAATGCGCATTTGTTGTCGTTGACTGATGAAGCCCAGCTCGAATACAGCAAAAAGGGCAAGTCTTCGCTGTTCAAGAGCAAACCCCAGCAATTGCGTGAAGTGCCATCCGCCGGGCACAACCGTGAGAAAAACCGCTTTCTCGATTTGAACCGCCCGTTTCTCGCCGACCTGGGCGTCACCAACAAGCAGCATGAATTAATCCCTGCGATGTCGCGCAAGTGGAAGCAGATCAACAAGTTCATCGAGGTTTTCAGCCATGCGCTGACCTCGTCGCCACTGGCCCTGGATAGCCCGGTTCGCGTGGCAGACTTCGGCTCCGGCAAGGGTTACCTGACGTTTGCGATCCATGACTATCTGCGCAACACCCTGAAGGCCGAGGCGCAAGTGACTGGCGTCGAGTTGCGTGAAGACATGGTCACCCTGTGCAACGCCGCAGCGGCAAAGCTCGAGCACCCGGGGCTGGTCTTCAAGTGCGGTGATGTACGCAGCGTGGCACCGAGCGAGCTGGATGTGATGATCGCGTTGCATGCCTGCGACATCGCCACGGATTATGCGATTCACACCGGCATTCGTTCCGGTGCCTCGATCATCATGTGTTCGCCGTGCTGTCACAAACAGATTCGCCTGCAAATCCAGAGCCCGGCATTGCTCAAGCCGATGCTGCAGTACGGCTTGCACCTGGGACAGCAGGCGGAAATGGTCACCGACAGCTTGCGTGCGCTGTTCCTCGAAGCCTGCGGTTACGAGACCAAGGTGTTCGAGTTCATCTCGCTGGACCACACCAACAAGAACAAGATGATCCTGGCGGTCAAACGTGCCGAACCGGGTGATCCGGCCCAGCTGTTGGCGAAGATCCAGGAACTCAAGGCGTTCTACCACATCACCGAGCATTGCCTGGAAACCCTGTTGCGGGCTGACGGTTACCTCTGAAAGCCGTTCGATTTACGCCGTCACAATGCGTGCGGGCTTGACCGCCGTCTTGCGTCCCAGCACGACGGTCAGGATCACCCCGCCAGCAAACAGCCACGTAATCGGTTCGACGTGCTCGCCAAAAAACAGCGCGGAAAAGCCAATGGTGAAGAAAATCTGCAGCAGCTGGATCTGGCTGACCCGGGCAATGCCACCGATGGCCAGCCCGGCATACCAGGCAAAGAATCCGATGAATTGCGAAAACAGCGAGACGTAGCCGAAAGCCCACCAGGCCTTGGCCGAAATCTCGCCCTGATGTTGCAACCCAAGGTACAGCACCGGCCCGATCAACAGCGGGGTCGACAGCACCAGTGCCCAGCAGATCACTTGCCAGCCGCCCATTTCCTTGGCCAATCGGCCACCCTCGGCGTACCCCAGGCCACCCACCGCAATCGCGCCGAGCATCAACAGGTCGCCCGCCTGAATGCTGCCGGCCCCGCTGATCAGCGCATAACCGAGCACCAGTGCACTGCCCAGCGCGGCGCAGGCCCAGAAGGCTTTCGACGGGCGTTCGTGGGACAACCACGCGGCGTACAGCGCCACACACAGTGGCTGCAAGCCATTGACCAGTGCGCCATGGGACGCCGGCAAGGTTTGCATGGCCCAGGCCGATAGGACCGGAAAACCGAGGATCACCCCGGCAATCACCAGCGTCAGGCCTTTGACTTGCTTCCAGGTTGGCCATTTCTCACGCCGCCACAACAACAGCAACGCCGCGGGAACAGCCGCAAACAGTGCCCGGCCCAGGCCATTGAGCAGTGGATGCATCTCTTGCACGACGATGCGCGTGAAGGGCAGGGTAAGGCTGAAGATCACAACGCCGAGCAGGCCCAGGGCCATGCCGGTGTTTTCGCGGGTGGACATGATGGCAACCAGAATTTAATAGATGCTGTTATCTAGCCATAAACCCAAGGTAGCGCGCTGTTACAGCTGGGCGCAGAGTTATCCGTACAGTTGGGCGCGAAGCTCCCAACGTAGGAGCTGCCGCAGGCTGCGATCTTTTGATCTTGTTTTTAAGATCAAGATCAAAAGATCGCAGCCTGCGCCAGCTCCTACCAAGTGATCGGCGTAGTAGCAGGTTATTACCCACCCCTGCGGATAAGGACTACCTTGAATACTCCTGCATGCCAAGCATTTCCCAGAGGAGTCCTCCCCATGGCCGCGAAAAAAATTCTGATGCTGGTCGGCGATTACGTCGAAGACTATGAAGTGATGGTGCCGTTCCAGGCCCTGCTGATGGTCGGTCACACGGTGCATGCCGTTTGCCCGGACAAGAGCGCCGGCCAGACCGTGCGCACCGCTATCCATGACTTCGAAGGCGACCAGACCTACAGCGAAAAACCCGGTCACCTGTTTGCCCTGAACTTCGATTTCGCCAAGGTCAATGCGGCGGATTACGACGCCGTGCTGATACCCGGTGGTCGTGCACCAGAGTACTTGCGCCTGAATGAAAAAGTGTTGGAGCTGGTGCGCGATTTCGACAAGGCCGGCAAGCCGATCGCCGCCGTGTGCCACGGTGCGCAATTGTTGGCCGCCGCCGGGATTCTTGAGGGGCGTGAGTGCAGCGCTTACCCGGCCTGTGCGCCAGAAGTGCGCCTGGCGGGCGGTACGTTTATCGATATCCCGGTGACGGACGGCCATGTTCAAGGCAATCTGGCGACGGCACCGGCCTGGCCTGCCCACCCGAGCTGGCTCGCCGGTTTTCTCGGCTTGCTGGGCACTAAAATCACGCTGTAACAAAGGACCCGTCCATGTGCGAGCTCTACGTCAAGGCCGATCCGATTCTCTACGAATCGCGCTCCCGCTCGCTGCGCATTTGCGGGGTGGTCACCACCTTGCGGCTGGAGAATCAGTTCTGGGACATCCTCAGCGAAATCGCCGAGAGCGACGGTATGACCACCAATCAGCTGATTGCCAAGCTGTATGAGGAGGTCATGGACTACCGTGGCGAGGTGGTCAATTTCGCCTCGTTCCTGCGGGTGAGTTGTACGCGGTATTTGAGTCAGCGGCGGATTGCTCCTCCTCAGATGAGTGTGGTGCGAACGGCGTGAAAATCAAAAGATCGCAGCCTTCGGCAGCTCCTACAGGGATCGATGTAGGAGCTGCCGAAGGCTGCGATCTTTTGATCTTGTTGTTCCGGTGGTCTTTACTCTGAAGCGCGCAATCCCTCATTCGCCAAGGAGAAAGAGCATGTCTGGATGGTACGAAGTGAGCAAGAGCAGCAGCGGTCAGTTCAGGTTCGTCTTGAAGGCGGCGAACGCCGAAACCATTCTGACCAGCGAGTTGTACACCACCCGCGCCGCGGCCGACAAAGGCATCGCGTCAGTCCAGGCCAACAGTCCGCTGGATGAGCGCTACGAGAAGAAAACTACCAAGGATGGCCATCCTTATTTCAACCTCAAGGCGGGCAACCACGAGATTATTGGCAGCAGCGAAGCCTATTCCTCTGCATCCGCGCTGGACAAAGGCATCGCCAGTGTAAAGGCGAACGGCCCGACCAAGGTGATCAAGGACAAGACCTTGCCGGTGCTCTAAAACTCAACACAAATCCCCTGTGGGAGCGAGCCTGCTCGCGAATGCGGTTTAACAGTCAGTAAGATGTTGACTGACACGCCGCCATCGCGAGCAGGCTCGCTCCCACATGGGGTTATGCGTATGGCTGAGCGATCAGCGCAGGGCTTTTAGCAGGCCTTGCAACTGGCTCAGACCTGCTCCGTCCAACGGAAACACCGGCAACCGCGGATCACCCACCTCCAGCCCGGTAGCCCGTAAGCCGGCCTTGATCGTCGCCGGCAAACCACCCTTGAGAATGAAGTCCAGCAACGGCAACTGGCGATAGAACAGTTCACGAGCCTTGTTCAGGTCGTTGGCCAGCACGGCGTCGTACAGGTCGAGATTGAGTTGCGGGATCAGGTTCGGCGCTGCTGTACACCAGCCTTTTGCCCCGGCTGCGAAGGCTTCCAGCGCCAGGGGGTTGCAACCGTTGTAGAAGGGTACCTGGCCTTCGCCCAAGCGATACAGTTGATGCATGCGCTGGATGTCACCGGTGCTCTCCTTGACCATGGTCACGTTTTCCACGCCCTTGACGATACGCAGGATCAGCTCCACCGACATGTCGGTGCCGCTGGTGGCCGGGTTGTTATAGAGCATGATCGGCACGCCGATGCTGTCGCCGATGGCGCGGTAATGCGCGAGGATTTGCGCTTCGCTGAGTTTCCAGTAGGACGTCGGCAGCACCATCACCACGTCGGCGCCATGGGCTTCGGCGAAGCGGGCGCGACGCACCGCTTTGGCGGTGGTCAGGTCAGACACGCTGACGATGGTCGGCACACGCTTGGCCACATGCTTGATGCTGAACTCGGCGACCTGGTCCCATTCGGCGTCACTCAGGTAAGCGCCTTCGCCGGTGCTGCCCAGCGGTGCGATCGAATGCACACCGCCGTCGATCAAGCGGTCGATGGAGCGTCCGAGCGCCTCCAGGTCTACGCCCTCGCCGTTGGCGGTGAAGGGGGTGATGGTGTAGCCAATGATGCCGTGAATGTTTGCGCTGGGCATGGTGTCTCTCCGTTCAAATGAGCTCTGGGGTTCAGTTCAGGCAATCGGCGTGTCGACGCAGGTTCTGCCGGGCGTAGTAGTTAAAGGCGGCGGCATGGCGCTTGGGCCGGGCAATCCAGTCATGGGCTTCACGGCCCAGTTCGGGGATGATCGGCTTGATGGTTCCGGCGCTCATCGCCAGCAGCTGCAACCTGGCGGCGCGTTCGATCAGTTGGGCAATCACACAGGCCTCCTCGATGGTGGTGCCGGTGGACAACTGGCCGTGGTGGGAAAGCAGGATCGCGCGCTTGTCGCCCAAGGCGCCGGCAATCAATTCGCCTTCTTCATTGCCCACCGGTACGCCAGGCCAGCCTTCGAGAAACGCGCAGTCGTCATAGAGCGGGCAGAGGTCCATGTGGGAGATCTGCAGCGGCACTTCCAGCATCGACAACGCTGCGACGTGAGTCGGGTGGGTGTGAATGATGCAGTTCACATCTGGCCGGGCGCGGTACACCCAGCTGTGGAAGCGGTTGGCGGGGTTCGGCATGCCGTGGCCTTCGAGCACTTGCAGGTCTTCGTTGACCAGCAACAGGTTACCCGCAGTGATTTCGTCGAAACCCAGGCCCAGTTGTTGAGTGTAATAGGTGCCAGGCTGCGGGCCGCGGGCGGTGATTTGCCCAGCCAGGCCAGAGTCGTGGCCATTCTCGAACAGAATGCGGCAGGTCAGGGCCAGCTTTTGCCGATCGGTCCACGTATTATCCACAAGGGTGTTTTGCATCTGGTTCAGCGCTTGCTTGACCAACTGATCTTTGGGCAGTGCTAAAGTCTCGGCCATGTCGGTGTCCTCGTTGGCTGGGTCATGCATATGACACTAAAGATGCTATATGACACTTTGTGTCATGAGCAAGGACAATTCGTCACCATCCTCGATGGATTAATCGTTCTACATGTCTATCCGTTTGAAATTATTGAGAAAAAAACTTGGCGTAACCCTTGAGGCGCTGGCGGAAAAATCCGGCATGACCAAGAGTTATCTGTCGAAAGTCGAACGCGGCCTGAACACGCCGTCGATTGCGGCCGCATTGAAGCTGGCCAAGGCACTGAACGTAAAGGTCGAGGAGCTGTTTTCCGAAGATAAGGTGAGCCTTGACAGCTACAGCCTGGTACGCAGCCATGAGCGTCAGTCACTGGGTGCCAGCGACGACAATCCAGGCTACGCGGTACTGGCCCGTCAGGTCAGCGAACGCAGCTTGTTGCCGTTCATCATTTACCCGCCGACCGAGTTCACCGACAGAACCTTCAAGGAGCACCTTGGGGAAGAGTTCCTGTTTGTCCACGAAGGGCAGGTGGAGGTGGATTTTGTGAACGAGCGAGTGCTGCTCGGTCGTGGCGATGCGCTGCACTTCAACTCGCAGAAACCGCACCGGATCCGCTCGGTAGGCGAGGTGCAGGCGCAGTTGCTGGTGGTGGTGCATAGCCGCGAGGAATGAGTTGACTTCAAAAGCTTCACGAGCAGGCTCGTTCCCACAGGAGGAATGCATTCCATTGTGGGAGCGAGCCTGCTCGCGAAGGCATCAGCTCAAACAACTAAACTTCCACTGGAACCGCTAGCTTCGGGCTACCCAGCGCATGGGTCTTGGAATCAAAAAACTGCAACTCAACCCCAGTCCCCTCGAACAGCTTCGCGTAATGCCGCTTCTGGTGCTGGATGAACGCCTTGCTGCGCGGGTAAATCGAGATGGCCACTCTCTTCGGTTTCGCCACGCGCAAGGCGTGCACGATGTGACTGTCCTGCTCGCCCAATGCATGCCCGAAAATACACAACCCGCCGCCATGGCCGAGTAACTGCTCGTAGCAGAACGACAGGTAATCGGAACTGCGGATGGTCTTGAGCTTGTCTGCGCTCGGCCCTTCATTGATGAACAACGGTACATCGTCGAGGGTCTTGATCGTGTTGTTGATGGCGAAATTGCCCAGCAACGTGCCTTCGGTCGACATCAATTTGCGCGCGGTGCCGTCCTGGTTGCGCACCAGGTGCAAACCGCCGTGCAAGTACAGCAAACGGGTCTTGTCGGTGGCGGTAACGCTCAGGTCGAAGACAGGTTCTGACCCCTGGAACAGATCGGTGATCGCCTCGGGTTGCTGCTGGATCGCCCAGTAATTGAGCAAGTCGTAGTTAGTGGTGAACACTGTACGATAACGGCCCAGTTCCTCACCGATGGTCGCCAGGCTCGAGGCTTCGACCAACCGCCACGGGATGTGGACGGCGTGCACGGTGTTGATCAGCGCTTCCTTGATCGCGTAGTAACGATTACGCGGTGCGGCAGAGCTGACGGCCAGGGCCTTGTTGACCCGGCTGGTGGTTTTCAAAGCGCTGAGTACCTGTTCGAAGCTGCGTGTCTGCAGCGCATCGAACACACTCAACTCGGATGGGCTGAGAGGTTTTTCTTCGACGGTGCGGGCGTTTTCGAACAGCGAGTCGTAACCGAAGTCATCCCACACCGCACGGCTGGCCCCATTACCCACCAGCAAACCGTCGAACGCAGCGCCGCTGCGCAAGACGTTCCAGTCTTCAAGTTGGGCGTCGACATCCTGGAAATCGGTCATTGCGGTGTTCATCTCGAAGCAAAAGGTCTGATGGGCGGCGACTTTATCATGGTCGAGCACTGAGCCTGGTCTGCATCACTCAGATCATCGCGCCAATCGCGGCAGCCGTCAGTTGATGGACGAATCCGCTCAGCGTCATCGCATAAGCACCGCCGACCGGCGCTGTTGTGGACTTGCCGCAGAAGCTGCGCACGCTCGACAAGTTCTGACGGTTACTGAATCCTGCAGCGCCTGCAGATAGCAATGCATTCCCCTGTGGGAGCCTGCTCGCGAAGACTGACTGGCAATCAACATTGAACGCTCGGTAACAGCTTCAACCCGCAGCCGCCAAAGACTTGGCCGGCATGGCCCCAAACTGAATCAACACCACACCGCCGATCAACAACATTGCCCCAGCCAATCGCGGCAAGGTGATTGGCCGCTCCTCCAACCCAAACCACCCAAAGTGGTCCAGCACCAGCGAGGCCACCACTTGCCCCGCCAACGCCAACGCCATGAATCCCGAAGCGCCAAGCTTGGGCAGCAATACCAGCGCCAGTGAAATAAAACACACCCCAAACGCACCACCGGCCCACATCCACAGCGGCGCCTTGCCGATGAACGCCATCGACGGCAATGGCAAACGCATCGCCAGCATGATCGGCAACAGCACCAGGATGCTCACCACCAATGAAGCGAGGGTCGCCCACAATGGATGACCCAGGCCGCGTCCCAGATTGGCATTGATCGCGCTCTGGAACGGCACCACCGCTCCGGCGAATGCAGCAAGCAACAACAGACCCGCCCAATGCAACGTACTCATATTCATTCTCCAACAGGTTTTGCTGGACTCTAGAGCATTCGTCGCGCAGATTTAAATTCCGTTTTGCTATCCAGAACATGCATCAGATGAATGATCTGCGGCGCATTGATCTCAACCTGCTGGTGATCCTCGACGCCTTGCTCAGCGAGCAACACGTGACCCGTGCGGCCGAGCGCCTGCACCTGAGCCAGCCTGCTGTCAGCCATGCCCTGGCACGCTTGCGCGATCTGCTCGGTGATCCGTTGCTGGTGCGCGCTGGCGCAAGCCTGGTGCCGACTCCACGAGCGCTGGAGGTGATGGCTCCGCTGGGTGAAGTGTTGGCCCAGGTGCAATCGCTGCTGGCACCGAATGCCTTTGATCCGGCCACGGCCAAACGCACTTTTCGCCTGGCGATGTCTGACTATGGCGCCGCCATCGTCCTGCCGGAATTGATTCGCACGCTGCGTCGTGAAGCGCCCGGCATCGACCTGCAGATCAGCCACGCCAGCCGTGAAGGCATGCTCGAAGGGGTGCTCAACGGTGATATCGATGCTGCCGCCGGGGTGTTTCCGGAAATGCCCAACGAGTTGCGCAGCACGCCGTTGTTCGAAGAGCACTATGTCTGCCTGCTGGACCGCAACAGCCTGGCTGACGCGAGCGTGCTCGAGCTTCGCACCTATTTGAGCCGCCCCCACGTCTTGTTGGAAATGCGTGGCAGCGGTACCCCGGAAATCGAGCGCGCCTTGACCCGCCTGCGCGAGCGTCGTCGAGTCGCCGTCAGCCTGCCGCACTGGAGCGTCGCCCCGCAGTTGATCAGCGGCACCGACCTGATCCTCACCGTCGCCTCTCGTGCCTTGCGCGATATCGACGAGCAGTCATTGATTATCGTGCCGCCGCCGTTTGATATCCCGTCGTTCACCTTTGTCCTGGCCTGGCACAAACGCCGGGGCAGCGACCAGGCGTTGAATTGGTTGAATGCGCAAATTGAGCGAGCCTCAGCTGATATAAACTGGCGCCCATTCACCCGAACAGCGCAAAAGGACTTCCCATGACTCCCTCCCTGCTAATGGCCGTTCTCGCCTCGGGCTTCATCTATGGCATCACGCCAGGGCCTGGGGTATTGGCGGTGTTCGGCATCGGCGCCGCCCACGGAAGGCGGGCGGGGGCGGGGTTTCTCTGCGGGCATTTGTTGGGCGACGTGGTCTGGTGCAGTACCGCATTGATAGCGATTGTCGGTGCGCGGGAAATCGGCAGCACGGCCTTCGATGTACTGGGCGTGCTCAGCGGGCTCTACCTGTTCTGGCTCGGCTGGCGTGCGGTGCGCGCCCGCCAGCGGGTGGGCGAGGCGCCGCAGGGGCCTGCGCGGCAGCCATTCTGGCACGGCATTCTGTTCGGCCTGACCAATCCGAAAGCTTACCCGGTGGCGGTGGCCACCTTCACTGCGCTATTGTCCAGCCGGGCAGAGTTGCTGAGCTGGTCGATGTTGCCGTGGCTGATCGTCTTGAGCTTCGTCGGCGGCCTGCTGGCCTACGCTATCCTCATCGGCATCGTTGGCGCGCGGCGCGTGCGCACCTTGTATCAACGCCATGAACTGGCTATCACCCGGTTATGCGGGCTGATGTTCATCGGTTTCGCCATCAACGCCCTGGCGCATGCACTGCCGGGGCTGGTGACGAACAAGGCGTGAGATTGAAGGGATGCGTCGGTTGTACCGTCGGCGCTCAGGCGCCTGACCGGTCAGGGAGAGTTTCCAATGGCTGCAATGTCCGGACAAAATCACGGCACCATGACCAGCACAAACTCCGCGCCGTTGGCGAGCTACATTGACCTCCTGCTGGACGCCGTTTGCGCGGTCGACAAACAAGGCCGCTTCGTATTTGTCAGCGCGGCGTGCGAGCGCATTTTCGGCTATACCCCCGACGAACTGATCGGCCAGCCAATGATCGATCTGGTGCACCCGGCCGATCGCCAGCGCACCCTCGACGCCGCGCGGGAAATCATGGGCGGCGAACCCAAGCTGAATTTCGAAAACCGCTACCTGCGCAAGGACGGCCGGGTGGTCAATATCCTGTGGTCGGCGCGTTGGTCGGAGGTCGACCAGCTGCGCATCGCCGTGGCCCGCGACATTACCGAGCGTAAGCTGGCCGAATCCCGACAAGCGGCGTTGTATGCGATTTCCGAAGCGGCACATGCCGCGGAAGACTTGCTGGCGTTGTTCAAGCGTATCCATCTGATCATCGGCGAATGGCTACCGGCGTTGAATTTTTCCGTGGCGCTGTATGACGAGCAGTGTGCGCAGCTGAATTTTCCCTATCACGTCGACGACCACGAACCGCATCCCGAACAGCCCGGAACCATCACCGCACGCCTTTGCGCGGAGGTCGTCCACAGCGGCCTGCCGATCCTGCTGACGCCGGACCAGAGCGACCTGCCCTTGGAGTTCGAGTCGCTGGTGAGCGGGCAGCATTCGCCGTGCTGGCTGGGTGTACCGCTGAACTCGCAAAACGGCACGATTGGTGCCCTGATCGTCAAAAGCAAGCCGGGCGATGAGCGCTACACCGAACAGGACAAGGAGTTGCTGCAATACGTTTGCGCACAAGTCGCGACGGCGATCGAGCGCAAGCAATTGCACACGCGCCTGCAGCACATGGCCCAGTACGACCAGTTGACCCAGCTGCCCAACCGCGAACTGCTACGGGACCGACTGAAGCTGGCCTTGGCGTCGGCGCTGGAGGAGCGTGGACGTATGGCCCTGTTGTACGTCGATCTTGACCGCTTCAAACAAGTCAACGACACCCACGGTCACGCGGTCGGCGACATGTTGCTGCAAACCGTGGCCAATCGGCTCAAGGGCTGCGTGCGCGAAACCGACACGGTGGCGCGTATTGGCGGTGACGAATTCGTGGTGTTGCTGCACAGCATCCACGCCTCGGGGGATGCCGACTGTGTGGCCGGGAAAATTCGCCAGGTACTGTCTGCGCCCATGCGCCTGGACGGACACAGCTTGCATATCCAGCCAAGCATCGGCGTCGCCCAATACCCCGAACACGGCACTGAAGAAAAGCAGCTGTTCAGGCACGCCGACGAGGCGATGTACAGCGCCAAGCGCGAGCAACACCTGCGGCTCGTTTGACATTATCGCCACCGTTCGTCGTGGCGATTCCAGCTTTTCTAAACCTTTTGATGGATGGAAATTCAGATTCTATGCGGGCAATGGCTCGCCGAGATCATCATCAAGAGGTAGAGAATCATGCCTAACTCAAGAAACTCGAGCTCGGGACACGCCAACGATCGAACGAAGACGTCTGAAGCCGGTCGTAAAGGTGGGAAAACCACGACCACGACTGTTGATAAAGACTCCACGAAGTCCGAGATGGGCCGCAAACCCGGCCAGAAATCCAAGTAATGGATGCAGGTGGTTCTGATTGAGAAGCGGGAGCGAAAGCTCCCGTTTGAATTTTTACTGAGGAGGGCGCGACCATGAACCCTATGGCCACCCGATTACGCAACTGCGGTCTAGCCGCGTTACTGGGCCTGTGTGCCAACAGTGCCTTCGCCCAGACGCCCACCGAATTCATCAACGATGCGTCGGCCAAAGGCATCGCTGACATCGAAGCCAGCCGACTGGCGCACCAGAAGTCCGAATCCAAGGAGGTCAAGGACTACACCATCGTCGTGATCAACGATCGCACGACCGCCAACCAGCACCTGGCGAAAATCGCCAAGCAACTGGATCTGCCGGTGGCACCGCGTGAAGAAGTGATGGAAAAAGCCAAGGCGCTGATGCCGCAGGTCATGGAAGGCGAGACCTTCGACCAGGCCTACGCGGCCAGTCAGGTCAAGACCACCCAGGAAGCCATCGAGCAGCTGGAGCAAACGGCCCAGACCACTGACGTGCCGCAAATCAAGGCGTTCGCAGAAGAGACCCTGCCAAAGCTGCAGAATCACCTGCAAATGGCCAGGGCCTTGCAAGCCAGTCGCTAACGCTTCGCGTGCGTGGGTGACTTGCGGTCACCCACGCACTGTCGATCAGCATTTATTCAGATCCTGCTTGCCTTTCTCCTGGACCACGGTGCCATCAATGGAAATGGTCTGGCCTTCGCCAAGGCTGCGGTAGTGCTTTCTCAGTGCTTCCAGTTCCTTGAGGTCCAGGGCCTCGAGCCCGAGCATCGCGTTCTGTGCTTCTTTCGTCACTCGCAGCAACTCATCGACCTTCAGGTGCAGAATGTCCGTGTCGCGGTTCTGCGTGTTCTGGATCAGGAACACCATCAGGAAGGTGATGATGGTAGTCGAGGTGTTGATGACCAACTGCCATGTATCGTTGAAACCGAAGATCGGCCCACTGAATCCCCACAGCAAAATCAGGATGATCGCCCCGAGGAATGTCGAAGGGCTGCCGGTCCACAAAGCAAGTTTCTGTGCGATTTTTGCGAATTTCATGGCCGTTTTCCTTATAAGTGGGCGCCTGAATTTCAGACAGTGGCGGCGGGGTGAAAATTCGGCTTATTTCAGATCAAAAGATCGCAGCCTGCGGCAGCTCCTACGGGTTGATCCGATGTAGGAGCTGCCGCAGGCTGCGATCTTTTGATCTTGAAGTTTTGCCCATTGAAAGGCTCGCATTGGGTTGCTGGCGATGTATGGTTACGATTGAAATTTTTGCCCGTGCCGAAAAAACAAATGCACCGACAGGAGAACGCCATGAGTTGGTCCGCCAAACAATACGTCACTTTCGAAGATGAACGGACCCGTCCCGCCCGCGACCTGCTGGCCGCCATCCCCTCCGGTGCAGTGCGCTCGGCCATCGACATCGGTTGCGGTCCCGGTAACTCGACCGAGTTGCTGGTGGAGCGCTTCGCTGATGCCACAGTGCGGGGGCTGGACAGTTCGACCGACATGATCGAGGCCGCGCGCAAGCGCTTGCCACAGGTGCGCTTCGATGTCGCTGACATCGACACCTGGAATGACACTGGCCCATTCGATGTGATTTTTGCCAACGCGGTACTGCAGTGGGTGCCCGATCACGCAACGTTGCTGCCGGCGCTGGTGAGCAAGCTCGCACCTGGTGGCAGCCTGGCAATCCAGATGCCCGACAACCTCAATCAACCCTCACACCGCTTGATGCGCGAAGTCGCGGCGGAAGGTCCCTGGGCAGGCAAACTTGCTGAAGTCGCCGGACAACGCACGGAAATGGCCGATGCCAGCGCTTATTACTCGATGCTGAAAGCCTGTTGCACCCGCGTCGATGTCTGGCGCACCACGTACCATCATCCGTTGGCGGGCGGCGCGTCGGGGGTGGTGGAGTGGTTCAAGGGCAGCGGACTGCGGCCCTTCCTCGAACCGCTGGATGAGACCGAACGCACGCAGTTTCTGCAGCAGTATCAGGCTGCAATTGCACAAGCCTATCCGGCATTGGCCGATGGTTCGGTGCTGCTGCCATTCCCGCGATTGTTTCTGGTGGCGACGCGCTGATTTATCAATCAGCGCTGAACACTTACCAACATCATCAGGCGATCCCGCTTTTGGGTCAGTGTCGGTTGCGCGACGGCCTCGGCATCTGAGGGACCCCATTCGTTGACGAAAAAACCGGCCGCGCGGGCCGGTTGATAGATCGCTGCAATCAGCTTATCAACGTTGTTGCAACACCTTGAGTGCTGCCGAAGCCAGGAAGCCCGAACGGCTTTTCTCTTCCGGGTGGTGCAGCACATACTCATCAATACGGTTGAGCAGGTAACCAGGCAGCGTGATGTTCAGCTTCTGGGCCTTGCCTAGATACTTGGTAACGTCGATGTCCACTAGTGCCCATGCGCACCCCGTGTACTTGGGATTGGCTGCGTGCAATGTCACTTTGTTCGCAGGAGGAATGGGTGAACCGCCTTCGGCCAGAATCTCGAAATGGCCTTCAATGGCTTCTCGGGCCATCGCCATCGCATCATCCAGATCTTCCCCGGCGGAAAAACAGCCGGGAATGTCAGGGACTTCAACGCCCCAGGCGTGCTCCTCATCTCCCATTGAAATCGCAATCGGGTAAAGCATTGTCATTGTCCTCCGAGGACTCAGCGCAGCATTAATCAGAGCAACGCCTGTTGCAAAATACTAATGGCCGTTTTCTTGAGAAGATCTTTCTTCGGGTGAGGGACGGTCACCAGCCCCGGTTTGGTCGGATGCTTGAAGTGATGGTGGCTGCCTCTTATACGTACCAGATACCAGCCGTCCGCAACGAGTTGGCTAATCAAAAATCGGCTATTCACAACACCTCCCTGTGGTGTGCTTGTGGTTACTATACCCACTGAATTTTTTTAATCAACACTATAACCACCAAAGTCTTCCTGGCTCGGTGGGGCAGCGATAGGAATCGAGTCTAGGAGGGCGATGCGAAAAAGCCTTGGACAACCCGAATGGATGTATTGCGAAGGTTTTCCTTTAGTCTTTCCAGCAGATGCTCCTGTGCTCTCTGGAAGGTCTTGAAACCGACTTGCTTTAACGAAATTCTTTACTGAGGCAAGAAAAACGCTAGCGGAACGTCGATCCTATGCGAAAACGCTAATGTAAGCAGAGCGGTTGGGAGCACTGCAGTGGCGACCAGCGGAAATGACAAGCTGGAATCTCATCAAATTCCAGACACAAAAAAACCGGCCCTGAAGGCCGGTTTTTTTCTATATCTGCATCCCCCGTCAAAAAACAACGTGAGACAAAAATTCGATTGGAGCGGGTGAAGGGAATCGAACCCTCGTTATCAGCTTGGGAAGCTGGAGTAATGCCATTATACGACACCCGCTCAGAGCGGAGACTTTGTACCAGATGTGCGCGTGGAAATGAAGTTTTTCTTTGCGTTTGATGGCTTTAGCTCGGGTGAACGACGTACACAGACCGTGAGACGGTCATTCGCGGGCAAGCCTCGCTCCTACAGGGAAGGGTGGGGCTTGCTCGCGATGACGCTACTTCACAGGGACAATGCATGGCGGTCCTGAACGTGGTGGAAACGCGGTCGGCTTTCGTGCTGTGCTGGCTTCAGGAACCCCAGCAGTGCATTGCGGCTGTCTCGGCAGGCGGCTTTGTGCTCCATGTCGAGAAAATGGCCAGTTGCATCCAGGGTCGTGAAGGTGGCGTGTTGCACGTGGTCGGCGAACAACCGTGCGCCCTCGGCGGCGGTGTATTCGTCCCATTCGCCGTTCATGAAGAGCACCGGTACGTTGATTTTCTGCGCCGCCTTGAAGAAGCACTGGCGATCGCTGTGCAGCAAGTCGTTGATGTGGAAATGCATCTGCCCGTATTCGTGATCGGCCAGGCTGCTGACGTGGCGGTAGTTGAAGCGCTTGAACAGCGTCGGCAAGTGTTTGCCGATGGTGCTGTTGACCAGGTTGCCGACCCGGTCGCCATCGCGGCTACCGAGGTAGTCGACTCCGCGCTCGAGGTAATCGAGCATGTGCGCATTGATCTCCGGGGAGAACGAGCTGATCACGGCTTTTTCGATGCGCCGAGGTTGTTGGGCCAATGCGACCAGCGTCGCGGCGCCACCCCAGGAAAACGACAGCACGTGCTCGGCGGCGAAGTGGTCGATCAGTTCCAGGAGGATCTGCCCTTCGACTTCCTTGGTCAGCAATTTCTCATGCAGGTTGTGGGCTTTGGATTTGCCCGCGTAGGGCTGGTCGTAGCAGACGACATTGAACTGCGGGTGGAGGTTTTTAACGGTTTGTGCAAACGACGCAGTCGTGGCAAGCGAGCCGTTGACCAGAATAATGGTCTTTTCTGCGGCGTCTGCGCGATAGAACTCCGTGTAAACCCGATACTGACCCTGTATATCCAACACAGCGATTTCTGGCCTCATGTCATAAGACTCCTGGCAAGCGGGTATGCGCGCAAATGAGATTGCACGAGCTTTGTGACAGGTAGGCATACGCCTTGAAATTGTTAGCCCATGTCGATCCATGCAGCCCGGTCGACGGGTATTGTTATTGGCGGGCAGTCTGCCGGGTGAGGCCGGAACCCAAGGGTTCCTACCGGCAAAAAGTTTCTTGGATGTAATCCGTGACTCATCGGTCACATTTCGGCCGACGTCCTGATTCAAGCAGGCGTCACGTCATCGCGCAAGTGTCTTTGGTAAATTGTTCGACAACTTCTGCTGAGCGGTAGATTGCTTAGATCAATTCGATCTCATGGTCGCTCAAAGGGCGGTATTCGCCGGGTTTCAGCGCGTTGTCGAGCGTCAGCGGGCCCATGCGTTCGCGGTGCAGGCGCGTTACTTTGTTGTTGAAGTGACCGAACATGCGCTTGACCTGGTGATACCGGCCTTCGACGATGCTCAGGCGCGCGCTTTTGGGGCCCAGAAGCTCTAGCCCGGCGGGTTGGGTGGTGAGGTCTTCGAAGGCGAAATACAGCCCCTCGCGGAATTTGATCGCGTATTCGGGGCCGATGTCCTGCTCGGTTTCAACGTAGTAGACCTTCGCCAGTTTGGTCTGTGGCTGGGTCAGGCGTCGCGACCAACTGCCGTCATTGGTGATCAGCATCAGGCCGGTGGTGTTGAAGTCCAGGCGGCCGGCGATGTGCAGGTCATCCTTGTCTGGCTCCGTGATCAGGTCCAGTACGGTGCGGTGTTGGGGGTCGCGAGTGGCGCTGACGCATCCGACGGGTTTATGCAGCATGAAGTGACGCAGCGCCTTGCCGGCTTGCAGCACTTCGTCGTCGACTTCGACGCGGCTGAATTCGCGGACGTCGGCGTGGGGATCGCTGACGGTCTGGCCGTCGATCCTGACGCGTTTTTCCACCAGCAACAGGCGCACCTGCTTTCGGTTGAAGCAGGGCAGGTTGCTGAGAAAACGGTCGACGCGCATGACTTGAAGATCGGTGAGTAAAGGGCGGCGTATCTTACGTGATCGGCCGGGCCGTTGCTTGCAACTGCGCCTCGACCTCGGCGCAACGCGGGCACAGGCAGGCTGCGTTGCGCAGCTCTGCAGGCAGCGCCTGGAGCACCGCCGGATCGATGCTGACGCCGTAGCACCAGCACGCCCTGTCCGCGGTTCGCGGGTCGGCCAGGGTGCAATCGTTGGGTGCGCCGCAAGCGGGGCAGAGGTCAGGCTTGGTCATAGACAGGGTGTGGGAGCTCCACGCAGGTTCGGTTGCGGCCCGATTGTTTGGCCCGATACATCGCATGATCGGCCCGCGACAGCAGGGTGTGCAAGGTGTCATCGGGTTGCAGGGAGGTCAGGCCGATGCTGACGGTCAGTTGCAAGCGGTTGCCATTGTACGCATATGGCTGGTGTTCCACATGCCGGCGTATTTTCTCGGCGATCACTTGACCCGTCTCTGCGTCGGTGTCCTTGAGCAGCACGATGAATTCCTCGCCGCCCCAGCGACTGACGATGTCGGAGTGGCGCAGGCAGCTTTCCAGGTCACGGGCGAAGCCGATCAGCACCTGATCGCCGGCCAGGTGGCCGTAGGTGTCGTTCAAGGCCTTGAAATGGTCCAGGTCCAGCAGCAACGCCGTCAGCGGCCTGGGTTCGCGCTGGGCTTCTTGCATCGCTTGCGCGGCCAGCAGGTCGAAGCCGCGACGGTTTGGCAGCTCGGTCAGGCTGTCGAGTGTCGCCTGGGTCTGGATCTGACTTTGGTAGCGATTGATCACGCGGTTGAGCAGGGCCAGCACGGTCAATGTGACCACCAGGCAAATCAGCAAGTTGAGGTACAACGAGCGACGGATGTCGTTGAGGTCGCCATCTTCGCGCTTATCTACGAACAGGTACCAGTTCAGCTCCGGGATGAACCGCACGTTGAGGAAATGCCCCTGGCCTTGGCCCGAGTATTCGTAGCTGCCGCTGTGGGGCTTGGGCAACTGATTGAGCAGGTTTTTCATGCTGTCGAGTTCGGCCAGGGTCTGCCCGGCCAGGGCACCTTGCGGTCCGCCCTCGGCCCCGGTGAGCACCAGGCGGCCGAAGGTGTCGACGAAGTACACGCTGCGCTGGTAGCGCTGCTGGTATTTGTCGATCAGCTTGATCACCGCGTCGACCGTCAGCCCGACACCCGCGGCGCCGATGAAGCGGTTGTGATAGTCGTAGACCTTGTAGTTGATGAAGACGGTCAGGTTGTCTTTGTTGGCGAGGTCCGGATCGACGTTGATCTCGTAGGGGTCTTTCATGTCACGGACACGAAAGTACCAGGCATCGCGGGGTTCGGTGGTCTTGACCTGCTTGAGCACGCCCTTGGCGTGGTAGTAGGTCAGGCTGGTGTCGGAGACGAAAAACGCCGTGTAGGCGCCGTAGTGGGTCATGACCTCGTTGAGGTAGCGGGTCATCTGGCCGGTGTCGCGCTCGCCATTGACCACCCAGTCGCGCATGAAGGTGTCGCGGGACATCATTGAGGAAATCAGGATAGGCCTGACCAGGTCTTTCTGGATTTCCGAGTAGACGGTGTCCGAGGTCAGCGGCAGTTCGGTATTGACGATGTTGTCGCGGATCGACGCGCGCGAGGCGTAGTAACTGAGAAAGGAGGTGGCCAGGAAGCCTGCACCCAGCAACGCGACCAGCGTGAGGACCAACAACCGTTGGGAATACAGCGGCGAGCGAAGCGGCATGGCAGTTCCATTGTCAGCTATCCGGTGGCGAGCATTCTAAGGACTGTCGGGGGAAATAGCTGCTCCATGTACGTCGCGAATGGTCGTTCCTGTGTTTTGACACAGATCGTTCCCACGCTCTGCGTGGGAATGCCTCAACGGACGCTCCGCGTTCGGCTCTGGAGGGGACGCGGAGCGTCCCGGGCTGCATTCCCACGCAGAGCGTGGGAACGATCTCACGTCAGGAGGTGTAGGTAGGCCCTCCAGCCGCCCAGATGGCTGATATCCACCGCCCCCTCCAACCCATAGGCCTCACAGATGAACCCGCTTTCCCAGCGACCATCCGCCAGTTGCACCTTACCCAATCCCAACGGTGCCGGGATGCCGGTCAGGAACGAGCCCAGTTCGCTACTCGGCAGTTCCCAGACTTCCACGGCAATCGCCACGCCGCCGTCCTTGACCCGAACCATGCCCGGACGAAACGGCGGGCCACCGGCCAAGGCATACAGTTGATAGTCGGGTGAGCTGAACGTACTTTCCACCAGGCGCGCGCCGCGCTGCTTGAGCTGCCAGTTCAACGCCAGGCCATCCAGGTGCGCGCCACAGACCACCAGCCGCGCCCGGTCATTGCGCGCAACAACCGTCGGTGCCGGTGCCGCCAATCCTTGCTGGCGCTGCAAGCCATCGGCCAGACTCAACAGGTATTGATCGGTGAACGCCCGTCCGAACAGGGTCACGCCCCAGGGCAAACCGTTGTCCATGAACCCGCTGGGCACGGCGATGGCGGCGTAGTCGAGCAGGTTCATGAAGTTGGTGTAGTAGCCCAGTTCGCTATTGCGCTGGACCGGTTCGGCGTGGAGTTCCGCCAGTGTGACCGGGCGGCCAATGGTCGGCGTGACTACGCAATCGAGGCCATCGAGTGCTTTGTCGCACAAGGCTTTCAGCGCTTGCAGGCGATACTGCGCGCGGAAGGTTTGCACGCCGTTGACCGCCGGCGCCTTGGCCAATACGGCGCGAATCACCGGCAACACGGCTTGCGGATTTTCTTCCATCAGCTCGCCGGCCACGCTGTAGCGCTCGGCTACCCAAGGGCCTTCGTAGAGCAGACGTGCCGCTTCGAGGAACGGCGACAGATCGAGCTCCACGGCGTAACCGCCCATGGCTTTGAGTTGCTCGACGGCGTCGGCGAACAATAACGGGCCTTCAGCGCAGCCGAAAAACTCCAGGTCTTGCGCCCGGGGCACGCCGAAACGGAAGGCACGCATGGCACCGAACGCCGAGCCGTCATTCCACGACGGATTGCTGCGGCTGTACTCGTCCCGTGGGTCGAGTTTGGCGGTCAATGCAAGCAACTGACTGGCCTCCCGGGCGGTTGCGGTGAACGTCGTCACGCAATCGAGGGTGCGACAGGCCGGCACCACGCCGGCGGTGGAAATCAGGCCCTTGGTGGCTTTCATCCCGACCAGATTGTTCAACGCCGCCGGCACGCGCCCGGAGCCCGCCGTGTCGGTGCCCAGGGAAAAACTCGCCACACCGAGCGCCACCGCCAGTGAAGAACCGGCGCTGGAACCACCCGACGGATACTCCGGCAACACACTATTGGAGCATGCGCCATAGGGCGAGCGAGTGCCGTTGAGGCCGGTGGCGAACTGATCGAGGTTGGTCTTGCCCAGGGGAACTGCGCCCAGCGCCAGCAGTTGCTCGACGATGGTCGCCGAACGTTGCGGTACGTAGGCGAATGCCGGACAGGCCGCCGTGGTCGGTATGCCCGCCAGGTCGATGTTGTCCTTGATCGCGAACGGCACGCCGTACAGCGGCAGGCTGTCGATGTCGCGGCCGTCGAGGGCGGCGAGGTAGGGCTCCAGTTCTTCGGCGCTGAGCAAGTGGATGAACAGGTGATAGTCCGGGTTCAGTGCCGCCGCTTTGTCCCGAAGGCCCGGCAGCAGTTGCCGGGGCGTGGTGCTGCCATCGCGGTAGGCGTTGCGCAGGGCGTCGAGTTGCAGATTGATGTTCATGGTATTTGTCCTTTCGAAATGGCTTCAGTCGAGTTCCAGCACCACGACGCGTTGTCCGGCACGCACCGCCGAACCTGGCTGCACGCGAATCTCACGCACCACGCCGGCCATCGGCGCGAGCAGCGGGATTTCCATCTTCATCGACTCCAGGATCACCAGCACATCACCGGCCTCGACGCGATTGCCAGCCTGCACCTGAACCTGCCAGAGGTTGCCGGCGATATGGCTGTCGATGCTCTGCTGACCGTTGGCCAGAGGCGCGTCTTCGGTCACCTCCGGGGCCAATTCCTCGCTGTCGTAATGTGCCTGGCCGCTGGCGATCCAGCGTTCGCGTTCGGCATTGAATGCGCCTTTTTGCTGATCGCGAAACGCGTTGATGCCCTGGGCGTCCTGCGCCAGGAAGGCCTGGTAATCGGCGAGGTTCAGCTGACTGTGCTCGATGTTCAGGGGGAAGCGCCCGAGGGGGAAGTCCCGGCGAATGCGCAGCAGTTCATCGGCGCTGACCGGGTAGAAACGGATCTGGTCGAAGAAGCGCAGCAGCCATGGCTTGCCATCGAAGGCGGCGACTTCGCGATAGCGATTCCACATCTGCAGCGTTCGCCCGACGAACTGATAACCGCCGGGGCCTTCCATGCCGTACACGCACATGTAGGCGCCACCGATGCCCACCGAGTTTTCCGCGGTCCAGGTGCGGGCCGGGTTGTATTTGGTGGTCACCAGGCGATGGCGCGGATCGAGCGGGGTGGCGACCGGTGCGCCGAGGTACACATCGCCCAGGCCCATCACCAGGTAGCTGGCATCGAACACCGTGCGCTGCACCTCATCGAGGTTCGGCAGGTCGTTGATGCGGCGGATGAACTCCAGGTTGCTCGGGCACCAGGGGGCGTCCTTGCGCACGGTGGTCATGTATTTCTCGATGGCCAGCTGACAGGCCGGGTCGTCCCAGGACAGCGGCAGGTGGACGATGCGCGAGGGGACCTGCAGGTCCTTGGCGGCGCACACGGCGTCCCATTCGCCGGCAACGATGCCGAGCAAATCGGCAAGTGGCAATTGCTCGGGCTGGTAGTGCACTTGCAGCGAGCGAATGCCCGGGGTCAGGTCGATCACGCCGTGCAGGTGTTTGCTTTCCAGGGCTTGCATGAGGGCGTGGGCGCGAAAGCGCAGGACGAGGTCGAGTTCGGGGGCGCCGATTTCCAGGAGCAGGTGTGTATCCCCCGACAGCCGCGCAACCAGCCGCGTATCCTCCTGACCAATATCCAACACCACAGGCGACACAGCCCCCTGTGGGAGCGAGCCTGCTCGCGAAGAAGTTGATGCGGTGTCTGATCTGGCCCCTTCGCGAGCAGGCTCGCTCCCACAGGGGGTATTCCATTTCAAGGCGAGGTTGCGGGCAGTCTTGAGGTCGACCGGTTGGAACTGCACCTTGTCCCCAGCCTTGAGTTGCCCCAGTTGCCAGAGATCCGCCTCGATCACCGTCACCGGGCAGACGAATCCGCCCAGGCTCGGACCATCCGGGCCGAGGATCACCGGCATGTCGCCAGTGAAGTCCACTGCGCCGATCGCGTAGGGATTGTCGTGGATGTTCGACGGATGCAAGCCTGCTTCACCGCCGTCGGCCCGCACCCATTCCGGTTTCGGCCCGATCAGCCGTACGCCGGTTCGGCTGGAGTTGAAATGCACTTCCCACTGGGTCGCGAAGAAGGTGCCGATGTAGTTTTCAGTGAAGTATTCCGGTGCCCCATGGGGGCCGTAGATCACCCGTATTTGGCGTACGGCAGGCAACTCGCCGAGCTGATCGTCGGCCAGCCGCGCACCGACATTACGATCACTCAAGGCTGGCACATGCAACACGTCGCCGGCCCGCAGAGCACGGCCGCCATGCCCGCCAAACTGGCCGAGGGTGAAGGTACTCTTGCTGCCCAGGTAATCCGGAACCTGCAAGCCGCCGCGCACGCACAGATAGCTGCGCGCGCCAGCACCGGCAATCGTTCCGAGGCTAAACGTGGAACCGGCTGGAACCAACATTGCCGTGTTCATCGGCACGCTTTCGCCGTTCAGCGTCAGCGCAATCACCGCGCCCGTGACGGCAACGACCGCGTCGCAATTGAAGCACAGCAAGGGCCCGCTCATGGTGATTTCCAGCGCTGCGGCGCCTTCATCGTTGCCCAGCAGAAGGTTACCCAGGCGCAGCGCACGACTGTCCATCGGCCCCGATGGCGGCACGCCTACCGCCCAATAGCCGAGGCGACCGGGATAGTCCTGGACGCTGGTCTGGGTGCCGGCGCTGAGCACTTCGAAAGTGTTGGCCTGATACGCCAGGGCTTCCAGGCAACGGGTCCAGGGCTGACCGCTGGCAAAAGGCGCATCGAGCAGGATCTGCCTCAGGTAGTCCCGGTTGGTTTGCACCCCGTAGAGCAGGCTTTCGCCCAAGGCCTGATGCAGATCGGCTGCGGCTTGCTCACGGGTCGGGGCCCAACTGATGACCTTGGCGATCATCGGATCGAAGTAGGGTGGGATCTCGCAACCGGCCTCGACCCAGGTGTCGATGCGCAGTTCTACGCCGTTGGCCGGTGGAAAGTGCACCGCAGTCAGCAAACCCGGACTCGGTTGAAAGTCCCGCCCTGGATCTTCCGCATACAACCGTGCCTGAATCGCATGACCCTGCGCTTTCAAACCCTGGCCCAATGCGCTCAACGGCGGCAGGTCACCCGCTGCCAGTTGCACCATCCAGCGCACCAGGTCGACGCCCCAGACTTGCTCGGTGACGCCGTGTTCCACCTGCAAGCGGGTGTTCACTTCAAGGAAATAGAAACGCTGGGCATCGCTGTCGAACACGAACTCGACGGTGCCGGCGCTGCGGTAATTCACCGCCTTGGCCAGTTTGATCGCCGCCGCGCACAGTTCATCGGCCATACCCTCTGGCAGGTTCGGCGCCGGGGTTTCTTCGAGGACTTTCTGGTTGCGCCGCTGCACCGAGCAGTCGCGCACGCCGAGGGCAATCACCTCGCCACGGCCGTCACCGAATACCTGCACTTCCAGATGTCGGGCGCGCTGGATGTACTTCTCGATGAACACCCCGGCGTCGCTGAAATTGTTCTGGCCCAAGCGCTTGACCGCTTCGAAGGATTCGCTCAATTCGGCCGCGCTGCGGCACACGCGCATGCCGATGCCACCACCGCCGGCGGTGCTCTTGAGCATGACCGGATAACCGACTTGCGCGCCGGCGATCATTGCCGCGTCAAGGCTGTCGAGCAGTTCGGTACCTTCGAGCATCGGCACGCCGTGTTGTTTGGCCAGGGCGCGGGCGGTGTGCTTGAGGCCGAATACGCGCAGTTGTTCGGGCGTCGGGCCGATAAAGGCAATGTCGGCGGCCTCGCAGGCTTCAGCGAACGCAGCGTTTTCCGAGAGAAAACCATAGCCTGGATGGATCGCGGTGGCGCCTGTGGCCTTGGCGACGGCGAGGATTTTTTCCACTGCCAGGTAGGTGCCGGCGGCTGCGCCTTCACCAAGGCTGTGGGCCTCGTCGGCTTGCAGGATGTGCAGGCTCGCGGCATCGGCTTCGGAATATACGGCAACGCCTGCAACCTGCAGTTCGCGCAAGGTGCGCAGGATGCGGCAGGCAATGGCGCCACGGTTGGCAATCAGGACTTTTTCGAACATGGCATAACCCCTGGAGGGGATGCGGGCCGTCCCGCAGTTTTTCGATGAGCGCCGGGGTCGTCCCCGACGGAAAAATCATTTTTTCTTCAAAACACCGCTGAACCCTTGTGGGAGCGGGCTTGCTCGCGAAAGCGGTGTATCAGTTGGCATTGATGTTTCTGACACACCGCTTTCGCGAGCAAGCCCGCTCCCACATTTGGATTTGTGGCGGGCTTATTTTTTGAGGCACTGCCCTGAGCGGGCCTGGCACAGGGCAAACAACCATCGGCGCAAACGACTCAGTTCCATACCAGCACCTGCGCAGGAGTCGGGTTATAGGCATTGCACGGGTTGTTCAGTTGCGGGCAATTGGAGATCAGCACGATCACGTCCATCTCGGCGCGCAGGTCGACGTATTTGCCCGGTGCGGAGATACCGTCCTCGAAGGTCAGCCCGCCGTCCGCCGTCACCGGTACGTTCATGAAGAAATTGATGTTAGGCCCGATGTCGCCTTTACCCAGGCGCCCGTCGTGAACGCAGGCGCGCAGGTAGTTGTCGCGGCAACTGTGCATGTAGCGTTTTTCCAGGGCGTAGCGCACGGTGTTGCTTTCTTGCGCGCAGGCACCACCGAGCGTGTCGTGGCGGCCGCAGGTGTCGGCGATGATCGTCAGCATCGGCTTGCCGAGGTTGGAATACAGCACGCTGCCGGTGCTCAGGTACACGCTGTTCTGGCGGCGCAACGTGCGTTGCACGTCGTAGCGCTCCCTGGGATTGGCGACGCTGTAGAACAGGGTGTCGACGGCCTGGTTGCCTTCCAGGTCGAGGATGCGCAGGGTCTGGCCGGCCTTGACCTCCATCAGCCAGGGTTCGCCGGCGGGGATGGTGGCGCGGTAGACCGCGGTTTCGGGTTGCCTGCTCGTAGTAACGTCGGCAGTGGCGATTGCGAGTGACATGGCAGCGATCCTCAGGCGAACAGACGGTCGGTGTTGATGAAGCCGCGCTCGTTTTCCGGGCGCGAGGTGCGGCAGTGTTCGGCGACGCTGGGGTCGGCGTTCATCCAGCTGAGCTTCAGTGGTTTGGGGGCATATTCCGGCGCCGGGTCCATCGGGTGTTGCAGGGCGGTGAGCACCACCAGGGTGTCCATCGGTGCGTACAACTCGATGTAGTCGCCAGCTTTGGAATTGCCTTCAACGAAGTGAAAACGCCCGGTGTCGTCGACGTTCACCCGGCTGAACAGGTTGAGGGTCATCAGCAGGTCGGACAGGCCCAGCCCCCACTTGCCCAGCTCCACCAACAGGTTGTCGGTGCCGTTGCGGAAGAAGCCATTGCGCAGTTCCTGATAGCGGCCCTGGCCGTATTTTTCGGCCACTTCTTCAGCGCAGAGCACGCCGCCGAGGCTGTCGCTCCAACCGCAGGTGTCGGCGGTGATGGCGGCCAGTACGCGGCCCATGTCCGAGTACAGGCAATGACCGGCGGTGAGCTTGGCGGTGTGTTGGCATTTGAGGCTGTCGGGCAGGTTCAGGCGTTCGGTTTTTTCGTTGGCGTTGAGCAGCGTCAGGCTGACGTTGGCACCGCCGCGCAGGTCGGTCAGGCGCAGCAGTTGGCCGCGTTTGAGCACGAAGGAGCGATGGCCGCCACCGGGTAGCATTTCTTCGGCGAAGGGCGGGAACAGTCGGGTCGAATCAGTCATTGTGCAAGTCCTCTCAAGCGGTTCTAAGCGCGCCTGCCAGTTGTACTGGCAAGGCATCGACGGCGGCACGGCAGGCGCGGCGGTCGCTGTTCAAAGGGATGTCGTAAGTGATGCGTGCGCCATAGGCGCCGGGGGCGTGCGGGTCGACGCGGACCTTGTCGAACACCAGCAAGCGGGTGCCGAGGCTGAAACCTTCGGACAGGTCATGGGTGACCATGAAGACCGTCAATTGGGTCTCGCGCCACAGCTCCAGCAGCAAGGCGTGCATGTCCTTGCGGATGCCCGGATCCAGCGCGCCGAAAGGTTCGTCCAGCAGCAGCACCCGCGGTTTCATGATCAGCGCCTGGGCGATGGCGAGGCGTTGCTGCATGCCGCCGGACAGTTGCGCCGGGTATTTGTCCAGCGAATGTCCCAGGCCGACTTTGTGCAGCAGCACCGAAGCCTGTTCGCGGGCAGCTTTTTTGGCACTGCCGAACAACCTGCCCAACAGCGCTGAACGCGGCAGTTCCAGGCCAAGGGCGACGTTGTCCAGCACGCTCAAGTGCGGGAACACCGAGTAGCGCTGGAACACTACGCCACGGCTGGCGTCCGGTTCGCCCGCCAGTGGTTGACCGTCGAGGAGAATCTCCCCGCGACTGGCTTTTTCCTGACCGAGCAACAACCGCAGGAAGGTCGATTTACCGCAACCGGAAGCGCCCACCAGGGTGCAGAACTCACCCTCGTTGACGCTCAGGTTCAGGCCTTCGAGCACCACCTGGTCGGCGTACTGCTGCCAGACATTTTTCACTGTGATGAAACTCATGCCCGCGCTCCTTCATACCAGGGAAATGCACGCAAGGTCAGGCGTTTGAGCCCCCAATCCATCAGCCAGGCGAGCAGGGTGATCCACACCACGTACGGCAAAATCACGTCCATCGCCAGGTAGCGGCGCACCAGGAATATCCGGTAGCCGAGACCGTCAGTGGAGGCGATGGCTTCGGCGGCAATCAGGAACAGCCACGCCGAACCCAGCATCAGGCGCAGCGAGATCAGCAGGCGCGGCAGCAACTGCGGCAAGACCACCCGCAACATCAGGGTCCAGGTCGATGCCCCGAGGGTCTGGGCCTTGATCAGCAGCTCAACGGGGATTTCCCGGGCGCGCTGTTCGAGGTCGCGGGCCAGGGCCGGGGTGATGCCGATCACGATCAGCATCACTTTCGACAATTCCCCCAGGCCGAAGACAATAAACAGGATCGGCAGGATCGCCAGCGGCGGCACCATCGAAAGCACGGTCAGCAACGGCGACAACGGCGCGCCAAACAATGGCAGGGTGCCCGCAGCGATGCCCAGGCACAGCCCGGCCAGCGCACTGATGCCCAGGCCGATGGCCAGGCGTCGCAGGCTCGCGGCGCTGTCCTGCCACAGCAGGTATTCGCCGGTGCGGCTGTCGGCAACGAAGGCCAGGCGCTTGACCGCGTCGCTCATTTGCACGGCGCTGGGCAGCAGTTTGTCGTTGGGGTTGTCCGCCAGGCGCTCGGCCGAGCCCATGAAGTAGGCGAACAGCACGAGGGCGAACGGCAGGATCACCAGCAGCAGGCGACTCGGGCGATCCGGGTGGCGATTGATCAGGCGCATGGCCAAGTCCTCTGGTTACAACTTGGCGTCGGCAGCCATCTGCACGTAGCTGGGGTCGAAACGCAGCTTGAGGTTGCCCTTGTCGCCGCTGGTCACCCCGTTGGCGAAGGCCATGCCGACTGCGCTGGTGTCTTTGGCACCTTCACCCAGCAAGCCGTGCTGGAAGGAGAATTCCGCGACCTTGCGCATGGTTTCCGGCAGTTGCTTGCTGGTGCTGAACGCCAGGGCTTCTTGAGGAGTGGCGAACAATTTGGTGGTGTCCAGTTGCGCCTGGAAACCGGCCAGGTCGGTGCCCGAGGCCTTGGCCATGTGCTCCAGTGCAGCCTTGCCCGCGGCGTTCTTCGCGTTCATCAACTCGACCACTTCGAACCAGGCGCCAGTCAGCGCCTTGCCCAGGGCGGGGTTGTCCTTGAGGGTCTGGGAGTTGACCACCATCATGTCCATGATCTCGCCGGGGATCTGGCTGGAATTGAACACCTCGGTCACCCCAGGCTTGGCCTTGATGTCCGAAAGCATCGGGTTCCAGGTGGTGACGGCGTTGACCTGATCGGTGTTGAAGGCGGCGGCGATATCGGCATCCGAGGTGTTGACCACTTTCAGGTCTTTCTCGGTGAGGTCCACCGAATCCAGGGCCCTGGCCAGCAGGTAGTGCGACACCGAGAGCTCGACCAGGTTGACGTCCGCCCCCTTGAGGTCGGCGACCTTCTTGCCTTCGCCCTTGAGCACGATGCCGTCGTTGCCGTTGGAGAAGTCGCTGACGATCAGCGCGGTGCTGTCGACGCCGCCAGCGGCCGGGATGGTCAGCGCATCCATGTTGGTCATGGTGCAGCCATCGAACTGGCCGGCGGTGTACTGGTTGATCGATTCGACGTAGTCGTTAAGCTGCACCACATCGATCTGGATGCCGTATTTCTTCGCCCACTTGTCGACGATGCCTTGGCTACCGGCGTATTCCCAAGGCATCCAGCCGGCGTAGATCGTCCAGCAGACGCTGAAGTGGTCTTTTGGGGCGGCGTGGGACGAGACGCTCACGAGGGCTGCGAAGGCAGCGGCGAAGAGGGCGGGTAAACGATGCTGGGACATGGTGGTTCTCCAGTTGATCAAGGGCGGACAGGAAGGCAGCAGCACCGCGAACGGTGGCTTGTCTCCCGGGCTTTTGTCCCGCCGTGTAACCTCAACTGGAGGTCGCCAACTCTCGGACCAGTCACTCGCGCTTGCGAGCCGGAACCCTAGTCAGCCATTGCAAATTGTGGTGCCGCGAACCTGTGATGACTCCTGCACGTCTTTGCTAAAGCGAGAGACGTGCCAAGTCGAGCGGAGTGCTCTGGCACGCGGGATTGGTCGATTGGTGATGTAGGAAGACAGTGTGCGCTTGCCTTGCAATGGTGCGCGACTGCACCGCAATGGGACGTGCCGGCCGCTGATCCGAAGGTTGCCGGGGCGCTGCACTTGGTCGGGGATAATGAGTCAAAACAGGTGTCAGCCGGCCTGTACCGGCTGTGGGTCTTTCAGGAGGCCGCCATGTTTCGTCGATTGTTGCTCGGCTGCGTACTCGGCTTGGGCCTTGCCGGTTGTTATTACTATTCCGGTGGTTACGACGTCGCGTATCCCGCACCTTATTACTATCCCGGTTATTCACCTTATTACTACCACGGCGGCTCGCGCTTTTATGGCGGCTATCGCTATTACTACTGGGGTGGTCACGCGCCACGTTATTACGGCGGTGGATATCGTCACGGCCACCACTAATCAGCGTGTGAATGGATGAAAAACCTTTCATCGGCGAGATGTATCAAGGTGTTGCGGGAGCGCACGGGATCTTCAATTCGATGTCTGATCTATCGACAGTCGCAGAAACTTTGACTGTCGCCTGCCAGCGTCGCTGGTGTGGCTCACTCGCGGTCCAGGAGGCCGCCAATGTATCGACGAATTCTTCTGATTGCCGTGTTGGGTTTGTCACTGGGTGGATGCGTAGCTTATTCCGATGGAGGCGGTTACTACGGTTCAGAGGTCTACTCATCGCCGGCGCCCTATTACGCTGGCGGCAACTCCTACTACTCCAATGGCGGCGGTTACTACACGCCACCGCGCCGGTACTACGCGCCGCCTGCCCGGTATTACCAACCAACGCCGCGCTATTACCACCAGCCGCGGGTTTATCAACCGGCGCCGCGCTATTACCAGCCGGCGCCTCGCTACTATCAGTCCCGGCCAGACTACAGGGCGCATCAGAACCAGGGTTGGGACGGTCGCAACCGGGGTGGCTGGGACAATGATCATCGTCGCGGACGAAACGACAATCATGATCGTCGAGGTGACCGCAATGGGCGCGGCGATCACGACGGCCGGGGTAATCACCGTTAATCACGCATGACCAAGCGGCGCATCAAGCGCCGCTTTTTATGGGTGCGCGAGACATGGCGCGTTGCGCGAAACGCAACCAACTTGGCTGTGGTGACCACTCTGGTGACTTGAAGGTGAAAGTCCTCTACACACCCAGCAAGGGGAAGTGTTAGCCAGAGCCAAGCGGGGCGCGGGTGACTGCGAATCTGAAAGAAAGTCCGAGGCAAAATGCTGGCCTGCAAACCGGTGCGGATAGAGGCGGCGCAGCGGGGTAAGGTGGCCATGATTACTAAAGCCCAGTACTTACCGCGGAACGCTGCGATGTAGAGCCGAACAGGTATAAGCAGGAAGAGGTGTCCACGCCCAGCGCGATGTAACTTGAACCGCTCAGCTCAGCTCCTCCACTGCTTCAGCAACCAAGGACACTTGCAGCGCCACCTCAAGATCTCCCTCCAGCCTTAACACCTTGCCTCTGCGCTGGCCCAGCCAGGCTTCATGTGACGCACGGGACCGTCCTGGCCGGCCACCCTGCTCGTATTGAGCTGCCCAATCAATAAAAGCCAGATCAATATCCGTATATAAACGCCGCTCACGCTCGATCAACCGCTGCAAACGTATCGATGTATCCAGCACCCTGAACACAATAAGGTCGAAAGCGTTTTCCAACGCGTCTCCCCAATTGACAATCGAACCGGCGACAACAACATTCTGCTCACGATTCAGGGCATCGAGGATATTCCACAAACGCGTCGCTTCATCTACCTTTCGTGTAAAGGGAGGCGCCTTGTCCAACCATTGAAAGTCATCTGTTTCAAGATGACGCCACAATAGTTGTTCAGCCAACGCGGCTGCCAACGTCGACGTGCCGGAACCCGGCCCTCCCATGATCAATACTCGAAGGGGCCTTATTGTAAATGCCGAAGCTGTAGTGTTCATTTTTCAATTATCACACATGGGTGCGTCACAAACTTCGCTGTGTCATCTGGCGTCAATGGAAGCAGCCCTCAACGAGGGCGCGTAACCTGAGCTGGGGCTCGACGAAGAACACGTCTGTACATCCGCGTTCAATGGTCGAGGTCAATGGCGAAACTCCGGAGCGCCGCATATGAATCAGGCTCTGCAGAAGAAGCTGTGGGGTCGACTGGGACTGCTCTCGATACTGGACACGATAATCCGGCTAAGCCGTGTAGCCTGAGCCGCCGTATACGGAACCGTACGTTCGGTTGGTGGGAGAGGACGGCGGATGTAAATCCGCCACCAACAATCCGGCTTTCAGTAATCCGACAAATCCGCCAACGGATGACGGCCTTCCCAAACCTTGTGGAAATGCGCCTCTACCACCGCCTCCGGCACGTTGTTGACGTCCGGCCAATGCCAGCGAGGTTTCTGATCCTTGTCGATCAATCGCGCACGCACGCCCTCGCTGAATTCCGGATGGCGACAGCAGTTGAGGCTCAGGGTGTATTCCATCTCAAAGACCTGCGCCAGAGACATATGCCGGGCACGTTTGATCTGCTCCCACACCAGATGCGCGGTCAGCGGCGAGCCTTCGATCAGGTTGCGCGCGGCGCGGTTGAGCAGCATGTCGGTGTGATCGAGCAGCGTGACAATGGCTTTCCAGGCACAACGCACATCACTGACGTCCAGCAATTCATCGATCTGTTGGCGGCGCGGCAACCACTGGGCCTCGGGCATTTGCGCAACGGCTTTCTGCTGCAAAGCCTTGAGCAGGCTGTTGAGCTGCATCGGCGTCTGTTCCTGCCAATTCAATTGCAGCAGGCCTTCGATCAGTTCCTGCTGCTGCTCGTCGAGCAGGAAACGGTCGGCCAGGTCCAGATCGATCGCGTCGCGACCGTTCATGTGGGCGCCGGTCAGGCCGAGGAACAAGCCGAGCTTGCCCGGCAGGCGAGACAGGAACCAACTGGCGCCCACGTCCGGATACAGGCCGATACTGATCTCCGGCATCGCCAGTCGACTGCTCGGCGTGACAATACGAATGCTTGCCCCCTGCAACAGGCCCATGCCACCCCCGAGCACATAGCCGTGACCCCAGCAGATCAACGGTTTGGGATAAGTGTGCAGGCTGAAGTCCAGGCGATATTCGGAGTTGAAGAAGTGCGCGGCCAGCGTCGGCACTTCACCCGGATGGGCCCGGCAGGCCTCGACCAGGCTGCGCACTTCACCGCCGGCGCAGAAGGCCTTGATGCCGTTGCCGCGCAGCAGGACGCAAACGATTTGCGGTTCCTTCGCCCAGGCGTCCAACTTGTCGCGCATGGCATTGATCATCGGCAGGGACAGGGCATTCAACGATTTTTCGGCATCCAGCGTGGCAATGCCAATGCGGGCGCCGTCAGTGCCGGTGAGTTCTTCGAAGTGCAGATTCATCGTGACCTCGCTCGGGAATTTGAGGGTTAAGTATGATCGCTGTGTGGGAAAGTGCCGGATTGGTGTCAGATCAATTGACAAGCGTGATGGGCTTTCCTAGGGTGCGCCCCATTGCTTTTGCCGGATATAACCATGACTGCTGACGACCGTATCAAACTCGAACCGAGCTGGAAGGAGGCACTGCGTGCCGAATTCGACCAACCCTACATGGCAGAGTTGCGAAAATTCCTCCAGGACGAGCGCGCGGCGGGCAAGGAAATCTATCCGCCGGGCCCGATGATCTTCAACGCGCTCAATTCCACGCCGCTGGACAAGGTCAAGGTGGTCATTCTTGGCCAGGACCCCTATCACGGCCCCGGCCAGGCCCATGGCCTGTGCTTTTCGGTGCAGCCGGGCGTCCCGGCGCCGCCGTCGCTGGTCAATATCTATAAAGAGTTGAAGCGCGACCTGAACATCGACATCCCCAATCACGGCTATCTGCAAAGCTGGGCCGAGCAGGGCGTGTTGATGCTCAATACCACCATGACCGTGGAGCGTGCCAACGCCAATGCGCACAAGGACAAGGGCTGGCAGTTTTTCACCGACCGGATCATTGAAGTGGTCAGCCAGCAGCAGCCGCATCTGGTGTTCATGCTGTGGGGCGCCCATGCCCAGAGCAAACAGAAGTTGATCGATGCCACCAAGCACCTGGTGCTGACCTCGGTGCACCCGTCACCGCTGTCGGCCTATCGTGGCTTCCTCGGGTGCGGGCACTTCAGCCGGACCAACAAGTTTTTGGAGCAGAATGGCGAGACGCCGATCGAGTGGCGGTTGCCGCCGGTCGTCCAATGATCGTTCCCACGCTCTGCGTGGGAATGCAGCCCGGGACGCTCTGCGTCCCATTCAGAGCCGAACGCGGAGCGTCCGTTGAGGCATTCCCACGCAGAGCGTGGGAACGATCAATTACTCAGGGTTGCGGTTCCAATACCTGAACAACGGCTCCGCCAGAAACAACACAAACAGCAACCGCATCACCTGCATCGCCGTCACCAGCGGCACCGACAGTTGCAAGGTTTCGGCCGTCAGGCTCATCTCGGCAATGCCGCCGGGCATCATGCCCAGGGTCAGCGAGCGCAAATCCAGGTGGGTCAGCGCACTCAGTCCCAGTGCAGCCGCTGTGGCGATCAGCATGGTCAGCAGCGTGCCGATCAACGTCCTACCCATGAACGACGGCGCACGACGGAAAAACTGCCGATTGAAATGACAGCCCAGGCCGCTGCCAATCAGCCATTGGCCGATCTGGCTGCCGCCGTTAGGCAAGCCGATATGCAGGTCCCAGCCAACGCTGACCGCTGCGCTGACCAGCAAGGGCCCGAACAGCCAGGGGTTGGGTTGCCGCAGGCGTTCCCAGATCCAGGCCGCCAGCGCTCCCGCCGGAAACAATAGCGCCAGCCAGCGCCAATCGATGCTGCCGGCGTGGGACATCGGTGCGCCGTCCCCCAGCAGGTATTTGAACGCTGCCGGAACGCAAAGCACCACCACAAGCACCCGCAAACTCTGGCCCGCCGCCACCCGGCTGAGCACCGCGCCATTGCGTGCGCCGAGGTTGACCATCTCCCCGGAACCGCCGGGCATGCTGGAAAAAAATGCAGTGGCGCGATCTTCACCGGTGCGACGCATCAGCCAGACACCGACCACCGCCGAGAGGCTGGTGACCAGCGCACCGAAGAAGATCAGCCCGAAATGACTCAGCACCTGCTCCATCACCACCGGGGTGAAGTGCAGGCCGATACCGATGCCGACGATCCACTGGCCGCACTTGCGGCCGCCAGGGATCTCCGCCAGTTGCCAGGGTGTCAGGCAGCGCACCAGGATGATTGCCAGCAACGAGCCGACCATCCACGGTAGCGGCCAGCCGACCTGGCTGGCGAGGAAACCGCCCAGCAGGCCGACCAGCGGTGTACCCCACCAGGCTTTGAACGGTGTTCGATCAGACATCGGCGATGGCGCGTTGCGCAGCCGAACGCTTACGCCAGATCCGCAGGATCGGCACCAGCAGCATGACCACGATCAACCCCCAGACACCGACGGTGATCCCGCTCGACCAGAGGATATCCAGCGAACCGTTGGAGATCGAAAGGGCCCGACGCAGGTTCTGTTCCATCAAGCCACCAAGGATGAAGCCCAGCAGCACCGGCGACAACGGGAAGTCCAGCTTGCGCAGGATGTAGCCGAAGATGCCGATACCGATCATCAGGAACAGATCGAACGTGGTGGCATGCACGGCGTAGACGCCGATGGCGGTGATGATCGCGATCATCGGTACCAGTGCCCAGTTCGGCACGGCGAGGATCTTGGTGAAGATGCGGATCATCGGGATGTTGAGGATCACCAGCATGATGTTGGCGATGAACAACGACGCGATCAGGCCCCAGACGATGTCCGGTTGCTGTTGGAACAGCAGCGGGCCCGGGGTGATGTTGTACAGCGACAGCGCGCCGATCATCACCGCCGTGGTGCCAGAACCTGGAACGCCAAGGGTCAGCATCGGCACCAGTGCGCCGCAGGCTTCGGCACCGATGGCGGTTTCCGGGGCCGCCAGGCCGCGTTTGTCGCCCTGGCCGAATTTACCGTTCGGGCCGGCAATGCGTTTTTCGGTCATGTAGGCCACGGCACTGGCCAGCGTCGCACCGGCTCCCGGCAGCACGCCCATGATGAAGCCGAGCACGCCGCAACGCATGTTCACCCAGAACACCGAAGCGGCTTCCTTGAAGTTGAACAGCATGCGCCCGGTGGCCTGGAAGGCTTCCTGGCCGCGGTGAGTTTTTTCCAGCAGCAACAGGATTTCGCTGATGGAGAACAGGCCCAGCACCAGCACCACGAATTGAATGCCGTCGGTGAGGTGGATGTTGTCGCCGGTGAAACGGTACACGCCACTGTTGGCATCGATGCCGACGGTCGACAGGAACAGCCCGATCAGCGCAGCGATAAAAGTCTTCAGCGGACGATCGCCGGCCATGCCGCCGAGACAGACGATCGCAAACACCATCAGCACGAAGTACTCCGCCGGGCCGAAGGCAATCGCCCATTTCGCCAGCATCGGTGCGAACACCACCATCCCGCAGGTGGCAATGAAGGCGCCGATGAACGAACTCCACGCCGACAGCGACAGGGCAACACCGGCCAGGCCCTGACGGGCCATCGGGTAGCCGTCGAGGGTGGTCATCACGGTGGACGCTTCGCCCGGAATGTTCAGCAGGATCGAACTGATCCGGCCGCCGTATTCGCAACCCAGGTACACCGCGGCCAGCAGGATCAGCGCCGATTCCGGCGGCAAGCCCAGCGCGAAGGCGATCGGGATCAGCAACGCCACGCCGTTGATCGGACCCAGCCCCGGCAGCAGGCCGACGACGGTGCCGATCAATGTACCGCTGAGTGCGGTCACCAGATTGTAAGGGGGCAGTGCGACGCCGAAGCCGTGACTCAAGTAACCAAGCGTATCCATATCAGTTCTCCAGAACGTCGAGCATGCCCAGAGGCAGTGGCACGTCCATGACTTTGTCGAACAGCAGGTACAGGCCGACGCTCATCAGGCTGATGATCACCGCCCCCGGCAACCAGCGCCCGCCGTACAGGCGCGCCATGGGAATGCCGACCAGCATGCTGCTGAGAATAAAGCCCAGGGGTTCGAACAGCCCGGCAAAGACCAGCAGCAACAGCACGCAAACACCGATCTTGGTCAGGGTTTCGCGGTCCATCGGTGGGTCTTCATCGGTGTGCTTGATGGCCGAGGGGCGATACACCATGTACACCAGCGCCAGGCCCATCAGCCCCAGCATCAGCAGGGGGAAGGCGCGCGGGCCGATCGGTTCGTAGGAAAAAGGTGCCTGGTAGGGCCAGGCCATCGCCACGAGGCTCAGGCAAGCCAGCAACAGCACCGAAGCAAAAATGCGTTGTAAGAGCATGGGGAACTCCTGGGTCACGGCGGCGCTTGCCCGCCGTGACCGCTAGACAGAGACAATCACTGGATCAGGCCGAACTCTTTGGCCAGCACTTTGTAGTCCGCTACCTGCTTCTTCACGTAGGTGTCCAATTCCGGACCGGTCATGGCGAACGGGAACAGTTCACGCTGATCGCGCAGCTTGGCGAACTCGGGTGAGGCCAGCAGTTTGTCGAAGGAGTCCTTCCACCAGGCGTAGTCTTCATCGCTGACTTTTGGCCCCAGGTAGAAACCGCGAACCACTGGCCAGACGATGTCGTAGCCTTGTTCCTTGGCGGTCGGGATGTCTTTCATTTCCGGCTCGTCCAGGCGTTTCTCGGAGAACACCGCGAGCAGACGCATGTCGCCGCTCTGGATGTGCGGCATGGAGTCGGAGATGTCGGTGCTGCCGACCTGGATGTGGCCGCCGAGCAAGGCAGTGGCGATTTCACCGCCGCCTTCGAGCGCCACGTAACGCAGGTCGCGCGGGTTGATCCCGGCGGCCTTGGCGATCAGGGCGGTCTGCATCCAGTCCTGGCTGCCGACGGTGCCGCCGGAACCGATCACCACTTTGCTCGGATCTTTCTTCAGCGCCTGGACCAGATCGTCCAGGGTCTTGTAGGGCGAATCGCTCTTCACGGCGATGGCGCCGTAGCTGGTGCCAACGGCGGCCAGCCAGCGCACGTTGGTTTCATCGAAGCGACCAAACTTGCCCTGGGCCAGGTTGAGCAGCGAACCACTGGACCAGGCCACCAACGTGCCGGCATCCGCCGGGCGCTGGGCGACTACCGCGTTATAAGCCACCGCGCCGACACCGCCGGGCATGTAGGTCACGCGCATCGGCTTGGTCAGCAACTTTTCGTTGACCAGCGCGCTTTGCGCCAGTTTGCAGGTCAGGTCGAAACCGCCGCCGGGCGAGGCCGGTGCGATGCATTCCGGGCGTTTGGGCTCGGCCATCAGTGGGCCGGCGAACAGCATGACGCTGGCGGCGAGGGCGAAACGGCGCAGTGATCGATTCATTGTTGTCTCCACAGGAGTTGTTGTTTTTTGGGATGTTTCAGATGCAGCGGTTTCGCTTCGCGCAGCCGTTGACGGCGCCGGCAAGCGTATACGAGGGGGTGCGAGAAAAGGGGCGGGACGGACAAATGTGGAGCCGGGTGGACAGCATGGCGACGTACCTCGTTATTGTTCTTATTGGCGAAAACGCATCGAGGCGTTTTTCGGGAGCTACATTTCAAAGCACGATCGATGGCTGCGAGATAAACCATCCGTAGATCGACTCTAACGGTCCAACCTTTCGCTAACCTTTCATCGGGCTTTCACGGTTTTTCAGGCTTCACAGCGGCGGATGCCGCTGTAAACTCCGCGCCAAAGAATGGCGTCGACCATCCCTGAACGAGGTAATGATCCATGCGTGTCCTGCTCGTCGAAGACCATCTGCAGCTCGCTGAAAGTGTCGCTCAGGCGCTCAAGAGCACCGGCTTGACCGTGGATGTGCTGCACGACGGCGTGGCGGCCGACCTGGCGCTGGGTAGCGAGGAATACGCCATGGCGATTCTCGACGTCGGCCTGCCGCGCATGGACGGTTTCGAAGTGCTGGCGCGCTTGCGTGCCCGGGGCAAGAATCTACCGGTGTTGATGCTGACCGCCCGCAGCGACGTCAAGGACCGGGTCCATGGCCTGAACCTGGGGGCGGACGACTACCTGGCCAAGCCTTTCGAACTCACCGAGCTTGAAGCCCGGGTCAAGGCTTTGTTGCGCCGCAGTGTGTTGGGTGGCGAGCGCCTGCAGCGCTGCGGTGTGCTGGCCTACGACCTGGAGACCCGGCGCTTCACCCTTGGTGAGGAACTGCTGACCCTGACCTCCCGCGAGCAAGCGGTACTCGAAGCCCTGATCGCCCGTCCTGGCCGGGTGATGAGCAAGGAGCAACTGGCTTCACAGGTCTTCGGCCTGGACGAAGAGGCCAGTCCGGACGCCATCGAAATCTACGTTCACCGCTTGCGCAAGAAACTCGACGGCCACCCGGTGGCGATCGTAACGTTCCGCGGTCTCGGTTATTTGCTGGAAAGCCGTGATGCATAAGGCCAGCAGCCTGCGTTGGCGGTTGCTGTGGAACCTGGCTTTGCTGCTGGTGGTATTGATGCTGGCCAGCGGCTTGAGCGCTTACTGGAACGGTCGCGAAGCGGCCGACACGGCCTATGACCGCACGTTGCTGGCCTCGGCGCGGACCATCGCCGCCGGCCTGTCCGAACGTGATGGCAGCCTCAGTCTGGACGTGCCTTACGTGGCCCTCGATACGTTCGCCTACGACAGCGCGGGGCGGATTTTCTACCTGGTCAACGATATCAACCAGAAGCTGATCTCCGGTTATGAAAACCTGCCGCCACCCCCTCCCGGTACACCGCGCACCGACAACTACCCGGCGCTCGCGCGTTTTTACAACGCGACTTATCGGGGACAGAACGTGCGCGTGGTCAGTTTGCTCAAGCCGGTCAGCGAGCCGAACATGAACGGCATGGCGGAAATCCGCGTGGCGGAGACCGATGAGGCACGCGTCAGCATGGCCCGCAGCCTGGCCGGCGATACCTTGCTGCGCCTGGGCATGCTGGCGGTCGGGGCACTGATGATCGTGTGGTTTGCGGTCAGTGCGGCGCTGCGCCCGCTGGAGCGTTTGCGCACCGCAGTGGAGGAACGTCAGCCGGATGACCTGCGGCCGCTACCCCTGGTGGAAGTGCAACGCGAGTTGTGGCCACTGGTGCGTGCGCTCAACCATTTCACCGAACGCCTGCGCGGGCAGTTCGAGAAGCAGGCGCAATTCATCGCCGATGCCGCACACGAACTGCGCACGCCGTTGGCAGCGCTCAAGGCCCGGCTGGAATTGGGCTTGCGCTCGAACGAGCCGCAAACCTGGCGCAGCACGCTGGAAACCGCTGCCCAAGGCACTGATCGCCTGACCCACCTGGCCAATCAATTGCTCTCGCTGGCCCGGGTGGAAAACGGCGCCAGGGCGATTGCTGAGGGCGGCGCGCAGTTGCTCGACCTCAGTCAATTGGCCCGTGAGCTGGGCATGGCCATGGCGCCGCTGGCCCATAAACGCGGCGTGGCCCTGGCGCTGGAAGCTGACGAGCCGGTCTGGTTGCGCGGTGAGCCGACCTTGTTGAATGAGCTGTTGAGCAATCTGGTGGACAACGCCCTGGCCCACACGCCACCGGGCGGCAACGTCATTTTGCGGGTCCTGGCGCCGGCGGTGCTGGAGGTCGAGGACGACGGGCCGGGCATTCCCCTTGATGAGCGCGATCGGGTGTTCGAGCGCTTTTACCGGCGCAATCAGCAAGTGGCCGGTTCAGGCTTGGGGTTGGCGATTGTTGGTGAAATTTGCCGGGCGCACCTGGCGCAAATCAGCCTGCATGATGGGGAGAAGGCGGGGTTGAAGGTGCGGGTGAGTTTTATGGCTGGGGAATGATGGTGTCTGGTCTGGCCTCATCGTCGGAACGCCGCCCAGAGCAGGTTCCTACAGGGTTATCCGACACGGTTAACCCGGGATACCAATACAGAAAAGCCCTACACCATCCTCAGAAACGTCCTATTTCCAGCTTCCTTCCATTTCGCCAAAGCTTTCACCCCTCAGGACCCGGGTGAACGCTAAACCCTTCCTGTGTGTTTCCCCCACAGACCAGGAAGGCCTGACATGAGCACACAACCGCGCATCTTCTTCAACCACACCCGTCACAAATTCGCGATCCGCTGGTTCGACGCCGCGTTCGATGTCCTCGCCTTCGAAGGCGAAGAACACCTCAGCCAACCCTTCACCTACCGCATCGAATTCACCTGCAGCGAGCAAGACCTCAGCGCCGAGAAGATGCTCAACAAGGACGCCAGTTTCAGCCTCTATCCGCCGCCGGCAAAGCCTCCTTACCCTGGCCTGCCAGTGCCCGAGGTCAAGCCGTTGCGCAGCCTGTATGGGATGGTCAATAGCTTCCAGCGCCTGTCCGCCTCCCGCGACGAAGCGCGCTATGAAATCACCCTGCAACCGCGCCTTGCCCTGCTCGATCGTGGCCGTCAGTACCGCCTGTACCAGCAGCAGTCGGCGCCGGAGATCGTCGAGCACATCCTGCGCAGCCGCCACGATTTCCTCGGCCAGCACTTCTTGTTCCAATTGGTGCGCGAATACCCCCGGCGCGAGCAGGTCATGCAGTACGGCGAAAGCGACCTGGCGTTCATCGAGCGGCTGCTGGCCGAGGTCGGCATCTGGTACCGTTTCACGCATGACGACCGCCTGCGGATCGACGTCGTCGAGTTCCACGACGACCAGCGCCACTACCAGTTTGGCGTGAAATTGCCACTGCGCTCACCGGCCGGTTTCGCCAGCGGTGAGGACGGCGTGTGGGGTTTGCAGACCCGCCACCAGGTGGTGGAAAAATCCATCAACTTTCGCGCCTATCACGCCCTTGACGCCCGCGCCTTTCTCGATGGCGAGGTCGACCAGACCCGCGGCACCACGACCACCACCTACGGCGAGGCCTACCACTACGCCGAACCCTATCGCGTGCTCGGTGACAAACTGGACCAGGACGAAGACCTGCTAAGCGAAAGCGGCTTTTTCTACGCGCGCCTGCGCCACGAGCGCTACCTCAACAGCCAGACCCATCTCAGCGGCGCCAGCAGCAGCGCCACCCTGGCGCCAGGCCAGGTGCTGAAAATCGCCGGCGCGCCCCAGGCCTTTGCCCCTGGCGCGGTGATCACCAGCCTGCGCACCCGCGCCGCCCGCGACCGCAACATCGAAGTGCATTTCGAAGCCATTCCCTACGCCGAGATGGTCTGCTTCCGCCCAAAGGTCCCGCCCAAACCGATCATCGCCGGCACCCTGCCGGCACGGCTGAGCAGCCCCGAGCGCAACGACCGCTACGCCGAAATCGATCTCGAAGGCCGCTACCGCGTGCGCTTCCTGTTCGACCGCGACATCTGGAAACCCGGCCAGGAAAGCACCTGGCTGCGCCTGGCCCGGCCTTACGGCGGCGACACCCACGGCCTGCACCTGCCAATGCTCGCCGGCACCGAAGTGGCGGTGGCTTTCGAACAGGGCGACCCGGACCGCCCCTACATCGCCCACGCCCTGCACGACAGCGAACACCCGGACCACGTGACCCTGCGCAGGCGCGACCACACCCGCAATGTGCTGCGTACACCGGCGAATAACAAGCTGCGCATGGAAGACCTGCGGGGGCAGGAGCACGTCAAGCTCAGCACCGAATATGGCGGTAAGAGCCAGCTGAACCTGGGGCATCTGGTGGATGCTCAGAAGCAGAAACGCGGGGAAGGGTTTGAGCTAAGAACGGATGATTGGGGGGCCATTCGGGGTGGCAAGGGCGTATTCATCAGCGCCGATGAACAGCCCAAGGCCCAAGGTCAGATGCTGGACATGCAGGCCGCGCTGGGCCGCTTGCAACAGGCCGGCGATCAGCTGCAAGGGCTGTCGAGCGACGCGCAGGTGGCCAACGTCGATCCAGCTGATGTAGCGGCACAACTGCAACTGCTGCGCGAACAACTCAATGAGCTCAAGGCCTCGGTCCTGCTGCTCAGCGCGCCCCAAGGCATCGCGCTCACCAGCGGCCAACACCTGCAACTGGCGGCGCAAGAGAACCTGATGCTCAACGCCGGTGACGACGCCAACCTCAGCGTGGTCAAGCGCCTGTTCATGGGTGTGGGCCAGGGATTGAGCGTATTTGTGCGCAAGCTGGGGATCAAGCTGTTTGCCAACCAAGGGCCGGTCTCCGTGCAGGCGCAGAACGGCACCCTGGAACTGCTGGCTCGCCTCGAGCTATCGATTACCAGCACCGAAGATGAGATCCGCATCACCGCGAAAAAGAAAATCGCCCTGAATGGCGGGGGCAGCTACCTCAACCTGGATGCGGGCGGCATCGAGTCGGGTACGGCGGGCGACCACAAGGTCAAGGCAGCGCATCACGAGTTCAAGGGACCTGACGGGCAGGCCCGGCAAATGCCGCCGCTACCGCAATTGTCCGAACACCCTTTCCAGTCCCTGGAACGTACGGATTTCTCTGGCTGACTCTTTCGCAAACCTGGAGCGACACACCATGGCAAAGCTGCTCGACTGGATTTTTGGACGCCACTACGACTCAAGCACCCCCAGCACCATGCCCCCGGTCTGGCCAACGCGCGACACCCAGCCCATCACCCCAACGGCGGCCTCGAAAACCGACGACTTGCAGCCGCTGAAAAACTGGTGCCACCCGTTCAAGGACACGCGGGACCCGTTGCAGCAACTGACCCTTCTGGCAAACGCCACCTCGGGATACTACCCCTTGGGTGTCAATGGCCTGTGGCACGGTGGCGTGCATTTCGACAGTGGCACCGCAGCGGGCCTGAAGCAGCAATCCAGCGTGCACTGCCTGGCCGACGGCGAAGTGGTGGCTTACCGCATCGATCGGGAATCACCGAAGACGACCTACTACGACCACAAGATCACCGCCAACAAACCCTTCTCGCGCAACTTCGTACTGGTCCGCCATCGCCTGCAGCCGCCGACGATCCACAACAGCACGGACAAGCCACCGAGCCTGATCTTCTACAGCCTGTACATGCACCTGCAGGATTGGGAGAAGTATGACGAGGATTCGAATCTGGCGCGCCCGGGATTCTGGCCCGAAGTGCACCGGGTCAAGGCGACGGCGAACGATCCGCATCCCGACGATCCCGAACAACGCGGCCTGCACGTTTACTACCGCCCCCGGTCCGGCAAGGTCGCCGACTTCCTGCCCCACGGCGCCGAGGTGGACATCAGCGGCCAGGGCGATTACCGCCGCCTGAAAAACCGCCTGGGCCCGGCCAGCCTGAGCAACGACGACGGTTCGCTGCGCGGTTACCTCGCCTCCCGATATCTGCAGTCGCAGGTGGGTGGCGAACATCGCATCGAAACCAATGGAGACGAACTCAAAGTGCGCCCCGAAGGGAGTCTGCACTACGAGCACATCAGCAAGTTGCCCAAAGGCACCATTGTCACCGTCAGCGGTGAAGGCGAATTTCGCAAACTGGAACGGGTCCCGCAGTACGTACAGTTCGCGGGGCTGCAAAGCGTACTGGAACCGCTGGCGACGGACCGGATCGTGGTCCTCGATACCCCCGTCGCAATCCAGGCCGGCGCGCTTATCGGCCACCTCGGCGATTATCACAGCGAAGGGGCGGAACGACCGGAAAAAAAGCTGCACCTGGAAACGTTCAGCGAACAAGACATGGACGTCTTCATCGTGGCCAGTCGGGCTTGGGCCCAACGCCTGCCGGCGCGCGAGCGAACCTGGCTGAAACTGGCCAAGGGCACCGCCGTAATGACGCATCGCGACGGCGCGAGCGCCACGCGCTGGCCGGTGCCGAGCGGGACCGACCCGGTGAGCGACGCGGGCCTGTTGATCCCGAAAAGCCTGCTTGAGGCCCTGTCAGCCGACGACAAGATTTCCGTGCCTGCTACCCTCGACCGAAAGGCGATCAACTGGTACCGCCTCGAAGGCCTGCTGCACGACGCTGACGGCAAGTTGCTCAACGGCTGGGTGCGCGAAGACGTGGGCGACACGCCGTGGATCAGTCCCTGGGACTGGGATGGCTACGAGGTCTTGCACGACTACGGCCGGCCCATCCACGCCATGGCTTTATTCCTCAGCAACATGCGTCGTTTTAGCGAAGCGCAACTGGAACGCTACCGCCACTTGGCCGACGACGAGGACCAGGGACCGATCAGGAGCCGCTTGTTCGACATCATCGACCCTAACCGCCTCGGCCAGATGAAGTCCGAAGAACTGCAAAAGGCGCTCAGGCTGCCGGCGCAGGCACAAGCGATCGCGCAAATGATCATCCGCAAGGAAAGCGAATGGTTCCACCGTGCACATGTCTGGGATGCGCTGGATGAAATGCTCGGGCATAGCGGCTCGACCCCGCACTTGAACTGGTTGGCGGAGAAGCAGCGGATCAAGGAACTCAGTTGGTGGGAAGAGGTGGCGGAGAAAGTGGGGTTGCCGTCGTGGGGGAAGGCTTATCACGTTCATCCGATTGGGTTGGTGGGGAGTTTTTATGTAGTCCGGCCGAAGAGCGATTTGATAGTACGCCAAGGTCAAGTAACTTTCGACGCCGAAGGAAACGACATACAGAACAGCCCCTATTTCAGCAGGCGGTTGCACTGGCCGGGAGGCGCTTCGGGCGTGACATTGGGGCGCGGTTACGACATGCGGCATAGAACACAAAATGCAGTGCTTTCAGATTTAATTGCTGCAGGAGTTCAAGCTGTTCTTGCAGAAAACTTCTCTCGAGGAGCTGGCCTATCTGGTCAAAATGCTCGTGATTTCGTAAATGCAAATAGAGAACAGTTCGGTGCGATAACACAGGAAGCGCAGCGAATTCTATTCGAAGATGTAGTGTATCCACGATATGAAATTGCAGCTCAACGCCAATATAACTCAGCTGTATTGTCGTCTGCAGCGACATGGGAGCAATTGGATCGCCGAGTCAGAGATGTGGCGGTGGACTTTACTTATCAGCAGGGCAGCATTTGGAATAGGCAAATGCCCCACATCTCTAAAAATAATCGCGAAGATCTAGCTACTTACATTCAGGAAGCTCAAGAGCTCATACAGTATGAGCAAGGCCGACACAGGGCACGTTATCTGAGGGCTAAAGAATGAGATTTTATTTTTCTACTATCACATCGATGTTTTTGGTGCTTTTTGGTTTCTGTTCTTGGGCGGAGGAATTGCACAGCAACGAAGACCCGAATGGTGTTGGTGTTGAGAGTTTGTTTGACTCCTCTGGTGAATGGTCTGGTCGCTATTTGAAGAAAAGTGAGCTGTGCACATCACCCGGTAATGGAAGTGGTTGTTCTGAACGATTTAATGACTGTCTCGAAATAAAGCCAGAAGGATCAGGTTATTTAGTCAGGCTTCACAGTACGCAAGCGAATCAACATGTGTGTTTTTTCTCCTTACAGATGGATGCAGTCGATGGGATGCTCGTTCATCAGACTAAGTTTGGAAGTGTTTTTCTAAAGCGTACTGAAAATTTTTTGGAGATTTCGTCGAAAGGAATGGATTCTACGGCGCTAGGTCTAGGGTTGTGTGGGGCTCATGCGGATATTGATGGTTTAAAGTTTGATATTTCAAAAAGAACAAATTCAGTTTTGAAATGTATGTCGCCTAACTGAATATTTTGGGGTGGATGTACTCATTTAATGCTGGAAATACAGGGCGAAGATGATTGGGTGAGAGTTCGTTATTCTGTGGGTCATATTCTTGAAGTGTGGGCGTCGCAAGACTCGATTAAATTCAATAGGGATGACTATTGTGAGGAATAAAAGGCAGCGATTGAACCTGGTTTCTATTGTTTTCTGCTCGTCAGATAGCGCATTAGATTTTTTTACCTCTTTATTAGAGGGAGAGAATTGATCATGCCTGTCCGATTGGATCAAATCCCTTCTCCGGCCCCACGCCCCGCACCACCTCGTATTTGGTTCTGGGTATGTTTACTACCTCTGCTTTTACTGTTGGGCATGGGGGAAACTTTATTGTTCGCCAGTGAACCGCTGAATGCGCAATCCATTGATAGCTGGCAGCGTGCTTTGGGTGTACCGCTCTTCGTTTGGTGTGTGCTGCTGTTCGGGCGGCTGCTGTTGTACTTCGGTCAACAAGGCGCGTCCGATGGCTGGGACGAAGCCCGCGATGAGGATTTTTGCCGAAAAATGCGTCGAGGTCGGCGTTCTCAGCAGGTGTTAAGCGCGAACCTGTTCACTGCCCTGCGAAATCCGGGTGAAGAGGGGGCCACACAACTCGATGCCTTGCTGAGCGGGACGGAGGTACTGACGGCGCAACCGACCCGGCTGGATGAAATCGTTGTGCGTCATAGCCGCTTATCTGGTGAAAAGCATGAAGACCTGGAAAAAGTGCTGCTCAATATCTTCAGTCAGGTTCTGGTCGAGCTGGCGCAAACGCTGGCACAGCTGCCGGATGAAAAGCCGTTGGCACTGTTGCTGGAGGTCGAGAGCGGTCTGCCGCAAAGTCAGTGGCGTCCAGCATGGCACACGGCGTGGAACGCGTCCGGCATCCGACAGTCAGTGGTGCCCGTCGAAGGGCAAGGGTTGTCTGCAGTGGATCAGTGGCTCGACCAGCGCATTGATGATCAGGCGCTACTGCTAGTGGTGGCATTGCAGTTTGCACCGCTACAACCAGAAGGCAAGGCAGAAGCGGCCGTTGGGCTACTACTGGGCAACCGTTTGACACAAACCACTTTACCGCCAATGGCCTACCTTCACCGCCCTGAACAGGGGCGGGCACACACTCCTGATGCACTGCTGTATGCCACTCGCCAAGCGCTGGATTGGGTGCCAATGGATGCCAAGTCGATCGAGCACGCGTGGCGGGCGGGAGTTGATGGGCAACGCAATGCGACAATAAGCACCGTTCTGACTGAAGTGCCGATGCCGGTAAAGTACCCCCAGGGATTGATCGACCTGGACGCATCGTTGGGACACCCAGGCACCGCCTCACCATGGCTGGCAATCGCAGTCGCGACGCAGACCATTCAGCGCGGCGCTGGGCCGCAGTTCATTTTCAGTGGTGACAGCGTCGCCGACGCGGGGCTCTGGAGCACTGTGCTGACGCCCGTCCTACCGCTTTCGACGAAGGAATCTTGAATGCAGATTCAACGCTCTCTGGGGCCGAGTGTACTGGTCGGCCTGTTAGTCCTGACCGGAGTGATCCTTGAGTTCATGGTCTGGTATTTTCCTCAGTGGCTAGGAATGGGTTCTGGCAGTGACCGACAAAACACTTGGTTGTTGGCGATACCAGCGCTCACTTTTATCGCGCTGATAGGCCTGGGAGCCTACCGCCTTTTGTGGTGCCGTCTGGGATACTCGGTGCATCGCGCAGAGGCTGCGGATGATGTGCTCAAGCGAACGCGTTCGGAGAGTCCGAAAGCCCCGAGCACCCATCAAGTTAGCGTGGCTCAGGTGTATCTTAATAAATACTACGGCCCCTTCTGGCGCTTCAAAGTCCGCCTGCTCCTGGTCGTCGGCGAACCCGAGCAGATCGAAGCCATCGCCCCCGGACTGACCACCCGACAGTTCCTGCATGGTCAGGACACCGTGCTGCTCTATGGTGGCCGCGTGCAGGCGCCATTACTGTTCAACCAATGGCAGGGTTTGAGTCGCTGGCGTGCTCTCGATGGCGTGGTCTGGGCCTTGAACAAGCAACAATCCACCGACGCCGCAACGCTGGGCGACAGCGTGCGGCGCCTGCGCGATCTGGCGCGGACGCTGCATTGGCAGTTGCCGCTGCACGTGTGGCAGGTCTGCGACACTCAATGGGACCAGTCCATGCGGCAGACGCAGGCGGTGGGTTGCGCGTTGCCCGCCGACTTCACCGCGGTGGAGTTGGAGAGCCGCCTGAATCAATTGCTCGAGCCCTTGCGTCAGGAGGGTCTGGAGCAGATGCGCGGACAGATACCGCATGACTTTTTGCTGCGCCTGTCCCGTGATTTGCAAGTCGAGGGCATTCCCCGCTGGCGGCAGGCGCTGGCACCGTTGCTCGGTGAGTTTGCCGGGGGCGTGCCGTTGCACGGGTGTGGTTCAGTCTGCCATTACCGGCGGTGGCGGCGGATCCCCATGACCGCGATCATTTCTGGTCGGTAGCGCCGGTGTGGCACGGCGTGCTCGGCGATCAAAAATCGCGCCCGCGTCGCCTCGGCTGGCCCGCGACCCGCATCGCGCAAACCCT